>JAFGEI010000004.1 GCA_016931695.1 Anaerolineae bacterium | reverse complement strand
GGCGGCTTCGCCGCCTGCGAAACCCCCCTTTTCCCCCTTCCCCGTGCTTGGCAGAGCAATCTACTGAAATGTGCCATTGTCAAATTAATGCTAATTCTGGTTCAATTCGTGTAAATTTGTGTTAATTCGTGGCTAATTTTTGCCATTCGGAAGGATCAAATGCCCAAGATCGAGCGGATCGAACTGCATCACATCGATTTACCGCTGGTCCATCCCTTCGAGACCAGTTTTGGCCGCGAGGTGACCCGTCCCTGCATCCTCGTCTCGGTCCACGCCGCAGGGCTGACGGGTTGGGGAGAATGTGTTGCCGGCGACGGGCCGTGGTACGCCAGCGAGACCATCGGCACCGCCTGGCACGTCCTGGCGGATTACCTCATCCCGGCCTTGCTGGGCCAGGAGATCGACGAACCGGCCGACGTGGTTGCCCGTTTCGCCCGCGTGCGGGGGCACGCGATGGCCCGCGCGGCGCTGGAGAACGCGGTGTGGGACCTGCTGGCCCAGGCCCGCAGAGTGCCGCTGGCCGACATGATCGGTGGGCGGCAAGAACGGGTGCCGGTGGGGGTGAGCGTCGGTATCGAGCCGCGGCTAGAGATCCTGCTCGATCGAGTTGCCCAATATGTGGACGAGGGGTACGGCCGGGTCAAGCTCAAGATCAAGCCAGGATGGGACGTCGACGTGGTGCGGGCGGTGCGGGAGCAGTGGCCCGACCTGCCGCTGCAGGTCGACGCCAACTCCGCTTACAGCCTGGCCGACACGCCGCTCCTGCAGGCGCTGGACCCTTTCAACCTGCTGTTGATCGAGCAGCCGCTGCACCACGACGACATCGTCGATCACGCCAGGTTGCAGGCCCAACTCCGCACGCCCCTCTGCCTGGACGAGAGCATCCATTCCCCCGAGCACGCCCGTTGGGCGCTGGATATCGCCGCCTGCCGGGTGATCAACGTCAAGGTGGGGCGCGTGGGCGGGCTGACCGCCGCACTGCGCATCCACGACCTCTGCGCCGAGCGGGGGGTGCCGGTCTGGTGCGGGGGGATGCTGGAGACGAACGTAGGACGGGCAGCCAACGTCGCCCTGGCCGCGCTGCCCAATTTCACCCTGCCGGGGGACATCTCTGCCTCCGCCCGCTACTACCACCGGGATATCGCCGAACCCGACTTTGTCCTCAACGATGGCTCGACCCTCACCGTGCCGACGGGGGTGGGGTTGGGGGTGCAGGTCATCGCGGAGCGGTTGGCAGCCGTTCGCTTGCGGCGATCAGTTAGAGCCTGCTCGTAATATCGCCTCAGGGCCGCTGCACGACAAAGTTGTCGAAGTGGACCTCAGTGGGATTGCCGTCCAAAGAATCCGCCATCAGGCCGACGTCGCCAGAGGCCAGCGTGCTGGCGGTTTGTTCCGAGAGCAGAGTGTCATTCACCCACAGGCGCAGCTCCTGCCCGTTGCACTCGACCTGCACGTGGTTGACCGCCGCCCCGGTCCGGATCAGCTCCGAGGTGGTGGGACCATCCAGTGCCGTCGCTACGCCGTCGAGGTACAGGCCGACCAGGTAAAAGCCGTCGGCGCTGATGAGAAAGATGTAGCCATCCTCGTTCTCTGTCATCCGGCACAGGACGCCCATCCAGTTATCCATCGTCCCGTCGACCCACTCCACGTCGACCTCGATGATGGCGTCTTCCAGCAAAAAGCCGGGCGTGGTCAACAGCGCCGACCCCCTGCCCTCGCTGCGGATGGTCATCTTTCCGTCCTGGTAAGCGATCCGCCCGTTGTCATCCTCCATCGTCAGCCAGCCGCTGCTGGGGTCCCGGAAATCGTCGGCAAAGAAAGGCGGCGCTGGCGTGGGACTGGGCGGGGGGGGAGTCGCAGTCACCGGTTGGCAAGCGACCAGGATCACCAGCAGCCAGGGGGCCAGAAAGCGGGCTGTTCGGACGTTCATGTGATTTCCTCCTCGAACTTTTCTACCTGGTAGGTCGAGACCTGCAGCCCCGGTCTCTGGTAATCATCGGCAGCGAGGCCGGCCTTGAGGCAGAGCTGGCCCACGAACTCGCGTGGCTGGGGCAACTTTTCCCAGACCTGGGGCAAAAAGGTCGCGCGATGCCATCCGCGCTCGACGATGACCCCGTCGACGAGGGGCCGCAGCCGGGCCAGCAGGTCGGCCCCGTCGCGATACGGGAACGGCTGCGGCGGCGTCAACACCGACACTTCGATCCGCACCCGCGCCAGTTCGCCCTGGCTCAGGGGCGGGAAACGGGGGTCCCGAAATGCGGCCCCCAGGGCGTTCTCCTGCACGTCCAACGCCAGCGGGCGATGGGGCTCGATGCTGCCGATGCAGCCGCGCAGCCCGCCGCCCAGGGTCAGGGTGACGAAGGAGGCGCCGGGTTGTCGCAAGTTTGGGGACAGAGCATCCAGATTCACGGCGGGCAGGTCTCTCCCGGCCAGTCCCTGGCTGATCGTCTCGCGGGCCAGCTCCAGCAGATAGCGGCGGTCTGGGTCGGTCAGCATCGCTCTCCTCCCTAGAACACCACTGCGGCATAGCCCACGAAATCGGTCGCGGGGCCGTGCGCGCGGACGTGGTGGCTGGTCGTGTATTCCAGCAGCACCCCCTTCTGCGCGCCGAGCTCGCGGGCCGCGGCGACGGTGGCGGCGATGGCGCCCCCGCCGCAGGCATTGTGGTGGGCCTGGGCCTCGGCGACGACCTCCTCCGCCCGCATCTGGAGCATCAGCGCGATGATGCGCTCGTCGTTGGCCCGCGCCCACGCCAGCGCGGGCTCTCCTGTCCCGGCCGGCGCGAAACCGTAATAGCCCATGCCATAGTGGGTGAGGTCGGTGCTGCCCACCACGGCAACCTTGCCGGCTGCCGCCGCCACTGCCTGGGCCACGGCCTGTCCGGCCCGGACAGCCTGTTCGTCGGGCGGCACCAGGATCGGCAGGATGCTGGCCTGGGGAAAGAGATGCTGGATGAAGGGGACCTGCACCTCGACCGAGTGCTCACCGGCGTGGGCCTCGGGGCTGTCGATCAACAGCCCGGCCCCGGCCTCCAGCACCGCCTGGGCCAGCCCGGCGTCGACCTCGGCCTGGCCCAGCGGGGTCGACCATGCGCCCTGCCCATAGACCGCCGGGCGCGACGCCCCCCAGCGGTGCATGGCGCTGAGCAGCACAAAGGTCTCGGGCATCGATTGGGCACGGATCGCCGCAAAGACCCGCGCGGCGACCAGGCCAGAGTAGACCCACCCGGCGTGGGGCACGATCCCGGCCACGATGGGCGACGGCAGCCCGGCCGGCAGTTGGCGGGGCAGAAACGATTCGATCATCCGCACCGCTTCGGTACGGTCCGCCGGATAGAACTGTCCGGCGACGACGGGTTTTCGCACGCGCATCACACCCTCCTCGAGTTACGACCACAAGCCCGGCACAGCATGCCCACAGCGATGGCACCGGCCGCGCTCCTGCCACTTTTCCTCCACCGCGTACCAGTGGCGGCGGATCAACAGCTCCCCGCAAGCGGGGCAGTAGGTCGAGCCACGGTCGACATCCATGACGTTGCCCAGGTAGATGTATTCGAGGCCCGCTTCGCGGCCGATTTCGTAGGCGCGGAGCAGGGCGGAAGAAGGCGTCGGCGGGCGGTCCAGCATCTGGTAGTCGGGATGAAAGGCGCTGATGTGCCACGGCATCGCCGGGTCGACCCCGGCCAGCCATCCAGCCATCTCCCGCAGTTCCTCCTCGTCGTCATTGAGGCCCGGGATGAGCAGGGTCGTTATCTCGATCCAGATGTCGGTCTCCTGGGCGATAGTGCGAATGTTGCGCTGCACCGGCGCCAGCCGCCCCTGGCACTGCTGGCGGTAGAACGCATCGCGAAAGGCCTTGAGATCGACGTTGATGCCGTCCAGGTAGGGACTGATCATCTCCAGCGCCTGCTCGGACATAAAGCCGTTGGAGACATAGACGTTGCGCAGCCCGTGCTCGCGGGCCAACCGGGCCGTGTCGTACGTGTACTCGAAAAAGACCGTCGGCTCGTTGTAGGTGTAGGCGATCATCGTTGCCCCCTCGCGCTGGCAGGCCTCGACGAGCATCTCTGGCGTGACGTCAGGCTCGCGCCAGGATGCGCGCGCGTCCTCCTCCCACTGCTGGGAAATGGACCAGTTCTGGCAGAAGGGACAACGGAAATTGCAGCCATAGGTACCGAGGGAAAGGATCTTTTCCCCGGGCAGGAAATGATAGAGGGGCTTTTTCTCGATCGGGTCGATGTGAATCGTGACCGGGCGGCCATAGACGGTCAGGTAGAGGACACCGTCGTCGTTGTACCGCACGCCGCACTTGCCCTTTTCCCCGCGGCGAATGGTGCAGAAATGCTCGCAGACCTGGCATTGAACCACGCCCTCTTGCAGCGATTTGAACAGGTAAGCCTTGTGCATGATTCCCTCCGGCAACTGCCTCGACTCATTATAACACAAGGGCAACGACTCAGTCAATTCTCCTGCCGGAGGCCGAGACTCGGAGTTTTGCATGCGCCCACCTCCTTGTGGTATAATCTGAAAATTGCCGAGATCGTCACGCTCCAGCAGGTGGGCGGAAGGAGTTCTCATGCCAGAAACATTGAAGGAGGACGTGGTTTTTGCCGTCTCCGATGGATCGGGCGGGACCGCCCGGCGGGTCATCCAGGCGGCACTGACCCAGTTCGAGAGCCCGGTTGATATCCGCCAGTACAAGCAGGTGCTCACTCGCAAAGAAATCCGCCGCATCATCCGCGAAGCGTCCGCGGCTGGAGCTCTCGTCGTCCACACCCTGGTCACCCCCGGCTTGCGACAAGAGATCTTTGACGAGGGACGCAAGCGCCACGTGCCCACCCTCGACCTGATGGGGCCGCTGCTGGAGCGATTGTCCGATCAACTGCAGGCTGCCCCCAAGGCGCAGCCGGGGCTATACAGCACCTACGGATCGGAAGAGTATAACCGGCGGATCGAAGCGATGGATTACGCCTTCCGCCACGACGACGGCCGGAGAACAGAAGAACTGGAACAGGCCGAGATCGTCCTGGTGGGAATCTCGCGCACCGGCAAGACGCCCCTCAGCGTCTACCTGGCCTACCGGGGCTGGTTCGTCGGCAACGTGCCGATCATACTGGGGATCGAGCCGCCAGAGATTTTGTTTCGCATCCCCGCCGCACACGTCATCGGCCTGACCATCGAGCCGCGGCGGCTGGCCCACCTGCGGCAGGCGCGGGCAACCCGCATGGCCAGCGCGGCGAAACAATACGTCAACGAGTCCCACGTGATGCAAGAGACGAGCTATGCCCGAATGATTTTCCGCCGCGGCAACTGGCGCACGGTCGACATGACCTCTAAACCGATCGAGGAAGCAATGGCCGAAATCGTCGCCCTGATCGGCTGACCAGCTGATCGAGCGCCCAAGATACGAGGACTTTTGATGACCCAGATTACCCCCATCCGCAAGCAGTATCTCCAGATCAAAGACCAGCACCAGGACGCAATCCTTTTCTTCCGGCTGGGCGATTTCTACGAGACGTTCGACCACGACGCCGAGATTGCCGCCCAAGAGCTGGACCTGGTCCTCACCTCCCGCCCGGTCGCCAAGGGCGTGCGGGTTCCAATGGCTGGCGTGCCTCACCACGCGGTCGACGGCTACATCGCCCGGCTGATCGAGAAAGGATACCGGGTGGCGATCGCCGAGCAAATTGGCGAGGCCACCGGGCGGGGACTGGTTCACCGCGAGGTCACCCGCGTCGTCACGCCGGGCACGGTGGTGGAGCCGGCCCTGTTGGACGCCAAGCGGCCCAGCTACCTGGCGGCAGTCGTGGTGGACGAGGAGCGGGCTGGCCTGGCCTATGCCGACATCACCACCGGCGAGTTTGCCACCACCCAGCTGGGCCGGGACGAGGTGGGGCGCGAGTTGGCCCGCCTGCAGCCGCGGGAGTGCCTCGTCCCCCAGCCGCCCAGGCACGGCGAGCGGGCGGGAGCGGCCGGGCTGGAGCCGGAGTGGATCCCTTCCAGCGCCCACGTCACCCCGGTGCCGGCCTACCATTTCGAACCGGGCGCCGCCCGCCAGGCCCTGCTCGATCACTTCCAGGTGACGACGCTGGAGGGGTTTGGCTGCGAGCAAAAAGGGCTGGCGATCCGCGCCGCCGGGGCGGTCCTGCGCTACCTGCGCGAGACGCAAAAAGGAGCGCTGGCCCAACTGGCAACCCTGCGCACCTATTCCACCGCGCGCTTTATGGTACTCGGGCCGGTCACGCGGCTCAACCTGGAGCTGAGCGAGACGCTGCGCGAGCGCAAGGTATACGGGTCGCTGCTGTGGGTCCTCGACCACACCCTCTCCCCGATGGGCGGGCGGCTGCTGCGGACGCGCTTGATGCAGCCGCTGGTCGACCGCACGGCGATTGAGGAGCGGCTGGACGAGGTGGACGCGTTCTACCGCGAGGGCGTGCTGAGGGCGCGAGTGCGCGAATTGTTGAAAGGCATGCCGGACCTGGAGCGCATGGCAAATCGCGCCTTGAGCGAGATCGCCACGCCCCGCGACCTGGTGGGCATCCGCCGCGCCCTGGAGGTGGCGCGGGCGCTGAAAGAGGTGCTTGCGGCGGAGCCGCTGGATGCATTGTCCTCCGGGCTGGAGCCCTGCCAGGACGTGGTGGAGCTGGTCGCCCGGGCCATCGTCGACGAGCCGCCGTCCAACCTCTCCGCTGGCGGGGTCATCCGCAGCGGCTTTTCCGACGAGCTGGACGGGCTGCTGCGCTCGGTGCGGGAGGCGAAGGATTGGCTGGCCAATTTGGAACTGGGCGAGCAAAAGCGGACGGGGATCAAGAGCCTCAAGGTCGGCTTTAACAAGGTCTTTGGCTACTACATCGAGGTCACGAAATCGAACCTCGCCGCTGTCCCCGAGGAATACATCCGCAAGCAAACCCTGGTCAACGCCGAGCGCTTTATCACCCCGGAACTACAGGACATGGAGACACGGATCCTCAATGCCGAGGAGCGGCAGGCGGAGGTGGAATCCCGCCTCTTTCGCGGCGTCTGCCAGCAGGTGGCGGCGCGGGCGGCCGCGCTGCTCCGGACCGCGCGGACGGCGGGTCGGGCGGACGTGGCGGCGGCCCTGGCCGAGGTCGCCGTGCGCAATCGCTACGTGCGGCCCGGGCTGAACGACGGGGAGGGACTCGACATCGTCGCCGGGCGGCACCCGGTGGTGGAGCTGACGCTGCACGAAATCCCCTTTGTCCCCAACGACCTTTACCTGGACGATGAGCGGCGCATCCTGGTGATTACCGGCCCCAACATGGCGGGCAAGTCGATCTATTTGCGCCAGAACGCGCTCATTGTGCTTATGGCGCAGATGGGCAGCTTTGTCCCGGCCGACCGGGCGGAGGTCGGCATTGTCGACCGCATCTTTACCCGCATCGGTGCCCAGGACGTGATCGCCGCCGGCCAGTCGACCTTTATGGTCGAGATGGTCGAAGCGGCAAACATCCTCAACAACGCCACGCCGCGCAGCCTGCTCGTCCTGGACGAGATCGGGCGGGGCACCAGCACCTACGACGGCCTCTCCATCGCCTGGGCGGTGGTCGAGTACCTGCACAATCACCCGCAGCGCCGGGCCCGCACCCTTTTTGCTACCCATTACCACGAGTTGACCGAGCTGGAGGAACGGCTGCCCGCAGTACACAACATCAACCTGGCGGTCGCCGAAGAGCAGGGGCAGGTGATCTTTTTGCACCAGGTGGTCCCTGGCGGGGCGGACCGTTCTTACGGCATCCACGTCGCCCAACTAGCTGGCGTACCGCGGCCGGTGATCCACCGCGCGGAGGAGCTGTTGGAAGGGCTGGAGAGCGGCCAGTTCCGCCCCGGCACCGATTCGCCCGCGCCGTACCAGCCGCTGCTGTTCTCCGACGAGCACCCGGTGGTACGCGCGCTGAAGGAGATGGACGTCTCGGCAATGACGCCGCTGGAGGCGATCAGTGCGCTGTACGAACTGCAGCGGCGGGCGAAAGAGTCGGTAAGCGGTACGCCGTGACCGTAACTGCTCAGCCTGCCCCCTCGCAATGACCTGCGAGGGGGCAGGCTGAGCAGTTACCTGTGACCTACAAACTGTTCCCCCAAAAGGCCTCGTAGGGGCTCGCCCCTACAATTATGCCTTTAGCGCCGCGGCGAAGCGGGTGCCGAACTCTTCCCCTTCCTTGAGAGTCTGCAGCGTCGGGCTGCCGGGAAATTCCATGCTGTCCAAGACCTCCCACTTGAGGCCCTCGGCCAGCCGGGCGAACTCGCGCCGCGCGCCGCCGCTCCAGCCATAGCTGCCAAAATAGGCGGCGCGGCGGTGGAAAATCCGCTTGCGCCCCACCACGTCCAACAGGTGCACCATCGGCGGAAAGAGCCCCCCCTCGTAGGTCGGCGCGCCGACGACCACGCCTTGCTGCGTCCACAGCGCCGGGAGGACGTAGCTGGCGTGAATGCGGGCGACGTCGAAAATCTCGACCGGCAGGCCGGCCCGCGAGATGCCCTGGGCGACGGCGTTCATCATCGCCTCGCTGTTGCCATACATCGAGCCGTACAGCAGCGTGACGCCCAACCCGGCCTCCGCACCCGCGCATCCCGCCCACTGGCGGTACAATTCGACGATCCGCGCCGGGTTCCGGCGCCAGACGAGGCCGTGGGAAGGGGCAATGACCTCGACCGGCAGACCCTCCAACTTGTCGATCGCCTTGATCACCGGGCGGCTAAAGACCGCCACGATGTTGACGTAATAGCGCAGCGCCTCCTGCTCGTAAAAGGCCAGGTCGTCGTACTGGTCGTCAAAAATTGCTCCCTGCAGCGCGCCATAGCCGCCAAAACCGTCGCAGGAAAAGAGTACCTTGTGGCTCGTCTCGTAGGTCATGATCGTTTCCGGCCAGTGCACAAAGGGGGTGGAGAGAAAGCGCAGCTCCGGCCCCCCCAGGTCGAGTGTCTCCCCATCCGCTACCGCGCGCACGTTCTGGTCAATGTGGTAGAACGAAGCGAGCATCTCCAGCCCCTTGGGAGAACTGAGGACCGTCGCCTGGGGGGCGATGCGGCGCAGGGTGCCGAGGATACCGGTGTGGTCCGGCTCGACGTGATTGACGACGACATAGTCCAGGTCGGCCAGGTCGACCACCTGGGCGACCTGGTCCAGGAACTCGTCGGTCTTGAAACTCTTGGCCAGGTCGATGAGGGCGGTTTGTTCCCCTTTGACGAGGTAGGCGTTGTACGAAACCCCCGCTTGGGCAATGGGCCACAGCCCTTCGAAAAGATCGGTGGTGCGGTCGTTGACGCCGATCCAATAGATACCAGGGCGAATTTCAACTGCAGGCATTGGCAACACTCCTTGTAGAAAATTGCAGCCGTCCAGGCCAGCCGGGTTCAACTGCCCTGCCGGGCGCCTCTCTCATTATGGCCGAAAACGCCGCTGGCGTCAAGAGAGAACTGGGGGGATTTCGAAGCGGGTCTGTTTTGTGGAGCGCCACGCCCATGTTTCTATAGCAAACTGGCCTCTGCCCGTGCTGCCGGTGCTGTAGGGGCGACCGGCTGGTCGCCCCTACAGCTCGTGAATACGGGATACGATAAACCTGCTACGAACCCTGGTTGGGGCGCTTGACGAAAGGGAATTCGTACATTATAATGACGTGCTACAGGGATTTGCCCCGGCAGAGTGCAGATGTTTGAGAACCTGAGCGATCGATTGCAAGGCATCTTTCAGCGGTTGCGCAAACGCGGGGTCCTCCGCGAGGCGGACGTGAAAGAGGTCATGCGCGAGATCCGCCTGGCCCTGCTGGAGGCAGACGTACATTACAAAGTCGTCAAGGATTTTGTGACCTGCGTGCAGGAACGAGCCGTGGGCGCTGAGGTCGTTCAATCGCTCAGCCCGGCCCAGCAGGTGATCAAGATCGTCCACGAAGAACTGGTCAAGACGCTAGGCGAACCTGGGCGCTTGGAGCTCAAGGGCGCGGCGCCATACGTGCTGATGGCCGTCGGCCTGCAGGGGTCGGGCAAGACGACCACGGTGGCCAAGCTGTCCCGTCACCTGAAGGAAAGCGGGCACATGCCGCTGATGGTCGCCGCCGATACCTACCGCCCGGCCGCGGTGACCCAACTGGAAGTGCTGGGCCGCCAGTTGGACCTGCCGGTCTATAGCGAGGGAGTTCAGGCTGCCCCACCCGACATCTGCGCCCGCGGCCTGCAAGAGACCCGCCGCCGGGGGTACGACGTGGTGGTGCTGGACACTGCCGGGCGTCTCCAGATCGATCAGGAGATGATGGCAGAGCTTGAGGCCATCGCCCGCCGGGTCCAGCCGGTCGAAATCCTCTTGATTGCCGACGCCATGACCGGGCAGGAGGCGGTCAACATCGCCACGGGATTCGACCAGCGGCTCAAACTGACGGGCCTGATCCTGACCAAGGTGGATGGAGATGCCCGGGGCGGCGCCGCGATCAGCATGCGAGCAGTGACCGGCGTGCCGATCAAGTTCCTCGGCGTCGGCGAAAAGACGGACGCCCTGGAAGTCTTTCACCCCGACCGCATGGCCCGCCGCATCCTGGGCATGGGCGACGTGCTGGCCTTTATCGAGCGGGCCGAAGCAGCCTTTGACCAGGAACAGAGCCGCAAGCTGGAGGCCAAGATCCGCCAGGCCGAGTTTGACCTGGAGGATTTTCTCGACCAGATGCGCCAACTGCGGCGGATGGGGTCGGTGAACCAATTCCTGGAGATGCTCCCCTCTGGCATGCGCAGCAAGATGGGAGGGAACGTAAGCGACGACGAAGCGGAACGGCAGTTGCGCCGGGTAGAGGCGATTGTCCTGTCGATGACGCTGGAGGAACGGCGCAATCCCCGCATCCTCAACGGCAGTCGGAAACGACGGATTGCCAGGGGCAGCGGCACGACGGTGCAGGAAGTCAACACCCTGTTGAACCAGTTCCGCCAGATGCAGCGAATGATGAAACAACTCGGGCGCCAGGCCTCGCGAGGCCGCGGGCTGATGGGCCTGTTTGGATAGAAAAACAACCGCTTGATAAAAACAAGGACAAGACAGGAGGCGTATGGTCAAAATCAGATTGCGCCGGATAGGGGCAAAAAAACAACCCAGCTATCGCATTGTAGTTGCTGATTCCCACGCACCGCGCAATGGTCGATTTCTGGAGATCATTGGATTCTACAATCCGCGCACGGAACCGGAAACCGTCGAATACCAGGAGGACCGGGTGCTGCACTGGCTCAGCGTGGGCGCTCAACCCACAGAGGCAGTCGAGCGGCTGCTCAATAATGGCGGGACGTTGGCCCGGTTCGCGCGGCTGAAGGCTGGAGAGCCATTGGAGGCACTGCTAGCCGAGGCGGAGGCTGACGTTCACCAGCCTGCTCCCAGCCCGGACGCCCAACCGGCGCCGGTCGCTGAGGAGGAAGCGGAAGGGACTGCGGCTGAAACAGTCGAACAAGAAGAATTGGTCGCAGGACAAGGGGAGGAGGAACCCGAGGCGTAATCACGCCTGAGGTGGCGGCGAGACACCGCCTCCCGTCACACAACCCCGTCCGCGTTACCCGTTCATCTACTACTATCAGGGAGGTCAATGATGTCCGATATGAAGGAACTAGTCGAATATATCGCCAAGGCTCTGGCCGATTATCCGGACCAGGTGCAGGTCTCTGAGATCGAGGGGGAAAACTCGCTGATCTTGGAGCTGCGCGTTGCTCCGGATGATATGGGCCGAATTATCGGCAAGAAGGGGCAAACCGCCAACGCAATGCGCGCGCTCATCCGCGTGCTGGCTGCCAAGCAAGGAAAGCGGGTTACCCTGGAGATTGTCTAGCGTCACATGGGCACCCCGAACGGGGAGCACGACGTGAACGAACGGGGCTCAGGGCCGCCGCCTCGGCCAACTGAGCCCCGTTTCTTAGCCGTGGGGCGCGTGTCGCGCCCGCACGGCATACGGGGCGAGCTGCGTATGGAGATATTGACCGATTTTCCAGAACGGCTGTCTCGTCACCCTCTTCTCTACCTGGGCCCGCAAAACCAGCCTTATCCCCTGGAAGGCGTCCGCTTTCACAAAACCGCTGCGCTGATCAAGCTCGCGGGATGCGATGACCGCACGGCCGCGGAAAAGCTTCGCGGCCAGCTGGTGCAGATTCCTGCCGCGGTGGCTGTCCCCCTGGAAGAAGGGGAATACTATCATTTTCAGGTCGTCGGCCTCGAGGTGTTCAGCAGCGAGGGGGAAAAGCTGGGCCGGGTCGTCGACCTCCTGGAGACCGGCGCCAACGACGTCTATGTCGTTCACGGGCCGCGGGGAGAGCTCTTGATTCCCGCCATCGAGGCGGTGGTGCAGGAATTGGACCTGCAAGCCCGCCGCATGGTGGTGGTGTTAATGGCCGGATTGATCGAATAGCTGGCTGGACCCTTTACAACACCCGGGCAGGAACAACTGCTCTTGCTGCCTGCCTGGCTGCGCTCTCCCTTCTCCGGCGCGGAGCACCCAGAGGCGACGGGCTGAGCAGTTACAAGCGGGGTACAACAGCAAGGAGACAGGTTGATGGATTCATTGCACTATTACATCGGGTTCAACCTGGTACAGGGAATTGGGCCGATTCGGCTGCGGGCATTGATCGATGCCTTTGGCGACGTCGAACGCGCCTGGCACGCCCCAGCTGACGCCCTGCGCCACATCGGGCTGGACCAACGCTCGCGGCAAAGTTTTTTGACCACGCGGGCGCAAGTTGACCTGGCACGCGAGGTGGAGCGGGTAAAGGCCGCCGGCGTGCAGGTGTTGACCTGGGATACGCCGGGCTATCCCCAGCTGCTGTGGGAAATCCCGGCCCCACCGCCGGTGCTCTTTATCCGCGGTGAACTGGCACCCGAGGATGCCTGGGCAGTGGCGGTGGTGGGCACCCGGCGGGCCAGCGTCTATGGCCGCGACGTCACGCAGCGGCTGGTCACCACACTGACCCGGCAAGGGGTGACGATCGTCAGCGGCCTGGCGCGGGGCATCGACGGCGCCGCACACCAGGCGGCGCTGGAAGCGGGGGGACGGACAATCGCCGTGCTGGGGTGCGGGGTCGACCAGGTCTATCCGCCCGAGCACCGACGGCTGGCACGGCAAATTGTCGAACAGGGAGCGCTGATCAGCGAATACGCCCTGGGAACCCCGCCGGAGGCGGGTAATTTTCCCCCCCGCAACCGCATCATCAGCGGGCTCAGCCTGGGGGTGCTGATCACCGAGGCCGGGCGCCGCAGCGGCGCCCTCATCACCGCCCACTATGCCGCCGAGCAGGGACGGGACGTCTTTGCGGTCCCGGGCTCGATTCTTGCCGCCGGTTCGGCGGGCACGAACCGGCTCATCCAGGATGGCGCCAAAGCCGTCCTGGAGGCAAACGACGTCCTGGAAGAATTGAACCTGACCATGGTCGCAGAGCAATCTCAGGCCCGCCAGGTCCTGCCCACCACCCAGACCGAGGCCGCGCTGCTGACCCAACTGGGAACAGAGCCGGTCCACGTCGACGAGCTGCAGCAGCAGGTCGGCTTGACCATCGCCGAGGTCACCAGCACCCTGGCAATGATGGAGCTGAAAGGAATGATCCGCCAGGTGGGGGGAATGAAGTACGTGGTGGCGCGGGAGCAGGATGCCGAGTACATCATCGAATAATGGGCGGTTTTCTCACCGACAGCCTGCTAGCATCGCGGCCAAAATGAACAGCCAGTTCTTGCTCGGAGGGGATCGGCCGATCCCCGTCGGAAACGCCGACTTGACCGCTTACCGAGGCCTGGGGCCCGGATTCCCGCAAATCTCCGCGCGGGGATCCGTGGGGACAGGTGCGGGAATCCAAGGCATGCATAGAACCGGCGGGGTATTTTCGCCTGCGTGTACTAGCTAGATCATTATTTGGAGGATAGAATGAGTTTCTACGCATTAATCATGGCCGGAGGTGGCGGCACACGACTCTGGCCCCTCAGCCGCCAGGCGCGGCCCAAGCAAGTGCTCACCCTCGTCGGAGAACGGACGATGTTTGAACACGCCGTCGACCGCATCGCGCCCGTCTTTCAGCCAGAAGAGACCTTTGTCGTCACCAGCGTCGACCAGGTCGGCGAGCTGATGCTCCAGGCGCCAGAACTGCCGCGGCAGAACTTTGTCATCGAGCCGCTGGGGCGCGGGACAGCGCCGGCAATTGGGCTGGGAGCCATTCAGCTGCAAGACGACGAGGCGGCCGTGATGGCAGTTCTCACCGCCGATCACTTTATCGGCGACGTCGCCCAGTTCCGCCGCGCCTTGTCGGCCGCGGCGCAGGTCGCCGAACGCGGGCACCTGGTAACCCTGGGCATCTCTCCCTCATTCCCATCCACCGCCTACGGCTATATCAAGCAGGGAGAAAAGCTGGACAAAGTGGATGGATTCCCCGTCTTTGCCGCCAAGCGCTTTACCGAAAAGCCCAGTCCCGAGACCGCCTTTCGCATGGTCGAATCGGGCCTCTATTCGTGGAACAGCGGCATGTTCATCTGGCGCGTGGATCGGATCATGGACGAGTTTATGAACCAGATGCCCGAGTTCTACGACCAGCTGGCACAGATCAGCGCCGTGCGCGGTACGCCGGCCTACGAGGCTACCCTGCGCCGTATCTGGCCCGACGTAATCCCGCAAACCATCGACTATGGCGTGATGGAGGGCGCCGAGGACGTGGTCGTCATCCCCGTCGATATTGGCTGGTCCGACGTGGGAAACTGGTCGAGTATGTGGGACATCCTGCCCACCGACGACGAGCGGAATATCGTCGTCGGCGATCACCTGGGCCTGGGGACGCAGGACTCGATCGTTTTTGGCGGCAAGCGCCTGATCGCCACGATCGGACTGGAGGACATGATCGTCGTCGACACGGAGGATGCACTGTTGGTCTGCCATCGCGATCACGAGCAAAGAGTGCGGGACGCGGTTCACCTGCTGCGCAAGAGGGGACGCCAGGACATCCTGTAGGAGCGGCGATGAACGATGACAGGCTAACCGCCTACTGCGTCCGCTGCCGTGAGAAGCGCGAGATCCAGGAGCCTGCGGCGGTCTTTGTCGGCCAGGGCCGGCCGGCGACGCGGGGGACCTGCCCCGTGTGCGGGACGCAGCTCTTTCGCATGGGGGCCACGCCTCTCCACCAGGGGCTGGAGCCGCCGCCGCCGCCCGCACCGTCGGGCCGGTTGGTCGTCGTCGAATCGCCAGCCAAGGCCCGCACCGTCGGCCGGTTCCTGGGCAAGCAGTACACCGTCTGCGCCTCGGTGGGCCACGTGCGCGACCTGCTGCGCTCCTCAATTTCAGTCGACGTGGAAAACGACTTTGCACCCCAATACCGGGTCCCCAACGAAAAGCGAGCGGTGGTCAAGAACTTGCGCGCCAAAGTCGAGAACGCGGCCGAGGTCTATCTCGCCACCGACCCCGACCGGGAGGGCGAAGCGATTGCCTGGCACCTGATCGAAGCAACCAACATCCAGCCCGAGCAGGTGCGCCGGGTCGTCTTTCACGAGATCACCCGCGCTGCCGTCGAAGAAGCCTTTTCCAACCCTTCCGAGATCGACATGGACCTGGTGAATGCCCAGCAGGCCCGCCGCATCCTCGACCGCCTGGTCGGCTACAGCCTGGGGCCGCTGCTGTGGCGCAAGGTCCGCAGCCGGCTCACTGCCGGGCGGGTGCAGTCGGTGGCCGTGCGGCTGGTGGTGGAGCGGGAACGGGAGATCGAGGCCTTTGAGCCGGAGGAATACTGGTCGATCGAAGCGCAGCTGGCCAAGCGGGAGGAGCGGCAGCCCCCGCGCAGCTTTATCGCCCGCCTCCAGCGCATCGACGGGCAGGAGGTAGACCTCAAAGACGAGCCGGCAACACTGGCCGTGGTCGACGCGCTGGAGCGGTCCACCTACACCGTCTCGCGGGTCAGGCGGGGAACCCGGCGGCGGCAGCCCGCTGCTCCCTTTACCACCAGTACGCTGCAGCAGGAATCCTCCCGCCGGCTGCGCTTTACCCCGAGCCGGACCATGCGCGTCGCCCAGCAGCTGTACGAGGGCATCGACCTGGCGGGCGACGGGCCGGTTGGCCTGATCACCTACATGCGCACCGACTCGACCCACGTGGCGGCCGAGGCCCAGGCGGCGGCGCGCCAGTACGTCGAGCAGCGGTATGGGAAAAAGTACCTGCCGGACAAGCCGCCGGTCTACAAGACCAAGACAAAGGGCGCACAGGAAGCCCACGAGGCGATCCGCCCCACCTCGGTCATGCGCGAGCCGGAGGCGATCAAAGCGCACCTCACCCGCGACCAGTACCGCCTCTATCAGCTGATCTGGCAGCGCTTTGTCGCCAGCCAGATGGAGCAGGCGCTCTATGACACGCTGACCGTCGAGGTGACGGCGGGAGTGGAGGGGGAAACTGCGCCCTACCTGTTCCGCGCCAGCGGCTCCACCCTGCGCTTCCCCGGCTTTCTCGTCGTCTACGAGGAGGCGCTGGACGAGGATGCGCCAGCGGAGCCGGCGCAGCAGATCCCGCCGCTGACAGTGGGCGAACTGCTCGACCTGCTGCGGCTCATCCCCCAGCAGCACTTTACCCAGCCTCCGCCGCGGTATAGCGAAGCGACGCTGGTGCGTGCGCTGGAGGAACGCGGCATCGGCCGCCCCTCTACCTACGCCTCGATCCTGGCGACGATCCAGAAGCGGGGCTATGTGCTGCGAGAACAGCGGCGGCTCGTCCCAACCGAGACCGGAGCACTGGTCAACGACCTGCTGGTGACGCACTTTCCCACCGTGATGGATTACAGCTTTACCGCCCAGATGGAAGAGAACCTGGACGAGATCGCGGCCGGGAAACAGGAATGGGTGCCCGTAGTCAGCGCGTTCTACGCCCCGTTCAAAACGCGACTCGACGCGGCAGAGCGCGAGATCGAAAAGGTCGACCTGGGCGCCCAACAGATCGGCCGCGATTGTCCCGAATGTGGACAGCCCCTGATCGTCCGCTGGGGCCGCTATGGCAAGTTCATCGGCTGCCAGAACTATCCCCAATGTCGTTACACCGAGCCGTGGTTGGAAAAGGTAGGCGTCGCCTGTCCGCAATGTGGCGGCGACCTGGTGGAGAAACGGACCCGCCGCGGGCGCACCGGCTATGGCTGCGCCAACTATCCCCAGTGCGAGTTCTGGGTGTGGAAGCGCCCGCTGCCCCAGCCCTGCCCCCTCTGCGGCGGCCTGCTGACCGAGGGGCGCAAAGGATTCGCCCGCTGCGAGGCGTGCGGCGGGGAGACGCCGCTGGACGATTTGTCGCCGCTGGAAGAGGAGTGATGGAGCTGCTGGTCGCCACCAATAACCCGGGCAAGATGCGCGAGTTTCGGCAGTTGCTGGCCCCACTCGCCGGCCCGGTGCATTTTCCCCCCCACCTGGGCCTCGTGGTCGAGGTGGCAGAGGTGGGGGCGACGTACGCGGTCAATGCCCGCCTGAAGGCGACCGCTTACGCCCAGGCGGCGCGGGAACGAGACGGCATGCCGCCGCTGCTGGTGCTGGCCGACGACTCGGGCCTCGAAGTGGATGCGCTGGGAGGCGCGCCCGGGCTGCGCTCGGCGCGCTACAGCCCGGGATCCGACACCGACCGGGTGACCTACCTGCTGCAGCAGCTGGCGGGCGTGCCGCCGGCACAGCGGGGTGCCCGTTTCCGCTGCGTCATCGTCGTAGCGCAGCCGGACGGGGAAATCCACCACGCCGAAGGGGTCTGCGAAGGCGTAATCGCTGCAGCGCCGGCCGGGAGCGGGGGGTTCGGGTACGATCCCGTCTTTTACCTGCCCGATTTTGGCTGCACCATGGCCGAGCTGCCCGCCAGGACCAAGAACCAGGTCAGCCATCGCGCCCGGGCGGTCCAGGCCGCGCTGCCCCTGTTGCAGCGGCTGCTGGAATGACCCGCGGAGCAGATTACAGGAGGACAAGATGACGCGAGAGTGCCAGGAACCCCAACATTGGCTCATGATCAACGCCCTGATGCGCCAGGCGATCCTGGCGGTCCAAGAAGTGATGGGCGAACAAGGGCTCAACATCGTGCTGCGCGAGGCCGGGCTGGAGCGGTTCATCGGCAACCCGCCGCCGGACGACCTGGAGTTGGGCATCCACGCCAGCGAGTACGCCGCGCTCAACCAGGCCGTCACCTCTTTCTGCGGCCGCGCCGGCCGGGGGATGCTGCAGCGCATCGGTCGCGCCTCTTTTCGCTACGGCGTCGAAGAACAGGCCGCGCTGATGGGGCTGGTCGGCGTCGGCCTCAAGCTGATGCCGCAAAAGACCCGCGCCAAGTTCATTCTCAACCAGATGGCCAAAGCCCTGATGGACACCAATCCCGAAGCCTGCGAAATCGTCCACGAGACGCCGGAGGGGTTGGTCTATGTCGAATACTCCTGCACGCTCTGCTACGGGCAGCGAGCCGAGCAGCCCATCTGCCACCTGCTCGTCGGCTCGGTGAGCGAGGCGGTCAAGTGGGCTACGGGGCAAGAGTACACGGTGCGCGAGATATCGTGCCGGGCGATGGGGAAAAAGGCCTGCGCCTTCCTGGTGGAAGGGACAGTGTAGGATCGCGCACGGAAATGCCCGCCGCAGTTGCCGCCAGCGCCCAGGTCGCCGTCCCGGTCGCCCAGGCGCGCCGCTGGTTCCTGGAGCTGCAATCCCACCCGGAGCGGTATCGCTTCGACACCCACGCCGGATTCGAGTTCGTGCGGGGCAGCTTTGGCGAGGTCGGTGCCCGCTTTCAGACGCGGGAAAAGTTTTGGGGAATTGGGCTGTCGCTGCAGTTCGAACTGGTCCAAATCGAGGCAACTCGCTTTCGCTTTCGCCTGCTCCGCCCACCGCTGCCGGTCGAATGTGCCTTCCTGTTGCAGGAACGCGACGGCGGGACAACAGAGCTGCGGTTAAAAGTCGTAGGGACCCGCTGGACGAGCCGCCTTGTCCTCCGTCTTCCCGGCATCTACCACGCCGTGCAGCGGCAAATTCAGCGCGAGGTCGATCACATCGGCGCCTCGATGGAAAAGGTAGGATAAGGTAGCTACTCAACAAAGGGGATGGTAATGAACGTGCAAACTCGACCCGACATTTTTTTGATCGTTTTGGACACCCTGCGAGCGGACCGGCTTTCCTGTTACGGCTATTCCAGAGAGACCAGCCCGCGCATCGATACGTTTGCCGAGGAGGGGGTGCTCTTTGAACGGGCGATCTCTCCGGCCCAGTGGACCATACCGTCCCACGCCTCGCTGTTTACCGGCGAGTATCCGAGTACGCACATGACGACCCAGATTTACGACCGGCATTCGCCCGACCACGCGCTGCTGGCAGAGGTATTGAAGCGCGAGGGATACCTGACGGTGGGATTTTGCAACAATCCCCTCCTGGGCGTGGTGGAAAACGATTTGGACCGCGGCTTTGACGAGTTTTACAACTATGGCGGGGCAGTACCGAACCGCCCCCCCATCGTCGATTCCCGCCCGCGGCGGATCGGACGGTTCGCGCAGTACTTTTCGCGCATCCTGCGCCAGATCTCGCGCCCAATCCAAACCTGGTTTGCCCGCAGTGACCTTTTGCTCCGCCTGGCGCTGGTGCCGTGGATCGCCCCGCTCTGGCAGGGAAATATCAACTTTAAGGGAAACAGCGTTCTCTCGCTGCGAGATATCGTCGGCTACCTGCGCACCCGGCAGCGGCGACGGGAGCGCCAGCCGCTGTTCGTCTTTGTGAACTTGATGGAGACGCACCTGCCCTACCGCCCGCTGCCGCGCTTTATCCGCCGCTTTGCGCCCTATTATCGCAACGACCGCGAGGCGCGAGATTTCATGCACCATTATAACCGCCAGCACTATCGCTGGATGATCCCAATGACCGAGCCGCTGACCGAGCTGCAGAGCCGGGTGTTGAACGACCTCTACGACGCCGAGATCGCCTACGAAGACCATCTCTTGCGCGGCCTGTTTCGCTACCTCCAAGAGCCCGGGATCAAGGAGAACTCGCTGGTCTTTGTGACCTCGGACCACGGAGAAGGCATGAACAACCACCACTTTGTCGGTCACTCCCTGGTCGCCTACGACGACCTGATCCGGGTGCCCTTGATTGTCCGCTGCCCGCGCCTGTTTCCTTCCGCCCGGCGCGTCTCCCGCCCCGTCTCTGCCCGGCGCATCTTTCACACTGCGCTGGAAGCGGCGGGCGTGGATCCTGACCGTGTCAGCAGCCAGCGGGAGGCGGCCCCGCCCGTCGAGGTGCAAAGACTGAGCCTGAGCCGTGCGCTGAACGGCACGGATGAAGAGAACGAGATCATGACCGAGGCGTACACCCCCAAAACGCTCATCACCTTGATGAAAAACCACGACCCGCGAGCCATCGAAACGTTCCGCTGCCACTTGATGCGGCGCGCCGTGTACCGCGATCGCTACAAGTTGATCTCCGTGGGTGATCAGCCGGATGAACTGTTCGACATGATCGACGATCCCGGCGAGCAGCATAACCTGCTGGACGAGAAGCCCGACCTCGCCACAGAACTCTACCGCCGGCTGGAAACCCTGTTGGAGGAAGCCGAGGGGCGCCGGCCGGCAAACTGGCAGGCAAAACAACTCCAACTGGAGGAGGATGCAGCGGTGACGGAGCGGCTGCGGGGATTGGGATATCTCGAATAGACGGGAGCCTTCGGATGACCCTGACCCTCATTCTCAGCGACCTGCACGTTGCCGCCGGCCGCAACCCGGACAGCGGCAAGTTTTCCCCGCTTGACGATTTTCAGGCCGACGAGATTCTGGCCCGTTTCCTGGCCCATTACGACGAAGAAGAAAAAGGCCATCTCATCTTGAACGGTGACACTTTTGACCTGACCCAGGTCATCGACCTTCCGACCGACCCGCGGGAAATCCAGCAGCTCATCGGTCAGCCGCAGCTCGATCGCGACCGCCGCTGCTATGGCCTGGGACATACGCCCCCTGAACTGTGCTGGAAACTCGAGCGGGTCGCCCTGGGCCATCCGATTTTTTTCTCGGCGCTGGGAGCCTGGGTGCAGCGGGGCCATCACCTGCACTTTGTAATCGGCAACCACGACGTGGAACTGCGCTATCCGGCGGTGCGCCAGCGCCTGGTCGAGCTGATCGCTGCCGCCCAACCCGACCTCGCCCCCTCCGCTGTCCAACCGCACGTCCATTTCCACGCCTGGTACTTTTACCAACCCGACCAGCATCTCTACACGGAACACGGCGGGCAGTACGAGCCGCTGGCCAACACGGACGGCGACAAGATTCCAGCCTGCTATTTCAACAACCGCTACCTGTTCAACATGTTAGAGATCCGCACCCCAGAAGCAGACAATATCTCTCCCTTCAGTCGCTACATCGCCTGGCTTGTCTCTACCGACACCCTGGCCACCCTATACATCTTGATTCGCCGCTTGCCCGCTTTTCTTCGCGCCCGGCGGCGGACGCATCACCGCTTGCCGCCAGCCGATCTGCCCGATCCACGCTTCCCTCCGCCGGTCGAGGAGGCGATGAAAAAGGCGGCCGTCGAACAACACCGGCGCATCCAGCGCCTCGGCTATCGCACCTCCCTGCTGACCGTCCTGGCGATTCTGCTCAACCTCGTCGCCCACGTCTCGCTCCTGCTGACCGTCGGCCTGGCGGTGAGCGGCCACATCGCGTGGGCGATCCTGTCGCTGGCGGTCTGGCCCCTGGCCCGCCTGGTCAGCACTTCGATCATCACCAACCGCCTGCATCGGTCAATGGTGGTCGAGAACGACTTTTTGCAGGAGGCGGCGCGGCACATCGCGCCGTTCCTCGCCGGGCACGGCGTGCGCACCATCGTCTTTGGCCACACGCACCAGGCCGACCTGTGCCGCTTCGAGGACTCGGTGCAGTACTTCAACACCGGCACGTGGATTCCCCTCTTTTCAGACGACACCCGCCTCGACGCTCGCAACCAGGCCTATCTCTTTGTCGAGGTGCGCGACGGGCGCTCGCGCCTGCTGCGCTGGAACGACGGGGCCCGGCAGCCCGAAACGCCGATCATCATCGACCGCAACGCTGCATCTCGCCGCCGGAAAGGCTGTCGGTCATAGTACTCGGCCAAGTCGATTCTGGATTGACCTCCTTCCCGTTGGATGCTATAATCTCCCCAATGTTCAATCCCGATTCAATCGACGCCCTGTTGTTCGACCTGGACGGCACGCTGATGGACTCGGACGACCAGGCGGTGGCGGCGCTGGCCCAGCGCCTGACCCGCCTGGGGTTCAAGAATCCCCAGCGGGCCGCCCGCCGCTTTGTGATGCTGGCCGAGACGCCCGGCAACTCGGCGCTCACTGTGCTGGACATGGTCGGCCTGGACAATTTGTTCACCGGCCTTTCCAACCGCGTCCACCGCTGGCGCGGCGCGCCCAGCCCGGCCAACTTTGCCATCATTCCCGGCTGCGCCGAGGCAGTCCGCCACCTCGCCGGGCGGTATCGGCTGGGGGTGGTCACGACCCGCGCGCAGCGGGAGGCAGAGGCCTTTTTGGAGCAGTTTGAAATCCGGTCGCAGTTCGAGATCGTCGTCAGCCGCGAGTCAACCTGGCGCATCAAGCCCCACCCCGCCCCCGTCCGCTACGCAAGCCGGGCCCTGGGCCTGCCCCCCGAACGATGCGCGATGGTGGGCGATACGACAGTCGACGTGCTCTCCGCCCGGCGAGCCGGGGCGTGGGCGGTGGCAGTCCTTTGCGGATTCGGCGAGCTGGAAGAACTCCAGCGGGTCCAGGCGCACCTGATCCTCGATTCTCCGGCCGACCTGCCAGCCATCATGGCCCCAGCGCCTGAAACCAGCCTGTAACATTGCTGTAACGCTTTCTGACCGCGTCCAAATGCATAATGATGGTGTAGCCGCGCCAGCCAAATCCGGCAGGCAACTGCTCAGGCTGTCCGCCCAGATGCTCTCCTGCGCTGGAGAAGAGAGAAATGTGGGTGTCGCGGGCGGCAAAGCCGCCCGCGACACCCACACACTCCCTTTCTCTGTACTTGGGAAAGCATCCATGGGCGACTGGCCGAGCATTTACTCCTGCAGAAGCAAATTGGCCGGGCAGTTACGGGGTGACGATGAATATGGAACCGAGCGCTGCACTGCGTAAAGCCTTCCCCGGCCTGCCGGAAAAAGACGTGGCCGAACTGACCAGCGTTGCCCGCGTGCGCACGTATCCCGCCGGCACGATCCTGTGCCACGAGGGGCGAGTGGAGGACACATTTTACCTCGTCGTATCCGGCCAGGCGGAGGTTACCAAGCAGATCGACCCGGAAACCCACCGCCAGCTCGCTCGCCCCGGCCCCGGCGAGTTCTTTGGCGAGATCGCGCTGGTTCAGCAAAGCACGCGCACGGCAACTGTCCGCACGACGCAATTGACCACCGTGCTCGAGATCGACCGAAAGACCTTTGAGGCGGTGCTGCACCGCAGCCCGCGCATGGCGCTGCAGATCATCCGCCAGGTGACCAGCCGGCTGCGGGACACCGATCAAAAGGCGATCACCGAGCTGCGGCAAAAGAACGTCGAGCTGGCCAGGGCGTACGCGGAGCTGGAGGAGGAGCAGCAAATGCGCTCCGAGTTCCTGACCACCGTCTCGCACGAGCTGCGCACCCCACTGACGTCGGTCAATGGCTACCTGAGCCTGCTGCAATCGGGGATGGTGCCGGCCGAACAGCAGCCCGAGATTTTCGAGACCATGGCCCGCAACGTCGACACGGTGGTCCATCTCGTGAACAGCATCCTGTTCCTGCAAGAACTGGAGATGATTGTCCCCGATTTACGGGACGTCGCCCTCGGCGACGTCGTGCTGCAGGCCATGCAAAAGGTGCGCCAGCGGGCGGAAGAGGCCTGCATCCGGCTGCAGGTCGACGTGGAACCGGGGCTGCCCCTGGTCCGCGGCGATCCCACTGGGCTGGAGCGGGCGGTCACCGTCCTGCTCGACAATGCGATCAAGTTCACCCCCGGCGGCGGCGACGTCAAAATCGAGGTGTTTGAAAACGGCGGGTGGGTCGGAAGCCGGATCATCGATCCGGGGGTCGGCATTCCGGCCGGCCAGTTGGAGCGGATTTTTGAGCCGTTCACCCGCGTTCGGCCAGAGGGACAGCTCTTTGGGGGAATCGGCCTGGGGCTTCCCATCGCCCGTCACATCGTCGAACTTTGCGGCGGGCGGATCGAGGTGGCAAGCGAGGTCGGTAAAGGAAGCACCTTTACCATCCTGCTGCCCAAGACGCAACGCTCTGAACCGGTCGAAGGAGCAGCAAAGGCGGAAACAGCCGCCTCAGTTTATTCCTCGTCGTAACGCCGGATTGGCTCCACGTCGACGATTGAATCGGATGGGAGAGACTCGGCGGTGGAGCGGGACTTGGGCGCCTCCAGCTGCGGGGGAGCGATGTCGGCATGCATATTGGTGCGTCCCTGCAGGTAGGCACCCTCGTTCAGCAGCAACGAGGTGATCGTCAGATCGCCCCACACCCGGCCCGTTTCCAAAATCTCGACCCGGTTCCCGGCAATGTTCCCCTTCACTGCGCCGGATATCGAGATATTGTTGGCCGTGATCTCGGCGATCAACTTGGCCGACTCGCCGATCACCAGGTTCCCCGTGGTCTCGATGTGCCCCTCAAAGATACCGTCGATGCGAATCCCCCCCTCCGAGACGACGTCCCCCTTGAAGTGGGCATTGGGGCCAATCACCGTCTCGATCCGGGCGGCAGGAGCACCGCCGCTGGGAGTGGGAACCACCGGGGAATCCGCTTTTTTCTCTCTGCCGAACATAGCTGCCTCCTTCATCCCTCGGCGACCGTTCCCGCCGGGGCAACACTCGACAAATGTCCAAGACACAACGGGATAAATGATAACCCGGCGCCATTGTTTTGTCAACCCCGCCGCTCGTAGCAGGCGTGCGGGGAAAGAGATCAACCAGGCGCGACCATCTGCCGCGCCTGTTCCAGGGCCTGCTTTTCCTCGCCGCTGAGATTATAGACAGAGGTCCACGCCGCCACCGGCTTGCCATAGATACGCCCGCCCTCGCGGTCGCGGGCGTGCAGGGCAGAGATGACGACGCCATTGCCGTGCCCGTCGACCAGGGCCAGGGCAAAGCTCTGATCCCCGCCTGTGTCCTGGAAGGCACGGAAGCGAACGATGCCCACCCCTTGGACCGAGTGGTCCAGGGTGGATTGCAGCTGGCGCGCCAGGGCCTCCATCCGGCCGACCCGTCCTTGCATCGCCTCGATCCGGTCCATCAGCGTTTCCACACCCAGCTGCAGGTCGGCCCCCTCGGCACCGCTAAAGACGCGGTCGTACCGTTCGCGCATCCGCCGCTGGCGCGTATGCAGGTCGAACTGCCAGACGATATTGAGCAGCGCCAGCAAGGTCACGGCAATGAACCAGATGATTTGCACGATATCCATATCTACCCCCTTTTCAAGGCCCTGTGGAACCACCCGGCTGCTCTTTCCAGCGCAGCAAAGGAAAAGCCAGGGCTTTTGCGGGCCCGGCCCGAGCAGCTACGGCCCTGTCACCTGCACTGACCCGAGGATGACGCGATCACCCGCCAGGTTTCCTGCCCAGTCTACCACAGGAAGGCGCTGAAGGGAAGTCATCCCGTACATGCCTACCTCCAGCCAATAGTCGCCCGGCGGCAGGTCGGCGGGGATGGAGAGGCGGTAGGGATCGCTAAAAACCTGGCCGGGCAGCCACTTGGGAAACCAAAGATACGTCGGCGCGGCGCCGCCCAGGGGAGTATAATCGTGACCGGCGACGTACTGCCCCGCGCCGTCGAGCAGGTGGATAAAGACGGTCAGGCTGTCGCGGGGGGAGACGAGGGCCTGCCAGGTGAGGGTGAGGTGCAGCGCGCCGCCGGCACGAACAGCCAGCGGTTCTTCCCACGGGGCGCGGCG
This sequence comes from Anaerolineae bacterium, assembly GCA_016931695.1. Taxonomy (GTDB): domain Bacteria; phylum Chloroflexota; class Anaerolineae; order B4-G1; family DUEL01; genus JAFGEI01. Next base: position 65,095 of record JAFGEI010000004.1, on the reverse strand, counting down.
GGCCTGCCCGCCAGCTCGCGCCCGCGCACCCATCAAGGCAACCTGGTTGTCCAGGTTTGCCAGCGCCTGCTCCAATACCCGCTCCGGCGGCGCAGCGACGGCCGGCAGCACGCAAATCGTCGCCAGGTCGACCAGGGTTTCAGCGCCGCCCAGCGACAACTGCGCCCGCCCGCCGCTCAGGTCGGCGTATCCCAGCCGCAGCGGATAGTCGCCTGCCGGGAGGTGGAAAGGGACGGGGAGTTCGTACCGTTCGACCACGATTTCCCCCGCCAGCCATTGGGGCGTCAGCAGGCGACTGTCGGTGGTCCAGCGCGCTTCCACCGGCCCCAGCTGGGCGTAGGGCATCCAGATTCCAGCCAGCGGCTCGGCGACGCCTTGGTACAGGATGAGGGTCAGGGGTTCGCCGGCGCGGACGGTCGTCGCCGGCAGGTCGTAGCCCAGCACGTGCAGCCGGCCATCCGCCCAGACGTCGAGGGGCTGAGCGGGCGCGACGCCGCTCACCGGCGGGGCGACAACGCGGTAGAAATCTCCTTCTGGCACCAGGCGGAATCCCTCGTGACGCAGCGCGGGCCGGGCGTCGGGCAAATAGACCGGCCCGGCCTCGATATTCGCCCACGCCGAAGCGACCCACGGGTTGGCCGTGGAGACATAGACCAGCCGGACGTCCTCCTCGCCGATCTCTTCGTCCTGGGTGTAGGCGTGAACCCACAGCGGGGTCAGGTGCTCCCAATCAGAAAGGAGCACCGCCCCTTCGCCCTGGCCATCGAACCGCCGGTGGACAGCGGCGACCCACTCCTCGGCGGCAGTAAAATCACGCAGCGAGATGCCGCGGGAGAGGTTCAAGCCGCCCTGGAGCAGGGGCCAGAGAAAGAAGGAGACGAGCAGCAACGCACAGCTCCGCCGTCCGCTGACTCTCTCCGCCAGGGCAACCGCCCCCGCCCCTGCCGTGACGGCCAGCGCGGCGAAGGGAATGAGCAGGTAGGCCATCACGTCCTGCACAGTGTTGAGGGTGAACAACAGGTGGGTGAGAACAAAGAGGCCGATCAGGAGGGCGACCCGCGGCACCCGCCGGGCCAGCCAGGCTGCCCCGGCGGCCACGAGCAGGATCACCGGGACCAGGTACTGCAGCCGCAGCAGGGACCAAAAGACGACGATCCGATCCAATTGGTCGGCCCAGCCAAAGTGAAACAGGTTGCCCCGCAGTCCCTGGGCGGTGAGGTGGCGCCAAAACCCGGCCCAGGTGCGCATGTCGGTGGGGCCAAAGGGCGCGCTGGGGCTGCGCAAGGGATAGTAAAGGAGCGGCAGCAGTCCCAGCAGCCCGCAGCCGACCAGCAGCGCCAGGGTGCGCCACTGCAAGCGGCGCACGGTCAGAATAAAGATGGCATAGGCCGGGATGCCGAACAGGGTGATGGGATGATGCGTCGCCGCCAGCCCCAGCATCACGGCAAAGGCCGCCAGCCAGCCGTCGCGGCCAGTGCGCCACCAGCGGGTCAGCAACCACAGGTGGGTCAGCGCCAGGGCGGCGCTGACAACGTGGGCATTGGCGTGGATGGCGTGCTGCCAAAAATCGGGCGCAACGGCCAGGCAGAGGGCGGCAAAGAGCGCACAGGGCAGATAGCGGGCGGCAGCGGGCGACGTGCGCACCGCGATTTGCGCCTCACGCACGATCAAATAGACCGCCGTCACCCCCCAGGCCCCCACCGCCCCCGCCAACAGGTTGGTCCGCCAGGCAATGGAACCGACCGGGACGACCACCTGCCACAGCCTGGCCAACAGGGTGTAAAATGCGTATCCGGGCGGGTGGGCAATGCCCAGGACGGCGGGAATGAACTGGTATTCGGACGGATCGCCAAAAAGGGTTCCTGGCGCGGCGGTGGCGGTGTAGAGGCCAAAGGCAGCCAGGTAGAGGAGGGGGGGAATGAACCGCTCCAGGCGGCGCGACGTCGGCGGGCTGCTCGTCATCGACCGGCTTTACGGCCCCGCCGACTGGGCCTGCTGCAACACGCGGCCAAACTCGGCCAGGTAGGCCGCGGCGACCTGGCTGTCGTGGACGACGAGCAGGTTCTCGTCATTGTTCTCGTCGGCATTGTCGGTAAAGTTGTACGAGCCCAAAACGACGATGCGATCGTCGACGATCAGCACTTTGTGGTGCATGTTGTAGGGATTGCCATCGGTCCAGACGGCGACCCCGTTGGCGGACAGGTATTCGTACTGGCTGTAGGGCGCTGTCGCCGAGCGGGACTCGACGACGCCCTGGACAGCCACGCCCCGCCCGGCCAGGTCGACCAGCGCCTGGGCGAGGGGATCGCTGGTAAACTGAAAGGCCATGAAACGCACGCTGTCGTCGGCATCGTCGAGCAGCTGCAGCAGGCGGTCGGAGACGTCGTCTTCGGGCGCGAAATAGACCTCGAGCTGCACCGCCTGCCCCTGTCCTTCGATGTTGATCACCGGGTAGGGGGTCTCGGCCGGGGAGGAGGGGCCAAAGAGGCTAGAAAAGAGCTCCTCAAACTCGGCGCCATAGTCCTGGGCCAGCGCGCGGGAGGCGACGATGACGGCGTTGTTGTTGTTGCGGTAGGTGCCGTTGACAGTCAGGTTCCAGGACCCGGTCCAGACCCAGGTGTCGTCCACCACGACAAACTTGTTGTGCATGATGCCCCACCCTTCGGGCCGGGCAACGACGGGGACGCCCGCCGCCCGCAGCTGGCCGACCGCCTCTTCACCGGCATAACTGCCATCGGTGACCAGTCGCACCTGCACGCCGTCCTGGTGGGCGCGGATCAGGGCCTCGGCGACGCCGGGCAGGTCGAGTTCGTACGCCGCCACGTCGACCTGCGTCTGGGCGACGTCGATGAGGTCGATCAAGTGGGCATCGACCCCGCCGAGGTGATCGGCGGGATCGTCGGGGTAGCGGGGGGCAGTAAAGTAGACGTGAATCCAATCGCTGCCCACAGTCTCGGAAACGGCGCCCGAGTCGAGCAGTGTGCAGGCTGTCAGCAAGAGAAGGACGAGAAAAAAGGGATACAATGCGGGCGATCGCTTGCGCTTGGGTGTCATTGTCTGTTCTCTCCAGGTATCCGGGGCATTCACAGCCCTATTTTACCCCTGTTGCGCTACGACCGCCAGTAAGGGAAAGGGCACAGCGATGCTGTGCCCTTCTCAAATCGAGCGTCAGCGCGGGGAACTAGCGTCCCCCGGCAAAGGTCACGGTATGCGGATGGTCGCCCAGCACGGCGATCTCGCGCGTCGAGACCTGCAGCGTCAGCAGATCGACGATGGCGATCTGGTCCTCGAAAGGCAGCGTCACCAGCAGCAGGTTGCCCGCCGCTGCCAGCCCCTTGGGCCGGCTGGTCAGCGGGACGGTCAGCACCACCTGCCGGCCCATCCAGTCCCGGTTGGCGATGGGCAGGTAAACCCGATAGGGACCGGCGGGCGGGGAGGGCGGCCCGACGGCGCTGCCGTCTTCCGTACAGCTCCCCTCGATGACCGCGGTGATCGATTCCTCCATATAGTTGCTGACAAAGACGCAGCGGCCAATGGTCGCCAGGCCGTGCCCGCCGTAACCGGGATCAACCGGGTCCTGGTGCCCGGTGGGAATGACCTGCAGCAACTCCCAGGTGTCGGGATCAAAGACCCACAGCTCGTCGACCAGGCCAAAGGTGACGTACACCCGGTCCAGGATGGGATTGTAGACGATGGAGCTCGGTTTCTCCTCCCCCGTATCGACCACGTAATCGAACTGGAACGTGCCGCCGGAGGGGGTGATCATCCAGATGCCCTGGCTGCCGAAATCCCGCTTGGTGGCATAGATGCGCCCCCGCGTCGCGTCGACGGCGACGCCAAAGAAGCCAAAGTCGTAGGTCTGGCGGCGGTCCGGCCGCAGGCGGGCCACCACCGGGAAGGGCGGCTGGGCGTCGACGACGGTGATTCCCTCGCCGCCGCTGTGGTTGGCGACGTAGACGAGGCCATCGTAGTGGGCAACGTGGATGGGATGGCGGCCCACGCCCGGCATCCCGGCAACAGCGTGGTCCCCCAGGTCGACGGCGGTCAGGGTGCTGGTATAGCTCCCGTCCTCGAAATTGGCGACAAAGAGGTGCGCGGCCGAGGCGGCCATGCCAAAGGGGTTCTCGATGGGGATGGAGAGAGAGTAGGCAAAGGTGGCGGCGTCAAAGACGTCGACGGTGTGCGACTCCAGGTTGGCGACGTAGAGGTTGACCCCGGTGCGCACCGGCGTGTCGTCGGCCGACCAGTTGTTGCGCATGTCGCACTCTGGCACCGCCCCGGCAATGTCGACCCGGTTCACCACCCGGTCGACGCCGGGCGGGAAGGGATCATCCACCTGGACAATGAACTCGGCCACGCCGCCCGCGCCCGGCGCCAGGTCGCCGACGTCGAGCTGGTAGTGCCGGCCGCCGATGGCCGTCCAGCCGCCGCCGACGTAGCGGGTATAGTCGGGCAGGCGCTCGATCAGCACCACGTCCGTCGTCGGGCTGATGCCCTGGTTGAGGTAGAGGATGGTGTAGGTGATGGGATCGCCGGGCCGCACAAACTCCCGCTGCGGCGCGGCTTGTTCGGGCAGGCCAAGGCGCCGGGACAGCTGGTCCCACAGGCTGCCCAGCGGCGGCGGCACCGGGCCGACGTTGTCGTTTTTCACCACCGCCAGGTCGGGGCCGGTGTCGATGGGGCTGAAAAGGACAAAGCGGTTGCCGCCCTCGATTTCGATCACGTTGCTAAAAGTAGTACGAATGGTATAGGGAAAAGAGGCGCTGAGCCGGGCCTGCAGGTGCAGCGTGTCGCTGACTCCCGGAGGGATGGTCAGCACGGTGCGGGTGCAGATGCGGCCGTTGCAGTCCCACGCGCCCGCCCCGGCATAGCTGACCTCGACGTCGAGGGTGTCGGTGAGGGTAACGTCGAAGAAAGTCGTGTCGGTGGTCCGGTTCTGGTAGGTGATGGTATAGCGAAAGGTCTCGCCCGGCGAGACGCAAGGCTCGGCAATCTTGCTCACGCGCAGCGGGTAGCAGCGGACCGGCGTGTCCTCATAGTTGCAGTTATCCTCGGGATCGAGGTCCTCCTCGGCCCCAAAACCGCAGACCTGGTTGACCAGGTTGGTGACGCACTCGGTCATCGGGTCGTGCACCTGGACGACAAAGTAAAAGATGCGCCCCTCGTCGGGGGCCAGCGTGCCCACCGCCTGGGTATAAGTGCGGCCGGCGACCAGGTTCCAGCCGACGCCCAGGTAGTCGGTGTGCTGGGGCAGGGTCTCGGTCAGCACGACGCGGGTTGCGGTGACGGTGCCGACGTTGACCACGGCGATGGTGTAGGTGACAATGTCCCCTTCGTAGACGAAATCGCGGTGGGCAGTCGGGACAGGGGCGAGCAGGCGCTCCAGCGCTGTCCGCCGTGCAGGCCCGCCCAGCGAAATGGGGCCGATGTCGTCGTCCTTGACCACCACCAGGTCGACCCCGCCGCGGACGAGGGTGGTCAACTCGGAATAGGCGATATTCGGCGCCGTCCCGCACTCGACCGTGGTCGTGCTGATGATCGCGGTATTGACCAGCCCCTGGCCGTAGCAGGCCGGATCCTCGTCGGCCCGCAGCACCAGCTCGATGCTCTGCCGCTGGCCGACCGCCAGCGGCCCAATATCCCAGGTCAGCGGGCCGGTGGGCGGGCAGCTTGCGCAGGGCGGGCTGCTGGTGACGTAGGTGGTGCAGGTCGGCGGCAGGTCGGTGATCACCACCCCCGCCGCATCAACGGGGCCGACGTTGCTGTAGGTGATGGTGTAGGTGAGCAGGCCGCCCGCCACGACCTCGGTCAGCGCAGTCGTCTTGGCGATGGTCACGTCGGCGCCAATGACCGTCACCGGCGTCGCCGCCGCGCTGTTGGGCAGGACGTCGCACTCGGGGGTGCTGGTGCTGATGGCGACAGCGTTGGTCAGCGCCGCGCCGCAGGCGGCGGGATCGCCGTCAACCCGCAGCACGAGCTTGAAACTGTGCCCCTCGCCGGCGTTCAGCGAACCCGCATCCCACTCCAGCGGCCCCGTCCCGCCGGGGATGCAGGCCGGGCAGGGCAGGCCGCTGTCGTCGGCGACGTAGCTGGTCCAGGCAGGGAGGTCGTCCCCGACGAACACGTCCGCCGCGCCGGCCTGGCCGGGGTTGCTGTAGGCGATGGTGTAGGTGAGCAGGCCGCCCGCCGCCACCTCGAGCAGCGGGGTCGTCTTGGCGATAGTCACGTCGGGGCCGATGACCGTCACCGGCCCTGCGCTGTCGCTGTTATCGGCCAGGCTCGTCTCCAGCAGATCCGTGCCGATGGCGGCCCAGTTGACCAATTCGGCGCCGCAGGGCGCGGTGGGGGCGACAGTGACGGAGAGAGTAAAACTGCCGTTCACGCCGGGCCCCAGCGTCGCCCGCTGCCAAATGGGCGGCGCGGTCGACAGGCGGGTCCAACCCGCCGCCGGCGCAGTGTCGCCAGCCCAGGTCGTCCCAGCAGGCAGCGTGTCGGTGATGTGCACGTCGCTGGCGGCGACGGCGCTGTCGTTGAGATAATGGATCTGGTAGGCAATCGTCCCCCCGGCGACCACCTGGCTGACGGCGGTCGTCTTGGTCAGCGCCAGGTTGGGCAGCTGGACCACGCCGGAGGTGGCATAGCCGCAGAAACCCGTCGCGGTGAGGATGATGGTCGGTGGGGCTGTCCCCCCGCCGGGGATCAGCGTCGCCGTGCCGATGCCGGCGTCGTTCACCTCAAGAAGCGCCGGGCTGACGCTGCCCCAGTTGGTCGACAGGCGGACCCGGCGGGCGTTGGGCGCCGGAGGCGCCTGCGGGTCGGGCGGCGGCGGCACGGTCAGGCCGTCCGCGTCCCGCAGCGTGACCGTGATCACGCCGCGGGCGTCGCCGGTGATGGAGAGGCTGATCCAGGGGGTGTAATTGACCGGGCCGAGGATGTTGCTCGCCGGGTCGTTGCTGCTCCACCAGTCGTGAGGCGCTTCGATGGTCGACCCGTCGTTCTGCAGCTCGTAGCTGTCGATCGAGCAAAGGGCATTGACCGCCATCAGCGATCCGGGCCACATGGCGCTGCCCTCCTCAAACCAGACCGCCTCGGCACCAGTCGTTTCCTCGTAGATCACGTTCTGGGCCACGGTGTCGATGGCGCTGGTGCCAGCGACGTAGAGCGCGGCGGCATAGTCGAGTCCACCGCCGTTGCTATAGACGTGGTTGGCCTGCACGCTCGAACCGACCTGGTCGGAAAGGTAGAGGGCCCCGCCGGGGTTGAGATAGACCCGGTTGCCCAGCAGGTCGTTGAAAGCGCCGTTCTCCAGCCGCACCGCCCCTGCGGTGCAGTTATAGATCGTGTTGTCGGCGACCAGGTTGTTCGAGCCGCCTACCGTCGGATCCTCGACAAAGGCCACGCCATACCGCTCGATGTCATAGATAGTGTTGCCCGTAATCTCGTTGTCAAAAGACTCGTTCAGGACGATGCCGTTGGTACAGGAATAGACAATGTTGCCGGCAATGCGGGAATAGTCCGTGTCGCCGCCGATGGCCCCCTCGTGACTCCCACTGCCGCCGTTGTAGCGAAACGTGCTGCTCAGGACCTGTACGTCGTCCTCGTCGTTGATCTTGACCCCGGTGCGGGCGTACTCGACGGTCGAATACTGGATGCGGTCCCCGCCGCTATCATCCTCCAGGATGATGCCGACCCATTCGCCGCTGCCAGGGTTGGCCGAGGTAAAAGTAATGGGATGGGCCGGGCTGCCCAGGGCCCGCAGGGTGCCCATTACCTGGAGTTGGGCGTTGTCGACGAACTCGACCCGCGTGCCGGTGACGGCGGGGGAAATGGTCAGGATGATGTTGGGCAGCACGGTGACCGTAGAGGTCATGACCCGATAGCAGGGAGCATCCCAGGTGGTATCCGCAGCGATGTCGGCAGTGATCTCGATGCAGCCCTGCGGTCCGTCGGCGTGAACGGCTGGGAAAAGGAGTGCCGCCAGTCCCCAGAGCGCGGTCAAGCTAAGGCAAATTGTACCCAACAGAAGGAAAATCCGTTTTGGCATGGCAAAACCTCCTGCCATTGATTGGCTGTAATCACCTGGCCTACTGTCGGAGCAGTTAGCGCGACAGAGTCAGATTAGGTACTCACAAGTGTACCATGGGCCAGGATAATGGAGCGTTACATTTGAGTTACGTTGCAATTGCCGCCAGGCTGGCCGGCATCCGGCCGGGGAAGCGGCTTTTTCGCCACTTGACACAGAACGAATGTTCGGTATAATAGATAAGGGGTCTGACGCTTTTGAGCAGGTAGCGGCTCAGCAATTGCCCCAGGGATCTGTTCTGGCGGTTCTACAGGCAAGTGGAGCGCCGCAACGACGTCGATTGAGGGGTCCGCCGGGCCGGGCCAGGAGGTAAACGTGGAAGAGAAATGGCAGCAGCTGACAGATCGACAGCGCGGGATTTTTCACTACATTCGCGAGTTTGCGGACGAACGGGGCTATCCCCCTTCCATCCGCGAAATCGGCCAGGCGATCGGCATCTCTTCGACTTCTGTCGTCAACTATAACCTGGAGCGCCTGGAGCAACACGGCCTGATCGAGCGGGACCGGCGCCAATCGCGCGGGCTGCGGATTTCCGAGGACGGGGCGGAGCTTTTCCCGGCCGATCTGTATGACTTGATCAAGATTCCCATGCTGGGCGTGATCGTCGCCGGCGAACCGATCCCGGTGCCCGCCTCCGACTTTTCCTTGATGGGCATCGAAGAGACCGTCGAACTGACGCGGGAAATCGTCGGCGATCCCAAGGACCTCTATGCCCTGCGCGTCAAGGGCGATTCGATGATCGACGCGCTGATCAATGACGGCGACATTGTCATCATGCACCACTCACAACGGGTAGAAAATGGGCAGATGGCGGCTATCTGGCTGCCCGATCGAGAAGAGACCACCCTCAAGCGCATCTATTGGGAAGGCAACCGGGTGCGGCTCCAGCCGGCCAACCCGACGATGAGCCCCATCTACATCGACAACCCAGCGCAGGTCGAGGTGCAGGGAAAAGTGGTGATGGTGATCCGCAAGGTTGACTGACCCCGGCCCGCTGCGCCGTCACGGGTGTTGGGGACAGTGCGGGTCGGCATCCCCAAACTCACCCCCAAAGGCCATCACCACCGCCGGGCAGCCCCGGCATTGCGGGAGGTGACGGCAGCGGCGGCAGTTCCCCCGCGCGATTTCCTCCAGCCCGCGGAAGCGGGCCATCACGGACGACTCGCGCCAGGCGCGCATCACGTCGCCCTCCCCAACGTCGGACCAGCGGACGTGGCTGCAGGGGAGCACGTCACCATCCTGCGTCACGGTGACAAACTTGCGCGCTGCGGAGCAGCCCCAAACCCCGGCCCGGTACAGGGCCTGGGGGGAACGGTCGCTAAGCAGAAAAGTCAGCGAGGCGTCGATGGTGATCCGGGTTACTGGCGCCGGGGTGCGCTCTGCCGCCTGGAACCGCTGCAGCACTGCCTGCACGCCTCGGTAATCCGCCGCTGCAGGGGATTCCCGCTCCAGCCAGTCGCCGTCGGTGGTGGGCGGCTTGGGACGCAGCAGGTTGACAGTGGCTGCCCCCTTGGATTGTCCCAGCCGGATCACTGCTTCCAGATCGGGCAAGCTGGAGCGGGTGAGCAAAAAGTTGATCCCAAACTGCAAGCCGGCGGCCTGGCAGGCCGCTATTGCCGCAATCGATTGCGCGAAATTGGGCCGCGTGGCCTGGTTGGTGGCCTCCGAAGCGCCGTTGAGCGATATCTGCACCTGCCCCAGCCCGGCCTCCTTCAACTCCTCCGCCACATCCCGGTCCAAGAGGTTGCCGTTCGTGGTCAGGTTGGGCAGGATGCGGTTCTGCCGCGCCAGGCGCACCATCTCGAGCAGGCACGGGTGCAGCAGCGGTTCGCCGCCGCCCAGCGCCAGCTGGAAAACCCGTGCCTCGGCCGCCTGCCGGACGACGCGTTCGAACAACTTGAAGGGGGCATCGGTTGGGGAAACTGCCGAGCCGGGCCGGGCGGAATAAAAGCAGCCGGCGCAGGCCTGGTCGCAGCGGCCGGTGACCGAGAAATGGATCGTTTCGGGCGCCGCCAGGGCGCGGGGCGGCGCGGTCGTCGTCGGGGCGGCGTCGCACACCGCCGCCACCCGTTCCAGTCCCCCCTCGCCCGCTCCTTCCACCACAAAGCCCTTCTCGCAGAGATAGCCGACGAAAAAGGGCGCATAGTCGCGCAGCTCTCCCTTGAGCAGCGCGTACAGCGTATCCAATCCCTCGCGGTCGATCAGGGCTGTTTCGGCCGTTTCTTGCTGAAAGAGCAGCGCCCCTTGCGGTTCGGGCCGGATGACGGTGTGCGGTGACAGGACCAACATCAAAGGACGTACAACTCGGGCTCGATTTCCAACCCTTTCGCCGCCTGCCGGAGCAGATAATCATAGTAGGGAAAGATAAACTGCCCGTCGTCCATCCAGCGGCCGGTGACGGAAAAAGTGGCATCCGGATTGAGGCGCACCCGCAGGGTGAGATTATGCGATCGGTTAATCGCCTCAGCGACGTAATCCCGCTCTTTCCCGCCAAAAAGATCCCACGATTGCAACTCTTGCAGCAGCCCCACTTGCCGAAAACTCTGCTCGATCAGTTTATAGACCCTTCTCTGCTCCTTGGCGCCCAGCTTGTTCGCCGGAACCAGCGTGCAGCCCAGGTAGAGCACGACGCCGTCGAGGGGGATTTCTTCCTCAGAGTAATAGTCCATTTCCTCTATCTCATCCCCCGGTTCGAATTCCATATCGTAATCCTGGTACATCTCTACCTGGAACGGCAGCAGGCCGAAGCGAAAGGTCTCGGCGGCCTGCAGTTTTTGCCCCTGCTCGCCCACATAGTTGAGGATCGCCTCGATGGCTTTGACGCCGATGCGGCTCGCCCTTGCCTCATCCGCGTCGCACTTGGCCAGCTGCTGCTCCAGGTGCCCCAACACCTTGGCAGCCGATTCGTCGCCCTGCTGGGCAACGAAATCGCGCAGCCGGCGCAGCGGTTCTTCAAAGAGCAAATAATAGGAGCGGACAAAGTAGCCAGAGGTTAGCAGGCCCCGCACCAGGGTGCCCAAGCGCTCCGGCTGGGGCACCTCGATCTCGTACGCCGCCTCCGACGAGTCGATCTCGTATCCGTGCCAACGTGCTTTTAACATGTCAACCTCCTGATTTTTCGCGCAGGGTTTCTGCTCGACAGAGGAACTCGTCGTACTCTGCCGCGCGGCCCAGCGCGCGGCAGGCGTGTGCCAGCCCGGTGTAGATGTCCGCTTCCAGCGGCTGGATGGCGGCCGCCCGTTGCAGGTGCTCGAGCGCTTTTTCAGGGCGGCCGCTCATAAACAGGACCTGGGCCAGGTGGTAATGGCCCCAGGCAAAGGCCGGCTCGCCCTCCTCCGGGTCCACCACCTGCCGCAGGGCGGTTTCCGCTTCCTCCAGCCGCCGCTCGCGCACGTGCGCCATCGCGGCGCGAAAGTGCTGGTCCGTCTGGCGAAAGCGGTCATACTTTTCGAAATCGCCGAAAAAGGAATGGATGTCGAAATCAAAACTGCGCTCTGCGCCACAGCCCTTGCAGCGGCCCGTGACGCGGTCGATGGGACCGCCGGGGGTGTTGCACAGCTCCTGGCTGACGACGGCAAAACAGTCCCCGCAATCGCAGCGCTGGTTGGCGACGTAGACGTACTCAAAGGCCGGACTGTTGGCGGGTATTGGCTTGTGCTCGTCCATCAGCGCATCATTGGGACGTTCAACTTGTGCTGCCGGGCGAACGCGATCGCCTCGGCGTACCCGGCGTCGACGTGGCGGATCACCCCCGTCCAGGGGTCAGCGTCCAGCACCCGCTTCAGCCGCCGCGCCGCTTCGGGCGTGCCGTCGGCGACAATGACCTGCCCGGCGTGCTGCGAGTAGCCGATGCCCACCCCGCCGCCGTGATGGAACGAGACCCAGGTCGCCCCACAGACGGCGTTGAGGGCAAAGTTGAGCAGCGGCCAATCCGAGATGGCGTCCGAACCGTCCTTCATGCCCTCCGTCTCTCGGTTGGGCGAGGCGACCGAGCCGGCGTCCAGGTGGTCGCGCCCGATGACGATGGGGGCGCTGACCTCGCCGCTGGCGACCAGTTCGTTAAAGGCCAGCCCGGCCCTGGCGCGCTCGCCATAGCCCAGCCAGCAGATGCGGGAGGGCAGCCCCTGGAACTTGACCCGCTGCTGGGCCATCTCGATCCAGCGCACCAGGTGAGCATCCTCCGGGAACAACTCGACGATCTTGGCGTCGGTGGCGTAAATGTCCTCCGGGTCGCCAGAGAGGGCGACCCAGCGAAAAGGCCCTTTTCCCGAGCAGAACAAGGGACGGATGTAAGCGGGGACAAAGCCGGGGTAGGCAAAGGCGTCCTTCACGCCGTGGTCGTAAGCCCGTTGACGGAGGTTGTTGCCATAGTCAAAGGCCACCGCGCCCCGTTTGTGCATCTCGACCATGGCCGCGCAGTGCTCGGCCATGGCCCGCATCGACTCCTCTTGATACTTTTTCGGATCTGCCTCCCGCATACGCACCGCTTCCGCCAGCGTAAAGCGGTTGGGGACGTACATCAGCGGGTCGTGGGCGCAGGTCTGGTCGGTGACGACGTCGGGGATGGCGCCGCGGCGCACCAGCTCGGGAAAGACGTCGGCGGCGTTGCCGATGAGGCCGATGGAGAGCGGCTCGCCGCGGCGAGTATAATCGCCCACCATCACCAGCGCCTGCTCCAGGTCCTCCAGCACCACGTCGAGGTAGGCGGTTTCGAGCCGCCGCCGGGCGCGCCGGGGATCGACCTCGACGCACAGGCCGACGCCCTCGTTCATCGTGATCGCCAGCGGCTGCGCGCCGCCCATCTCACCCAGTCCGGCGGTGAGGACAAACTTGCCCTTGAGCGAAACGCCCGCGCCATAATGCTTTTCCGCCGCCGCCGCCAGCGTCTCGTACGTGCCCTGCAGGATACCCTGGGTGCCGATGTAAATCCAGGAGCCGGCGGTCATCTGGCCGTACATGATCAGCCCTTCCTGCTCCCAGCGGTCGAAATTCTCCTGGGTGGCCCAGGCGGGCACGATGTTCGAATTGGCGATGATGACGCGGGGGGCGTCGGCGTGGGTAGCCAGGACCCCCACCGGCTTGCCCGATTGGACCAGCAGCGTCTCGTCAGGCTGCAGGTTGCGCAGCGCCGCCAGGATAGCGTCGAAACACTCCCAATTGCGGGCAGCCCGCCCCCGCCCACCGTAGACGATCAGGTTCTCCGGATCGCCGGCGACATCGGGGTCGAGATTGTGCTGGATCATGCGATATGGGGCCTCGATGAGCCAGTTCTGGCAACAGAGCTCGGTTCCCCGGGGAGGGTGAATGATTCGGGACATTGGACACCTCCGTGCAGTATGGAGTTACGACAAGGTAGTGTACCACGGCGCGCGCAGCGTGTCAAAGAGTAACGGGGGGATTCGCGGACAGGCTGGAGAGCCCATTGGAAGACCTTGCCCCCGCTTCATTCGCGCCCCCCCCTCCCCCTCCGGAGACAAGAAGGAGGGGCGCCTGGCTGGGATCAGTACGGAATCTCGGTGTGCAATTCTCCCAGGTCGAGAACCTGGCCCGGTTCGAGGGTAAAAATAAAATCTCCACCCTCGGGAGGCTCGTACAGGATCTCGCCCAGGGGAGTGCCGATGGCAAGCCCATAAATGTCGGGGAGGACGTCGAGGAAGAGAAAGCGCCCATTTGCGGCGACGACTGCGCGGGGAGAGCTGTCCCCAACCGAGACCAGGGCGGGATGCCCGGTATCTGAATAGAGCACGCGGCCCAAATAGACCGTGTAACCGGAGAGCGGATCGCTGGCCTCGCCATACACGTCGCGCATGATGACGCCAGTGACAACAGCCAGGTCCGGCGAAGACGGCGTGGGGAACTCGTCCTCTGCAACTGGCGGCACGGGGGTCGGCAGCGGCGACTCGGGAAGCTGGTCCGTGCCAGCGCCCGGGGTCGGCAGCGGCGAATCCGGGGTGACAGGGGATGGGCCACAGCCGGCCAGCACCAGCCCGCCCATCGAAAACAATAGAACCAAGATCGAGAGATACTTCATCGTCGTTCTTTCTTTACCTCCTAGAAAAAGTTACCCGGCTGAAACCGGGCAAGGCCTATTCTACCGAATGAATGCCTGGTTGTCAACCCGTGCTGCCCAGGCGGTGCACGGAGGACAACCCAATTGCCAACACCTGCAAATTGCAAAAACAGATCGTTCGTGCACCCCCGCCCGGGAGTGTGCTGGCGACGAACTAGAAAAACGTCTGCATCAGCTCCTCGACGTGGAGAATCCACTCGCGGTCGAGCGGTCGGTCGACCAGGCAGCTGCTCACCAGGGCCGCGACCTGCTCTTCGTAGGTCGGCTTGAGCTCGCCGCGATAAAAGATGCCAATCGGGATGCGCTCGTCCCATTCGTGCGCACGCTCCCAAGCGGCGGTCCGATCGCGCGGATCGTACGCCGCGTCTTCTTCCAGCTTGTACACCCGCTCCCGGTAAAAATCGTAGGCGTAATTCCGGTTCCAGGTCACGCAGGGCTGGAGAACGTCGACCAGGGCATAGCCCGGGTGCTGCAGCGCCTCGCCGATGAGCCAGACCAGGTGCTCGAGTTCGCCCGAATAGCCGCGGGAGACAAAGGTCGCGCCGGCGGTGATGGCCAGCGCCAGCGGATTGACCGGCCACTCGATGGCGCCCGCCGGGGTGGTAGGAGTCCGTTTTCCCCGCTCACTGGTGGGAGAGTACTGGCCCCGCGTCAGGCCATAGACCCGGTTGTCCTGCACCAGGTCGACGATGTTCAGATTGCGCCGGGCAGCGTTGAGAAAGTGGCTCAATCCCTCGCCGTAGCCATCGCCATCGCCGTGGACGACCATAACGCGGAGGCCGTGATTGGCCAGGCGCACCCCCGTCGCCACCGCCACCGGCCGGCCGTGGAGGGTGTGGAACCCGTTGACGTGCATATAATGGGGCAGCTTGCTGCCGCAGCCAATCCCGGTGACGAGGAGGATCTCGTGGGGGGCAATCTCCTGTTCCGCCAGGGCCATCTTGATGCCGTTTAGAATGGCAAAGTTACCACAGCCCGTGCACCAGGTGGGAGTTTCTCCCCCTGCAAAATCTCGGCGTGTGACCATTTTTCACCTCTCGTGCGCGCAAGTTACAATGCCTGTTCCAACTTGCCGAGTATATACTCCGGCGTGAACGGTCGCCCATCGTAGCGGCGGATCGACCGCTCCACCTGCCAACAAGTCTGCATGCGCAACAGCGATTCCAACTGGCCGGTGGCGTTGCACTCGACGGCAACGGTTCGCCGCGTCCGGTTCAGGGCCTCCGCCGTCGCCGCGGTGGGAAAAGGACAGAGGGCGGTAAAGTAGAGCATATTGGCCCGGCCGGCTCGCCCGGCGTTCAAGCGGTCGACCGCCTCCCGCAGCGGTCCGCAGGTAGAGCCCCAGCAGACGAACGTCAGCTCCGCCTCTTCCGGACCATACCAAAAGGGGCCCTCGATCTCTTGCTGCATACCCTTCAGCTTTCTCAGCCGCTTTTCGGTTTGGGCGACGCGGTCGGCCGGCTCCTCGGTGATGGCACCGCGTTCCGTGTGCTCGTTGGCCGTCGTGACAAAGACGGCCTTGGGGTGCCCGGGCACAGCGCGCGGGGAGATGCCCGACGCGGTCACGCGAAAGCGGCGGTACGGTTCCTCCATGGCATCCAGGTCCTGGTCGGTGAGCAGTTCACCCCGCTCGATGGTCACGGCGTCGAAATCGATGGACTCGACGTCGAGGGTACGCTGCGCCACCGCCAGGTAATGGTCGCTGAGAATGATCGCTGGAGTCTGGTGTTTTTCCGCCAGGTTGAAGGACTGCCATCCGGCCCGGAAGCAGTCCTCGACGGTGCCGGGGGTGAGGATGAAACGGGGGAACTCGCCCTGGGAGGCATACAGCGCAAACATGAGGTCGCCCTGCTCGTTGCGGGTGGCCAAGCCGGTGGCGGGGCCGGGACGCTGCGCTTCGTAGACGACGAGGGGAATTTCGGCGATGCCGGCCATGCCGAGAGCCTCCACCATCAGGGAAAAGCCGCCGCCGGAGGTGGGAACCAGCGCCCGGGCCCCGACCAGGCCAGCGCCGATGGCCATGTTAATGGCCGCGATCTCGTCCTCGGCGTGCTTGGTGGCGACGCCGTACTGGTCAGCGTAGCGGGCAAACCAATGGAGCGCCAGCGAGCCGGGGGTCATCGGGTAGCCGGCGACAAAGCGGCAGCCGCCTGCCAGCGCGCCCAGGGCAAAGGCCTCGGTACCGTTCATCATCACCCGTGCCGGGGCGCCTGGCACAGCTTCCATGCGAAAGGAGAAATCGCCGTCGAAAGAGCAGCCGGCCTGCACCCCCGCCTCTACCACGCGCAGGTTCGCGTCGACCACCGCCTGCCCCTTGCGGGCGAAATTGTCGCGGATGACGCTGGCCATATACTGCGGGTCGAAACCGATCAGGCCGGCGACGACGCCCAGGGCGAGGGTGTTGCGCATCACCTCCCGCCCGCCCTTTTCCTCGGCCAGCTGGGAAAGGGGAAGGGCACAGAAACCGACGTCCGCGCGGCGCGGCCCCTCCGGCAGGCCGTCTTTTTCGTCATAGATGATCGCGCCGCCAGGCACGACGTGGTTCACGTGCCGCCGGATCGTCTCCCTGTCCAGGGCCAGCAGGACGTGGACCGGCTCCGCGTGCGTGTAGAGAGGATGCCGGGCGACCCGGATCGAGTAAAAGTTGTGTCCGCCGCGGATGCGCGAATAATAATCCGGCAGGCCAAAAACATAGAGCCCGCCGCGGGTCAGCGCCCGGGCAAAGCCGGCCCCACTCGACTCCAACCCCATTCCCGCTTCGCCGCCAATGCGAATGGCGAGATCACGTTGCGCCATGATTCCCTGAACCTCCCATCATGCTGACTGGTTCAGCCCAGCCGCTATTTATCACCGCGAGCGCCAGGCGCCCAAGGCTTGACGGTTGAGCCGCTGCCTCAGCCAATGAAAAACGGGTATTCTTCGTCGTCCCACCAGGTCTGGTGCTGGTTCAAATATTCATGGGTGCTCTGCAGCAACCGGTAATGCCGTTCCTCCTGGTGAACCAGGAACTGGTATGCGCCGCGGGCATGGGGATCGTCCGTCTCTTCTGCTCCTCGGGCATAAAAGTCGCGGGAGATCTGTTCCGTTTCCAGACCATACTTGAGCGCGGCAATGTCCCCTGCCAGCGAGACGTGGCGGTCGGGGGTAAAAACGGGCAGAGGGTCGGGCGGCTCCTCGCCAGGCAGGTCGGGGCCTGCCGGGTCAAAGTCAAGCTCTACCGCCATCGCCTCCTCGTACGACAGCCAGCCCTGGCCTGCTTCCAGGGCCTGGTACTCGGCGAGAAGCAGGTGCAGGTGCTCTGCCTCCTGGGCCGCCAGATCGAGAAACATCTCCTTCCCCCGCTCGCTGGACGCGCGCTCGGCGATTTGGGTGTAAAAGCGATACCCATCCCTTTCCAGCGTCATCCCCCGCCGCAGGATACCCTGAGGTTGGCTCCAGTCCATATCTATTGCCTCCTTAAAACGAGATGTTAAAAACCGCGACTCAGCCCATCCTCTTGGATGCTCTTCCGCGGTGGGAAAAGAGAGGGTCGGGAATGAACTCGGGACAATGGGCCGAGCAGCTGCCGGTATTATACCATGGCGCGCGCCCCTGGCGCAATCAATGCGCGCCAGGCAGCGGATTGCTTTTGACATGCGATTCCCTCCGTGCTATACTCGACCGGGCGGGGGAAACAATGAGTAAGGATTGCCCCGCAGTGACAACGGACAAAGGATCATCCCCGGCGAGTCGAGCCGGTGGAGTTGCCCGGGAGGGAAAATATGCCGAGATTGATGCGTTGCCAATACTGCGGATTGCTGCAGGACGAACCGGTCGGGGTCAAGACGTGCAGCCGCTGCGGCGGGGAATTGGATTTCGAGACGCCCCCTGCCCCCGACCAGGCGGCCTCCTACGTCCAGGCGCAGATGGAGCTGGACCAGGTTGCTGCTCCCAGCGGCCGCAACGTCGACCGCTACCTGCTGGTCACGGTTCGAACCCCCAACCAGGTGCCGACCGAAGAGACGGCGGCTACCGAAACAGGACGCCAGACGCTCAACTTTACCGCCGTCCTCGACGTCTCGGGGTCCATGCGGGGGCCCAAGCTGGGCCAGGCCAAGGAGGCAGTGCGCCATGCGCTGCGCCGCCTGCATGACGGCGACGTCTTTTCCCTGGTCATTTTCTCCTCCGACGCGCGCTGCATTTTCGAGCCGGCCGAGATCGACGACCAGAGCCGCCGCGTCGTCGAAAGCGCGCTGCAAGAGATGCAGGCTGGAGGAATGACCGCCCTCTGCGGCGGGCTCGAGATGGGGCTGGAAAAGGTCGCCGCCCGCAAGCAAGAGACCAACCTGGTGCTCTTGCTCAGCGATGGTCAGGCCAACGTCGGGGAGACGGACGTGGAGATGGTGGGCCAGCGGGGTTTCGAGGCTCGCCAGCAGGGAGTCATCGTCTCGACGCTGGGAGTGGGCAGCGACTATAACGAGGCCTTGATGGCCGAAATCGCCACCCAGGGCGGGGGGCGGTTCTACCACGTCACCGACGCCGGGCAGATCAGCGCCTACCTGACGGGCGAGCTCGGCGAGGTCGCCGCCCTGGCGGCACGCGAGATGACGATTCGCCTGCAGATCCCCGCCGGCGCGGCACTATTTCCTCTCTCCGCGGCCTACCCTGCCCGCCAGGGCGCGGGCGAGGCCACGGTCTCGATCGGCGACGTCCCCAGCGGCATCGAGCTCCAGGTGCCCATCCGGCTGACCCTTCCCGCCCAGCCGGCCGGTTCGCGGCTGAGCGTCGAGGGCGCGCTGGACTACCGCTCGCCGGCCGGCAACCACCTGACCACTCCCCTGAACCGGGTCACCGTGCGCTTTAAGGATCACGCGGCCTTTGACCGGCGGGAAGGGGCGGTGATTCCTGTCGTGGAGCGGGTGCTGGAGCAGATGAAGGCGGCCAACGTCCTCGGGGTCTCGCGGGCAATGGCCAAGAGCACCGCCGAAGGAGCCCAACGGGCGGACGCGGAACTGGGCCAACTGCGGGAATATGCCGCGCTGCTGGGACAGGAACGGGCCGAAGAGGAACAGAGCAAGATGGCCGCCCGGTTCCAGGAGATGAAGCAGGCACCGGCGCAGGCCAAGGCGGCGGTCGCCGACGCGTTCAGCGTCCAGCGCAGCGCGAAAAAGTTCTAGGGCAGCTACAACACCGACACTGGATCGACGTCGATCTGCCACCCGGCAGGGATGTCGACCGCCTGCAGAAAAGCCGCGGGGTCGGCGTGGCGGAGAATGATCTGCCAGCGGTAGTGGCCCTGCCGGCGGGCGAAAAAGGCTGGCGCCGGCCCGATGAGGTCGGTCGTCGGCAGCCCGGCCTGGGTCAGCGCCGCGCCGAGCTGCCGGGCCAGGTCTTGCGCCGCGACCTGCGCCCGCTCTCGCTCCGGGTGCAGATAGAGCAGCCGGGCCATGCGCACAAAGGGCGGGTAATCCGCCTGCCGCCGGAAGGCCATCTCCTGCCGCGCAAATCCCTCATAGTCGTGTTCCTCGGCGGCGCGGACGGCGTAATGATCCGGGTGATAGGTCTGGATCACCACCCGTCCGCCCAGCAGCCCGCGCCCGGCCCGCCCCGCAACCTGCTCCAGCAGCTGGAAAGTCTGCTCGGCGGCACGAAAATCCGGCAGGTTGAGCGCCGTGTCGGCGGAAATGACCCCCACCACCGTCACCAGCGGCAGGTCGAGCCCCTTGGCGATCATCTGCGTCCCGACCAGCACGTGGGCCAGGCCGGCGCTGAACAGGTGCAAGATGGCCGCGTGGGCAGCGTGATTGCGGGCCGTGTCCCGATCCCAGCGCAGGGTGCGCACGTCGGCCCAGCGCCGGTGGACCTCCTGCTCCACCCGCTCGGTGCCCAGGCCAAAGTGGCGGATGCGCCGGCTGCCGCAGCGGGGGCAGCGCTGGAGGACCGGCTCCTGGCGGCCGCAGTGATGGCAGACCATAGCGCTGTGCTGGCCGTGAAAGGTCAGCGGCACGCCGCAGTCGGGGCATTGGGCCACGTAGCCACAGTCGCGGCAGAGGACGAACGTCGCCGTGCCGCGGCGGTTGAGAAAGAGAATCACCTGCTCGCCACGCGGCAGCGCCTCGTCCATCGCCCGCACCAGCGCCTGGCTAAAGATCGAGCGGTTCCCCGCCCGCAACTCGGCCCGCATGTCGACCACCTGCACCGGGGGGAGCGGCAGGTAGCGGGCCTCGACCGGGCCGCCGCCGATGACGTGATGCTGGATGCGGGGGGCTTGGTAGCGCATCTGGAGGTCGTGCAGCCGGCCGGTGTGGGCCATGATGCGGCGCGGCATCTGCAGCAGCACAAACCGGCCCCGCTGGGCCTGGTGGTAGGACTCGAGGCTGGGGGTGGCGGAGCCAAGGATGACCGGCGCGCCGCTGAGACGGGCCAGCTCCAGCGCCACTTCCCGCGCGTGATAGGCGGGCGAGATATGGTCTTGCTTGTAGCTGGCGTCGTGCTCCTCGTCCAAAATGATCAGGCCCAGGCTGGCGAAGGGCACAAAGAGGGCGGAACGAGGCCCGACGGCGATGTCGACCAGCCCGGCACGGATGCGCCGCCAGGCATCGTACCGCTCGCCGGCAGTGAGCGCGCTGTGAAATACGGCAATGTTCCCGCCCAGGCGCGCTCCAAAGCGATGCACCGTCTGCGGGGTGAGGCTGATCTCGGGCACCAGGACAATCGCCTGCCGCCCCTCAGCCAACGCCTCTCCCGCAGCCCGCAAATAGATCTCGGTCTTGCCCGATCCGGTCACCCCGTGCAGCAAAAAGACAGCGGGCGCCCCCGCTCCCTCCCGCCGCATCTCTCGCCGGATCCGCTCCCACACCGCCGCCTGGTCTGTCGTCAGCGGCGGGGGGGTGTCGGGCACAAAGGTCTCGTCGGCCAGGGGGTCGCGCCAGACGTGTTCGCTGTCAAAGACGACGAGCTCCCGTTCCGCCAGCTTGTCCAGGTGATAGCGCTGGCAGCCGGCCTGGGCATAGACCCAACTGACGTCGACCGGCCCCTTCTCGCGGCGCAAAAAATCGACGATGGCAGGATAGCAGGCGCTGCGCAGCCCGGCCAGCGCTTCCACCGTGTCGACGCCGCGCCCGATCCACTCGACGGTCTCGATCTGCTGCGGGCGCACGGCGGGTGGGGCCAGGAGAGAAGACTTGACCACCACCTTCCGCCGCGCCAGCTGTAATGCCGCCCGCTGCCACTCCTGGCGCGGCAGCACCCGGTCGAGCTGCCGCCCGCGCAGGGGGCCGCGCCGATCCAACACGGTGAGCAGTTGCTCTTGGGCAACAGTGCGGGCATCCTCGGTGCTACCGCCCTCTGCCAGCGCCATCTGGACGTCGACAAAACCGACCACCCCCGGCGGCAGCATCAGCGTCAGGCAGCGCCATAGGGGGGCCAGGTAGGCCGCGCTCATCCAGTGTGCCAGCGCGATTTGGAGCGGCGTCAACACCGGCGCCGGGTCCGCCAGCGAGGCCACAGCGCGCGTCTCGGCCACGGCGGGCTCGTCGGGCTGCTCGACGACAATGCCGTACAACCGCCGCGCGCCAAAGGGCACGGTCACCAGCGAGCCGACCCCGACCTGGCCGATCAGCTCGCCGGGCAGGTGGTAGTCAAAGACGGGTTCTCTGTCATCGACCAGGCGTACTGTAGACAGGACGACGATGCGAACAAACATCCCCCATCATACCTCCTCTCCAAACCGCCCGCTAAAGCGTTGAAAAACCAGGTAGCCGATCACCAGCACCAGCAGCGAGGTCAGAGCGGTGCGCAGCAAAAAGTCGAAGCCGGTCGGGCCGCCGCGGTACAACAGGTCGCGGTAGGAAGCGATCAGCGACGCCATCGGGTTCAGGCGCCGCAGCCAGAGCCGGGCGTCGAGGGCCACCCCCAGGATGTGCGCCTCCTGGGGAACGGTCTCGATGGGGTAGAAAACGGGGGTGAGAAAGAACCAGGCCAGCGTGACCACCCCCAGGATGATCTGCGTATCCCGGTAAAAGACGTTCAACGTCGCCAGGAAAAAGGCCACGCCGGTGGAAAAAATCACCTGCAGGAAAATGATGACGGGCAGCAGCAACGCCCAGCCGTTCGGCGGCCGTCCCAAGACCACGGCGAGGACGAAAAAGACCGGCAGGGCAAGCAGAAAATTGACCAGGTTCGAGAGCACGACGGCAATAGGCAGCGCCTCGCGCGGGAAATAGACCTTTTTGATCAGGTGCCCGTTGCCGACGATGCTGCCGGTGGCCTGCATGATCGAATCGTGAAAAAAGTTCCAGGGCAGCAGCCCGCAGAGGAGAAAAACAGGGTAATGCTCGATGCTATCGTTGCGCAAAAAGACCGTGAAAAAGAGGGTATAGACAATCATCATCATGAGCGGATTGAGCCAGGACCAGGCGACGCCCAGGAACGAGTTTTTGTACCGCGCTTTGAGGTCGCGCAGAACCAGGTTGCGGATCAGTTCACGATACTGCCACAGTTCTTCCAATCGACGGATCATTGTCATCCCCTCTCCGAGTCGCGGCACAATTCGCGATAGATGTTGACCAGCTGCCGCCCGGTACGGTCCCACGAAAAATGGCGCGCCGCCCGCTGGCGCAGCAACTGCCCCAATTGGCGCCGCTGTTCCGCCCGGAACACCCACTCTTGAATCCCGTTGGCCAGGGAGTTGACATTCCCCAGCGGCTGGGCATAGCACCCCAAAGAACCCATGTACTCGCGGCTGACCGGTGTGTCGAAAGCGACGGTCGGCAGCTCCATCGCCATATAGTTCAAGATTTTACCGGCGCCCTCGGTGTCCGAGAGCTTGGGGGCCACGGCGATGTCGCCCAACGCCAGGTGCGCCGGGGCCTCCTCGTAGGGCACCTTGCCAGTAAAGACGACGCGGTCGCCGATGCCCAGCTCGCTCGCCATGCGCCGGTATCCTTCCACGCCCGGAAAGCCCATCAACAGGAAATAAGCGTCGACCCCGCGGTCGCGGAGGATGCGCGCGGCCTGGAGCAGGTGCGGCGTGCCCTGGTACTCGGCCAGGAGGCCCAGGTAGACGACCACCGGCCGGTCAGTGGGCAGCCCCAGGGCGACGCGGCGGGCCCTGACCTGCTCGGGTGACAGGACGTCCGGGCGGAAGAAATCGAGGTTGACGCAATCGGGCAGCGGGTGGACGTTGCACGCGTTGCAGCCAAACGTCCGCTCCAGGAGAATCGCCCCCTGGTGGGTGCTGGTGACGATCACGTCCGCCAGGTGGTCGATGCGCTCTTCCAACAGGCGCACCCAGCGATACCACAACCCCCCGGGGTTCAAAAAACGGTGGTCCACCATCTCGCCGGTCAGGCTGCCCTGGAAATCAAAGAGCAGTGGCAGCCGGCGCAGCCGTCCCAGCACGGCGCCCATCAGCGCTCCCTCGTGCAGGTGAGCGTGGACCAGGTCAAAGCGACGGCGCAGGATGACCCAAAACACCCGCCAGCCCAAAAAGACGTCAAAGGCCAGCTTGTGCAGGCTGGAACCGACCTCGTAATCAGCCCGCCAGGGGGCGGGCCGGGTACGGATGATCTCCAGGTCGGGCAAGTCGCGCCCCTGGTAGTAGGTGACGATGGTGACCTGATGGCCCAATTTTCGCAGCACCCGCGCTTCCTCCAGGATACGGACGTGACAGCCATAGTCGTAGAAGAAGGAAGTGGGGGCAATCATCAAGACACGGAACAGCCGGTTCAACCCACACCTCGCCCGCCGGTGCTATGAATCGTCCTCGGGGGGGCGGCGGCGGCGGAACAATCCGCCGAACATCATCTGGCCGAACTGTTCGCCGGCGCTGGGAATTTCCGCCTCCACCTCCGGCAGGTCGCCCCAATCGCCGGTCGCCTTCTCGTGCAGCCACCGTCCCCGTCCCTGGGCGGCCTGGGCATAGGCCTGGGTCAGCGACTGTTGGTCGCCGTCGCGCAGCAACTGGCGCAGGCGGGCCAGCTCTTGCAGGAACAGGTCCAGGCGCAGCAGCAGGTTTTCGCGGTTGAACAGCGCCGCCTCGTAGCGCTCCTGGGGATCGCCGGCGACCAGCCCCGTGATGGCAGCAAAATCGTAGCCGGCGATTTTGCGCAGGTCCCTCCAGCCGGCAGAATCGACCATGGTGTTCAAAAAGGCCATCGCGATCAAGGCCGGCAGGTCTGCCGTCCCTGCCTGCAGCCCGTCATATTCCAGCGGATCGAGGAAATAGGGGCGCGCCCCGATTGCCTGCGCCAGATTGAGCAGCGCCTTGACCGCCGCCGGTTCCGTATCCCCGGTGGAAGCAACGCAGTACAGCCCCTCCTGAAAAAGATCGGCCTGGGCCATCTCTGGCCCGGCAAGCGGTTCCTCGACCTTTGCCTTGGGGCCGGGGATGGGCATCCCGGCGACATAGTGCGCCTGCTCAGGCAGGTACTGCCGCGCCCAAGCCAACACCGGCACCTTGAGCACGGCAGTGTCGGTGACGATGCAGCCCGCCGGCAGGTGGGGGGCAACGGTTTCCAGGCTGCGGCGGATGACCGGCAGGGGCAGGGACAGGACGACCATATCCGCTTCCTTGCACGCCGCGGGCAGGCGGGAGACGGTCTTGTGCACCGCCCCCATCGCCGCCGCCTGGCGGGCGTGGTCACCGTCGGCGTCGTAGCCGACGACCTCGAGGGCGGAATCGTACGCGCGCAGCGCCAGGCCGATCGAGCAGCCCACAGCTCCCAAACCAACGATTGTGATCTGACCTTCCATCACCTATCCACTCCTATTCGCTGCCAGTTCAGCAGCTCTCGTCCGCCTGCTGCAGCAGGTGCAGCAAACGGTCCTCCTCGCCGTCGATCCATCCGAGCTGTTCTTCGTGCCGGCGGATCAGGGCGACGGTGAGAGGGGAGCACCCCACCTGGGCCGCCCATTGGGCGCCGATCTCGGCGTGGCGCTGGTACAGCACCAGCGCCCGGCGCCAGCCTCGCGCTTCCCCGCGGCCAATTCGCCGCCACAGGCGGGGGGCAAAGCGCTGCATCAAAACCGCTGCCACCCGCACCCAGAGCGGCGGCGGGGCGAGGCTCTTGCCGGCGTCGTGCAGCAGCGCCGCCGCCAGCAGCTCCGGCGGCTGGCAGCCGGCGGCTTGCAGCGCCTGGCAGACCGCCCGGGCGTGCCGCCGGTCGGCGCGCGACATGCGCAGAAAGAGCGCCTGCTGGGGCGGGGTCAGGACCCGCTCCACTTCCTCCAGGCCCTCTCCTGCCAGCGGGGCGGTCAGGGCGCGAAAGAACTGCCGTACGCGATAACCCGCCCGCCCGTTCACCACAAAAACAAGAGTCTCAACAGCGGGGACCAGACCAGCCCGATCAGCAGGTTGGCGATGCCCAGGAACATGACCCCCATCAAAATGTAGGGGCCGAAAGGGCGCAGGGCAAGCAGCCGGTCGCCCCACTCGCGCGGCAGCAGGCCGACGAGGACCTTTTCGCCGTCAAGGGGATAGACCGGCAGCAGGTTGAACAACGCCAGGCCCAGGCTGACCTGGGCACTCATCCAGAGAATCGTCGCCAGGTTGAAACTCCCGCCTATGACGTCGATGCTGTTCAAACTGAGCAGGCCCAGGCGGAAGGGGACGGCGCACAGCATGGCGATGAGAAAGTTGGAGGCGGGGCCGGCAAACGAGCTGATCGCCATCCCCGTGCGCGGATTGAGCTGCATCTGATTGGGATTCACCGGCACCGGCCTGGCCCAGCCGAACCCGGTCAGCAAGATCAGGATGCTGCCGATCGGGTCGAGGTGGGCCAGTGGATTCAGGCTCAGCCGTCCCTGCAGGCTGGCGGTATCGTCCCCCATCTGGTAGGCCGACCAGGCGTGGGCCCACTCGTGGACGGGCATGCCGACGAGCAGCACCAGCAGCCGGGCCAACAACGTCGAAGCGGAAGGAAGTGCAAAAGGCATCGTCTTCTCCATACAACAAAAGTGGGGACATTATAACACAGACTTTTTTCCCCTGCGAATGATGAGGCAGTGATAACCGTCCCGTCAGCGGGCCTGGACGCGAACCACGGCAGGAGAGCCGCGGCGCTATTTTTTCTTGGGATAATCGAAAAAGAAAGAGCGCGGCTCGACCTTGCCGACAAGCGCCCAGCCGTCGATTTCGTACTCGAGCTCGACGACGCCACAGGTCGGCACGTTGTCGACCACGTGCGTCGAGAGGCTGTTGACCAGGTCGGTGAGGCCGGGATTGTGGCCAAAGAGCATGACGTGATCCAGATAATCGTCCAACTCGCGGATCACCGCCAGGATATCGAAAGCGTCGGCCTGATAGAGCCGCTCGTCGACAACGATGGCATCCCAGGGGAAACCGATCTCTTCGGCGACCAACTCGGCCGTCGCCGTCGCCCGCGCCGCCGGGCTGGTGACGATGCGCTCCACCTCGACGCCGCGCGCGGCCAGCCGCTCCCCCATCCGCGGCGCATCGCGCTCCCCCCGCCGGTTCAACGGACGGAGCCGGTCCGGCAGCCCGGGGTGATCCCAGCTCGACTTGGCGTGGCGCACCAGGGTCAGCGTTTTGCGGCCCATCTACTCCTGCGCCGCTTTGAGCAGCTGGCCGACCAACTGGCTGCCCAGAATCGCCAGGCCGTCGGTCGGCATGTAGTGGGTGGCGGTGTCTTCAAAGAGGATCGACGCCCGCGAGGCGAAATCCTCGTCGCCCAGCCAATAGACCGCCGCCATCCGCACACGAGGCAGGACCGGGAAGGAATAGCCGGCGTCGCCGATATCGATCGGCTGACCGCCCAGCCGCTCCGCGCCGCGCCGGAAAAGATCCAGGCCCGCTTCGCCCAGCCCCTGGGCCAGCCGGTCCTCGGCATAGCCGCGAAAGGCCTGGGCGTAGAACATGCCGTCCGGCAGGCCGCGAAAAGCGACCCAGCGGCCGGAGGGAGTGGTGCCGTCGGCGGTGACCAGGTAGGTCAAGAGTAGGGCCTTGGTAAAGGAAGACGGCTCTTCTTGCGTGCCCGCCTTGTAGATGACGAAATCAGGTGGATGGACGGTATAATCGCGCCCCAGCAGCATCAGCCGCAGCGAGCCGTCGTCCGCCTGGAGGCAGCCGCTGCGCATCACCAGCTTGCTCGTCACGACCTCTTGCAGGTATCCCTGCGCCTCCGCCACCAGCGGCGCCAGTTTATCGTACCATTCCCCCAGTCCGTCAGGGTGTCCTCCGGGTCTCAGCAAGGGAGCCTCCTTACAGCAGCTGCTTGATCAAGGCCAGGAATTGATCCCACTCTTCCTGGAAAAAATGGATCGTCGCGCTGCCAAACTCCAGGTGGTAGGTCACTTCGCCATCCGGTTCTCGTGCCCGCCAGGCACTGAAATCCTCCGTTTCGGCAATCACTTCGATCTCGTTGACTTCTATAACCATACCTGCCTCTCCAAAAAAAGGGTCCGCTCAGCGAATGACCTGGGCGGCGTACGGCGGCCAATAGATCACCCAAGCCCGGCCCAAGATCTGGTCGATGGGCACGGGGCCAAAGGCGCGGGAATCGCGGGAACTGCCCCGGTTGTCGCCCAGGACAAAGACGTGGTGCGGCGGCACCTGCAGCGGCGGCAAGTCTGCTCCACCGGCCTGGATCGCCCAGGTTTCGTTGAGCAACGCGCCATCGATATAGATTCGCCCGTCCTGCATGGTGATCGTCTCGCCCGGCATGCCGACCACGCGCTTGACGAGCGGTTCTGGCTCGCCGGAGACGTCGATGACGACCACGTCGCCGCGGCGCGGGCCGTGGAAGAGATAAGATACCTTCTCCACTATGATCCGCTGATCGTATTCCAGGTTGGGACGCATGCTCGGCCCGTCGATCACCATCGCCTGGGCGACAAAGACGTTGATACAGAGGGCAATGAGAACGGCGGGGACGGCGGTGGTCAGAACGTCCACCAGCAGGCGCAGCACGAATCGAAACGCACTGAAGGGGGCGCGGCTGCCCTGACTATCCCGCATCCGGCCGCTCCTCCGCCGGCTCCCCGGCAGGAGCTTCGCCTGGCGCCAACGAGCGCTCGAAAACCAGCAACGCATGATCCCGGCTGCTGACGACGTCGGCGGCATGGAGGGCCGCCAGCAGCGGGGGATGTGCCACGGGGCGGATGCGCAGTTCCTCGCGCTCCAGTTGTTTTGCCAGCACCCGCAGGCACCAGGCCAGGGCAGTAATCCCCTCCATCGTGCCGTCGATGTAGCTCACCGTCAGCCGGCGCGGCTCTTCCCGTTCGTCGTGCGGGACGATCGCGATCGCCGCCAACTTGCCCTCCAGCTCCACCCCCCAGGCCTCTCCTGCCCGCAAGTGCGCCGCCATTCGTTCCGCGGTCAGGCTCATCCAGTGCCAGTTCACCTCGTAGAGACCGGCCACGGCGTGAAAGATGTCGGAACCGGCAACCAACGCCCACAGCGCCTCCAAGTCGTCGCCGGTGAGACGGCGGGCAGCGCAGGGGCCGGGGAGGGGCGCCGCTTCGCAGAACTGGAACTCGGCCACCTGTTGGAACCCATCCCGCAGCGCCATGTGCTGGACCGCCTTGTTGTGCGAAGCGGTGCCCAGGCGCAGCTTGCCGCTCGCCACCCGTTGGGCAACTGCAATTTGGTGCTCCTGCATCGCGCTGGCGACCCCCAGGTAACGATAGGCCGGATGCACCCGCAGTCCCTCCAACCACCATTCGTCGTCGGCGATGCGGGTCAGTTTGCCCAACGCCACCACCTTTCCCTTGCGCTCCACCACGCTCAACTCGCCGTGGGGATCGGCCAGCCACTCGTCCCAAACCTTGGGCACGTAATCGTCGCCCTCCCAGACCTGGGCGCAGATTTCCTCCACGCCGGCCCGGTCGTCGGGATGGGCCGGACGGGGGCGCCACTGGTTGGTCCAGAGCCGTTTCCGTACCCGGTTCCACAAACTGCGGCCAAACCGTGGTGGCGGCGGCTTGTCTCGTTCGGGAAAGGGGTCGCGATCGGTCAGCCGGCAGAAGAGATAGTCGATCAGCACGCGGGCGGTCGCCACCATTGGGGCAGCAATGAGCACGCCCAGGATACCGGCCAGGCTGCCGCCGCCGATGATGGCGACCAGCACGATCAGCGGGTGCAGATTGAGGCTCTGCCCCATGATACGCGGCAGGAGGATGTTGCCCTCGATCTGCTGGATGATGAGATAGAGGCCCAGGACGAGCACGGCAAACCAGAAATTGCTCAGCGGCAACCACGACGAGCCGCTGAAAAAGGCCAGCAACACCGCCGGAACGGCGGCAATGATTGGGCCCAGGTTGGGAATAAACTCCATCGCTCCGGCCAGGATTCCCAGGGCCAGGGCGTTGGGCAGCCCAACAGCAGCGGCGACCACGGTCGTAATGACCATGAGAAACAGCGCCATCAGCAGTTGGCCGCGCAGAAATGCATTCCAGACCTCGGTGATGCGCAGGCGGAGCGCAACGAGGTCCTCGCGAAAAGAAAGGGGCGCCAGATCATCCAGCCAGCCGATGATGCGATCCCCATCCTTGACCATGTAAAAGGCGCTGAGGAGGATAAAGACGAGCCAAAAGATACCCGAAGCGAACCCGACGACGACGTCCACCGTGACGTCCGCGACGGTGGACAGGAAGGACTGCAAGGTCTGCCGTAAATCCTCATAGAGGGAGCGCAGGTCCCATTCCCGGCCCCAGAACGTGATCGGCTGGGCGATCCAATCGTCCAGGTTGTCCACGATGTTGGCAAAATCGAGATTCAAGGAGAGGATGGCCTTTTGCGCCATCGGTACAGCCACGACGGGGGCCGCGGCCAGGAGCAGGATGACGACCAGGAGGACGATTGCCGCCGCTACGCCGCGGTTCATCCGGGTGTGTTTCTCGACAAAGTCGACCACCGGATTGAGGATAAAGGCGGTGAGAAAAGCGAGGATCAAGGGAAGCAAGATGGCCCGGAAACGGTAGATCAGCAAGGCCAGCAGCAGCAGCAGGATCAGCACGACGGTACGCTTGGCCGAAGCATCCCATTTCTGAACCACTTTGTTCATTTCAGATTCCGACTCTCCTGCGGCAAAAACCAGCCAAAGAACACGGGCGGGGCCACTGCTTTCTCGTAACGGCCTGGCACAGGCCGCCCGAACCGCTACTCGATCGAGCCGATCTTTTCCAGCGGCCAGTAAATTACCCAGGCCCGGCCCACGATCTGATCCACCATTATGGGACCAAAGGAGCGGGAATCGTTCGAGTGGCCGCGGTTATCCCCCAGAACAAAGATGTGCAAGGGTGGAATCAGGGTCGGAGGATAGTTTGGGCCGCCCTGTCGCACGGCCCACGGTTCGTCGATTGGCTGACCGTCGACAAACACCTGGCCGCCGCGTACTTCTACCAGCTCTCCCGGCAGGCCGATGACGCGCTTGATGAGCAGCTCATCCTGCCCCGGCGGTTGGAGCACGACCACGTCACCGCGCCGCGGGCCGTGAATAAAGCGGTAGGTGATCTTTTCGACAATGACCCGCTGGTTGTTGTACAGCGTCGGCTCCATACTCTGCCCCTGCACCACCGTCGCCTGGGCCAGGAAGAGGTTGATCACCAGGGCGACGAGGATCGCGGGGAGAACAGTACCGGCGATCTCGGTCAGGACGCGCAGGAAAAAGCGGCCTGTCCGGGACAAGAACGAGGGGGGGGGCTCCGGTTGTAACGGCTCGGCCAGGCCCGGCGCGGGGGGCGAGGAAGGGGGTACGGGCCCGGCGCCCGCAAGTCCCCCTTCTCTCCCTTCTCCTGCCAGAGGAGAATATCCGCTCAAGTCATCCGGGTCGTTATGCAACATCTATGAATTTCGTCCGCTCAGAACATGGGCAGGTCAATGCTCCTGGCGAGCCGTTTGCAACTCCCGCTGGCTATCGGCGACGCGGGGGGCGCCGATCGTCTCGGCCGCTGCTGCGCCGCGGCCGGTCCTGAGCGCGTGCTTCCTCAAGTTCCCAGCCCTCCAGGACCGCGCGCCGGGAGAGGCGAATCTTGCCATCGTGACCGATGTCGGTGATCATTACCATGATCTCGTCACCGATCTCGACGGCATCGCGTACGCTGTTTACCGGCCGGTCCGAGAGCTGGGAAACGTGAACCATGCCATCGGTGCCGGGCGTGATCTCGACAAAGGCGCCGAAATCGGTGATGCGGACCACCCGCCCGGTATAGATCTCGCCCAACTCGGGATCAGTGGTCAGCTCCTTGATCCGTTCCTCCGCCTTTTTGGCACTCGGCCCGTCGGCTGATGCGACATAGATCGTGCCATCGTCCTCAATATCCACGCGGACGTCAAACTCGTCCTGGATAGAGCGGACTGTCTTGCCGCCGCTGCCAATGACCGCTCCCAGCTTGTCCGGATCGACGTGCAGGATGAGCATCCGCGGCGCATAGGCAGAGAGGTCCTCGCGCGGCGCGGGGAGGGTCTCTTCGATCACGGCGAGGATTTGCCGCCGCGCCTCCAGCGCCTGCCCCAGCGCTTCCGCCAGCACTTGCTCCGAGATGCCCTTGATCTTGATGTCCATCTGCAGAGCGGTGATGCCCTTGCGGGTTCCAGCAACCTTGAAATCCATGTCGCCCAGGTGATCTTCCTGGCCCAGGATGTCGGTCAGGACGACGCAGCGGTCGCCTTCCTTGATCAGCCCCATGGCGATGCCGGCGACGGGGGCCTTGATGGGAACCCCGGCATCCATCAGCGCCAGGGTCGAACCGCAGACCGCAGCCATCGAGGTGGAGCCGTTCGACGACATCACTTCGCTCACGACGCGGATGGTGTAGGGAAACTCGGTTTCGGGCGGGATGACAGGCAGCAGTGCCCGTTCCGCCAGCGCGCCGTGGCCGATTTCGCGCCGCTTGGGGCCGCGCAGCGGCCAGGTCTCCCCGGTGGAATAGGGGGGAAAATTATAGTGGTGCAGATAGCGCTTGGATTCCTCCGGCGAGAGGTCATCCAGCGTCTGTTCCTCGCGGGGCGTGCCGAGGGTGAGGATCGAGAGCACCTGGGTCTCGCCGCGGGAAAAGACGCCCGAGCCGTGGGTGCGCGGCAAGAGGCCCACGTCAGCGGTAAGGGGGCGGATGGTGACAGGGTCTCGGCCATCGACGCGGATGCCCTGGTCCAGGATGCCCCCACGCACGACATCGCGTTCTACTTTTTCAAAGGCCTTTTTTAACAAATGCGGGTCGTGTTCCTGGCCAAATGCTTCGAATAGCTCATCCCGGATCGCCCGCAAAGCATCGCTGCGCTCGGACTTGTCGGGATGATTGTACAGGGCGGACTGAAGCCGGTCGCCCAGCCACTCGCGCACCGCGGTTTCTATTTCCTGCGGCAAGGCATAGGGCACGTATTCCCGCTTTGGTTTGCCGACCGCCTCGCGCATCTCGTGCTGCACCGCGACGACTTGCTGAATCGCCTGATGGCCCCGGCTCAGGGCGGCGAGCATCAGCGCTTCGTCGATCTCGTTCGCTCCCGCTTCCACCATGAGAATGGCGTCGGCCGTGCCAGCCAGGCGCAGGTCGAGCGTGCTCGTCTCCATCTGCGGGATGGTGGGGTTGACAATGATCTCGCCGTCGATGCAGCCCACCCGCACCGCGCCGACCGGGCCGGCAAAGGGGACATCCGAGATCGTCAGCGCAGCGGAGGCGGCGATGATGGTCAGGATATCGGCGTGGTGAATTTCGTCCTGGGACAGCGGGGTGATGATGATTTGCACGTCATTGCGCATATCCTTGGGGAACAGAGGGCGCAACGGGCGGTCAGTCAGCCGGCTGACGAGCACCGCGTGCTCCGGTGGACGGCCTTCGCGGCGGAAAAAAGAGCCGGGAATCCGGCCCGCCGCGTAAAGCCGTTCCTCAAAGTCCACGGTCAGCGGGAAGAAATCGATGCCCTCCCGCTCCGAGTTGGACATGGTTGCCGTAGCCAACAGCATCGTGTCGCCACAGCGCAAGACAACGGACCCGCCAGCCTGTTGGGCAAGGCGGCCCGTCTCCAGGGTGAGAGAATGTTCACCCAAAGTAGCCGTAAACAGTTTGATATTCATTTTTTCCTCCAATGCCGAAACCCGGATCGGAGGTTAGAAACTGGGACATGGCCCACAAGGAGCCCCCCTGTGAGACATGTCCCAATTCCAAACCCCGCCCGGTGCTCCGGCGAATGTTCAATTCGATCCAGGTGAAACAGGGAAAGATGTTCCCCCGTTCTGTATACATCAGTCACAACTCGGGCCACCTGCCCAACCGAGCAGCGACACACCTCGTTTCAACGTTAGCGGCGCAACCCCAGCCTGCGGATAATCTCCTTGTACCGTTCCGGGTCATTGTTGCTGAGATAGGTCAGGTGGCGGCGACGGCGCCCGACCATCTTGAGCAACCCGCGCCGGGAGTGCTCGTCGTGCTTGTGCTCCTTGAGGTGATCGGTCAACTGGTTGATGCGGGTGGTCAGAAGGGCAATTTGGACCTCGGGCGAACCAGTATCTTCGGTAAAGCGACTGTACTCGCGGATAACTTTTTGCTTTTCGCTCTTGCTCAGCGGCATGCACGCTCCTTTCATGCACAAGCGGGGCCAGACCTGCTTGCCCCGCCCGGTCGTTCGAGGGTATTCTACCACACTTCGACCACTTGCGCAAACGTTTTACAGCGATTACTCCCCCAGCAGATTCTCCTGGATCACGCCCAACGTGTGCATCACCTCGGGCGGCAGGTGGGTGCGGGAAAGCGGGTTGTAGGACATCCAGTGGAACATTTGCGCCAGGCGGGCCACCAGCGCGCGGGACTCGACGCTGGTGTCGAGCGACTGTAAAGCCGCGACCACGGCGGTGATCATCTCTGCCTGCACCGCCGCCTGCACGGCGTCCACGCTCAGCAACTGCGCCTCGCCCTCTGCGCGGGCGCGAACGGCGTGCTCCTCCCACTCCGCTTTCCAGGCCTCGACCCACTGCAGGGGGATCTGCTCGTCCTCAAACTGCATCTCGCCCAACTCCACGGAGAGAATCCGCGCCCCCACGTTGCGCTCCCGCTTCCGCAGCGCCTCCTCCAGGCGCCGACAGATCTCCTCGCGCGGGTGCGGCGAGCCCGCTTCGACCGGTGCGACAAGCTCGTCCAGCCGGTATTCCGCCAAAATATTCCGCAATACCCCCTCCGTGTAGCTCACCACCACTCGCCCGGCCCAGTCGTGCGGCCACTTTTCCCAATCCGGCGGACGTATCCAGCTGCTGGTCGCCGCGCAAAAGACGGCCTCCTCTGTAAAGGGGTAGGGGTTTGCATCGGTGGGGCTCTTGGGCGGCGATTGTTCCGTCTCCCGATCGTCGATCTTGAACTTGATTTTCGCCAGGCAAGAAACCGGGATGCCCTCTCGCGTCATGCCATCGACCTGGAAGGGCCAATACTGGTAGCGCAGATCGACAATGTCCCACACCTTTTCGAACCGCTGCAGGGCCGGAAAGCCGGGGCCGAGCACGCGGCACAGCTTGCCGAAACGCTCGGTGACGACCGCGCTGTCGTTATAGATGATCAGGTTGCCCGGACCGCCGACGCGGTGCAGCACGCTGTCCTCCCCCAACACGACTCGCGTGTCTTCGATTTTGAGATAGTTAAACGACCACGGCCTGAACACCAGCCGGCTGAGGAAAGCATAGGCATCCGCCAGGCTTTCGATATCGTAGAGATCGCGCAGGAAACGGGCGGCAGAATAGGGCAAGAGAATCAGGGCCAGCACCAGGGGCAGCACGGCGATCGCCGCGTTGAGGAGATGGGGAAGCGGGTCCACCTCCCACGACGTCAGGACCAGCCCCAACAAGACCAGGATCAAGACGATGGGGCCAAAGGTGAGCAGGACCGGAACAAGATGTTTCCAAAAGTGTTTAAAGGGGTTCATCGTCTAACAACTCTCCCTTTTTGGTCCCCGCCGCCTCGACGTCTTCACGAAAGACCTGCATTCTCCGCCGGGTGGTGTATTCCACGCGCTGCCACACTGCCGGGCGGTGGACGATTTCATCCAGGACCTGCAGCAGCTGCGGGATGATCGCCGTCGATTCGACGGGCACCCCGGCCTGTTCCAAATCGACGATCCGCTGCCCCAGTTTTTCTACCAGCTCGACATAAGCCGCGGCGCGGACCTGTTCGATCCGCCGCAGTCGCTCTTCTTGGCCCTTGGCCTGCAACTGCATCACCTGGCGGGCCCAATGAGCGCGCCAGCTCTGCGTGCGGGAAGGAAGCACCTGCTCTCCCCGCGCCGGCTTGATGTTGCTGATCCCTCCCCCCACCGGGACCAGTCCCACTTCCTTCAGCTTGGTCTCGAACTGGTCGGCAAATTCGTCGGCAATGCGCGGGCGGGGCCATTTCCCGCCATCGGAGGATGGCTCGTACAACTCGTCAAAGCGGTACTTGCCCAGAACATCTTGCAGCAGCGAGGTGCCAATTTCCACCGGCAGGTCGTCCCAGGCAATACGTTGCTTGGGCTCCAACCCACTCCTGGAGTATTCCATCACCTGGTGATGCACCAGGTCGAAAGCTGCTTCTTCGTCGTAAGGGATGGCCTGCCCCAGCTTGGCTGGCTGCCCGCCGCGATCGAGCTGAAAGGGGGCAAAGAACAACACCTTGACCTCGATGCCATCCTGGGTCCAGGCCTGGATCGTTTTCGTGCGCAGCTGGGGGCGCAGGTCGATGACGTGCTGCGGCAGGTCGAACTTGTTCGTAAAGATCACCCCGGGGCCCTGCACGCCCTTGAACGTGATCCCGTCCGACACCGCGACGATGTGGTCACAGTCGCTGATGATCACGCCGCGCTTGCCCCGATAGTCGTAGGCGTTGCCCTTGCCGCGGCGGGCAAGCTTGTCCTGCTGCCGCCGCGCGCGGGTCATCACGTACATGGGAAAATAGTGCCTCCGGACATAGCCCGCAAACAACTCGTAGGCCTGGGTGAACCGCTCGTCCTGTAGATACGCCCTCACTTTCGCGACCAGCGAGCTCTGCTCTTCAAAGGGTGGCTCGATGGGCAGCAGGAATCCCGACACGATGCGCAGGCCGATGAAAAAGACCATGACGGCGAGAAAGAGGGGGAGAAAAACCGACAGCAGCATAGGCGCAAAGTACAGGGCGGTCTCCAACGAAAGAGGCCACAGTGGTTTGAGGGTATAAAAAGCCCATATCCCCCACACGATCAGCAGTGACGCCACCACGGCCCAGCCGAGAAATGGGACCCGGACCCAGATAAAGGTGGTCAGGATCAGCGTCGCGGTGATCAAGGACAATCCGCCAAAGAGGAGCAGCAAAAGATCGCGCAGCGGGGAGGAAGGGGCAATGTATAGGACAAGTGAAAGCAAGAAAAGAATGGCGAGAGGCCCAAGATACCAAGATATTGGCGAGGCCGACTCGTGCAGCTTGGCCGGCTCTGGTTGCTGGTCGACATCCTGTTCGGTCATATCGCACTCCGTCTTGGGATGATCATCGTGACCGGCGCATCCCCAGGACATGCACCTCCCACGGCCCTTCTTGCAGATGGGAAAGGCTGTTACAAAAGATGGCCGAGTCGTTACCTTATGTTGTTGTTATCATACTCATCTCGACCTGGTTGTCAAATTGGCAAGAGGGCAGTGGCCCGCCCGGGCGCTATTTTGCCCCAGGCGCTAGAGCTGGTGATCCAGCGCAGCAGAGCCGTCAGCGCGGGCCAATGGAACGGCGTATCTATTGGCATGCGGCGCAAAAGCATGCTACAATAACGCCCTCAAGCATGACGGAAGCCAGTCCTGCAGCCCGCTGGCGCCTCAAGAACAGTCCCACAAGAAGGAGAAAAAGTCGTGGTTCTCGGCACACGCTTCCGCTTGGGCTTTGGCCCCATCATCACCGGCCTGCTGGTCATGGCGCTGGGCTTTATCGTGGTCCTCGGGGAATCGACAACGGCCCATGTCGCCGGGGTAGAGCATTATTTCGACCCGCTGGACCAGCGATACGAGTACCGGATAGAATACCAGTTCCATACCGCCGACGGCGAACTGGTCCGCTCGATCGATACCCGGCGGGGGACCCACCCCGACGTGGGGGACACGAGAACCGCCTATTACCTGCCCATGGCCCCCGAGGTGATGAACATCCGGGTGGGGGTCGATCTCCCCAAGGACGTGGTGGCGGTCGGGCTCATTGTCTTGGGCGGCGGGTTGTTCATCTATGGCCTGGCCCAACTTGCGGGTCCGCAAGAGGGATCGAAACGCCAAGAGTGATTGTCAATAGGGGCGACGCGTGCGTCGCCCTAAAATCCCTGGCAGCAAGTTGCCGTCAGGTGCCGATGGCGGCCATAACCCCCTCCAACGCTCGAATGTACTCTACCTCTCGCGGCATCTCCCCCCGTTCCAGCGCCGCCGGCAGGGAAGGGAGAAAGGGGACCTCTGCCGCCACCGCGGGGCAGTTGCCCCACAGCTCCCGCACGGCGCGGACAAAGTCTGGCCTGGTCAGCTCCCCTTCTCCCCAGCGCACCAGGACCAGGTGGGCTTGGACGTCCCCGCCCAGGTCCCGCAACGCAGCCAATGCTTCCACCGTCGCCGCCACGCCGACCGTCGTCGGCCGGGCGACCTGCAGCAGGTCGGTGGCCTGGGCCAGCGGCCCGAGGCACCAGGGATTCCCCCCCGGCGTCAGGGCGGGCAGGTCGAGCAGGACGAGCGGATAGGCGGCGCGCGCGGCTGCCACCAATTCCACCACCCGCTCCGCTTCCGCAACGCCCTCGCCGGGCCGGGCCGGGCCCAGGATGACCGCCAGCGCCGCAATCTCCGCCCCTTTTCTTTCCCAGCTCACGCGCTGCACCGCTGCCCGCAGGCCGCCGGTCTCGAAAAAGGCGCTGGCGTTGGGGGTGCGGGGCAGCCGCAGGTAAGCGGAGAGGGCGGGTTCGGCAAGCGCCAGCAGGACCGCCTCGCCCACCCGCCCGGCGAGCAGCAGGGCCAGCGCCAGCGCCAGCGTCGTCCGCCCGGTGCCGCCCGCCGGACCCGACCAGATGGCGATTGTCTTTCCGGTGCGGTCCGGCGGCAGAGATGTGGCGCGGGGCGCGACCAGGTCGGTGAGGCGGACCGGCTCGGCCGCTCCTGCCAGCTCCGACACCGGCGGATCATCTTGGCACTCTGCCAGCAGCGCCAAGCTGTCGCCCATCAGGACCTGGGCGTCGCCCAAGGTTTGCTCCGGCGCCAGGAGACGGGAGCGGTGAACGAGGCGGTAGCTGCCCGGCGGCAGCTGCAGGGCAGCGATCAAGCCGGGCAGCAGCCGCTCTACGCACACGTCCCCCGGCAGCTCCAGGTCGACCGGCTCCGGCAGCTCCGGAGCGCTGATGGTCACGACGAGCACGGCCGCTCCAAATCCTCACCGGCCGGCCGCAGGACGGCCTGGACAAAGCCGCCGCCCTCGTCCACGCCGATGTCGGCGATGCGGACGGTGTAGGGACCGGCGTCGACGACCTGCCCGACATGGGCGCGGACCTGCTGCGTCAAGGGTGGGTCGCCCGGCTGCTGGATCCACAGCATCGCCGTCGGGCCGCGCTGGGCGATCCCTTCTCGATCCCGGTATTCCGCCATCATCAAGTTGCCGGCAGCAATCTGCACGCCGGGCAGGTTCAACTGGGTGCTGGCGCGTATGAAATAAGTTTGCGAATTCACGAGTTTCCCTCCTATGGTGTGAGCGGGTTGACTGAAACCCGTCGAAAGGTGGCCTGAAATTCCTCGAATGACAGCGTGGTCTCGCCCCAGCCCCAGCCCCAGGGATTGCGCAAGGTAATTGTTCCCAACTCCCGGTCGACGTGCGAGACGTAGTACTCGTGGTTGGCGGCGAGGTCGCCGCTGACGTACAGGGGATGCAGGTCGGTCTGGTCGGGGATGTCGACCACGCCGGGAACCTCCCAATCGGCCATGCTGGAGGCGGTCATCCCATATCCATTCTCGCTGTACGCCGCCAGGGTATCGAGGTCGATGGCTGAGGGAGCGTACCAGTCGCTGGCGGTTCCGGTCAGCTCCTCCATCGCCGTGTGGCCCCACCCGCCTTCGATGTCGTGGTAGCCGCCGTGGTAGCTGGCATAGGCTTTTTCGACCAGCATCGTCCACAGCTCTTGCTGCGACCCGGCGGCATCGCCGGGTTGGGCAAACAGCGGCCGGTTGTGGTCGAGGGGAAAGTCAGGGGTCACGGTGACCTCGACAGGGCTAAAGTCCGGCTGCCAAAAAGCAAAGGGGCTGTTGCGACGGTAAAAGGTGACGGTGTAGGTGCCGTCACCGTTGTCGTGAACCATCCGCTCGATCAGGGCGGGGTTTTGGTCGGCGATGGTCGCCAGGGAGGCGAGAAAGTAACAGTCGCCCAGTCGGCCTTGGTGGACGTCGTTGGGATGAATGGCACCGGCATCGCCGGCACCGGGGATGAAGGACTCGCCCTCGACAGCTGCATAGACCGCGCCCTCCGCTCCCCTGACGCCGTCCAGGTCCGGGTTGTCCCCTGGCGGGACATCGCCGGGCGGAAGGGCGCTGGAACCTCCGCCCCACTCGACCCACGGCATCCCCGCCAGGCTGCGGGCAGCGGCCTGGTCCGCCCGGGCAAAGGCCTCGGCCGTGCGGGCCAACGTCTGGCCGAGGCCCGTGATTTCGGCGACCAGGCGCCCGCCGGCCGATCCCACCTGCGAGAGCAGCGGCTCGGCCCGCGAACGGCTGACCCCGTCCCAGGCGCTGGTATCGAGGCTGCCGACCGCGCCTCGCAGGACGCGGTCGATCTCGACCAGCTGGCTTCCACCCCGCGCGAGCCGCTGCGCGGTTTCCTGCGCCAGTTCGGTATTGATACGGATTTGCGTCATTGTTTCCTCCTTTGTTCCGTATGGTAATTGCTCAGCCAGCTTCCCCTCGGCGCTCTCCCAAGCCCGGGAAGGGGAAAGAGGTGGGCGCCAGCACCCACTTTTTCCCCCTCTCCGGTACAAGAGAGCACCCAGGCTGGCAAGCCTGGGTATTACCGGCAATTTTCGGCCACGAATTTTGCGTCAATTCGTGTGAATTCGCGTCAATTCGTGGCCGGTTTTCTGCCGCTTGGTTAGACCGACACTCAAGAGAGAGATTATACAGTTTTCGCGTGTACTCGAATGGAGCGGCATGTTGGTTCTTCATTGTCAGCTACGTCGGTTGCCCAGAGCGGATGCTGCCGGTCATGGTGTTCAGCGGGAACCAGCAGAGAGGTCAAGCTCGCTTCGTGGGCTGCGTTGTCATCTCGTTGTCTCGAAACTTGCATTTTCCCGCAATACATGTATAATTATACACGAATCCACAATCCTGTCCAATCGGAGGTTACCATGTCGCAGATCATTGTTGCTCCGGAAAGGCTCGAGGGTGTCGCGCACCTCTTTGACACCAAGCGGGCCGAGGCAGAGTCCCTCATCCAGTCGCTCCAAGGCGCAATCGAAACGCTGGACGTCGAGTGGGACGGCGTGGCGCAGAACAAGTTCTACGCCCAGTGGAACGAGATGGTTCCCCGCATGTCCCAGTTTGCCCTGCTGCTGGGCGAGATTTCGTCCGAGCTGCAGCGCATCGCCCAGGTCTTTCGCGAGACCGACGAGCGCGTCATCTAGCCCTGTTCTATTCTTGTCGTTCAGCGGGCGTGGTTGACCCGCTGAATCACAACGCAGCACACAAGGAGGTATGACAAGATGTCCCAAATTCGCGTATCCCCCGAGCAATTGCGCAACGCCGCCACCCAGCTGGACAGCCACCGCCAGGAGATCGACGGGGTGCTGAACAGCACGATCAACATCGTGCACGGCCTGCAGGGCGAGTGGCTCGGCATGGCGCAGATCGACTATACCCGCATTTTCGACAACGAGGTGCCGACGATGCGGGTGCGGGTGGGCGAGATCATCGAATCGCTCGCCAGCGAGCTGCGCCGCATTGCCATGGCCTTTGAAGAGACCGACCAGCGAGTCGTATAACGCCATCGCGCGACAATCCTATACTGGCCAGGCGGCCTGCTCCGCCCCGGCGTCGCTCCAGCGTTTTTCCAGCCGCGCGGCCCATGCGGCGACGGCGCTGCCGTCGCCCGGCGTGGCGACCTGCAACAGTTCTTCGGAGCCGTTGCGCACCACGTATCCGCGCCCCGCGGGCATGGCCGTGCCTTCAGGAAGACGCAGGCGCACGCCCAGCGGGTTTTGGTCGTTCGCGTCCAACACGCGGAGCAGAAAGCCCGAGCGCCCAACCTTGAGCTGGCGCACCAGGGGGTCGTTGAAGCCCACGCCCATTGCCGGCAGCGGGCCGGTGACGACGGTGCAGACGTTCACGTCCCGCCCGCGCCGGGCGAGCCATTCGAGGCCCTGCTGCACCTCGGCCTCGCTGCCGACGGCGTTGAACGACTCGTCATAGTCGTCAAACATCACCAGCAGGTGCGGGAAGGCAGCGCTGCTCTCCGGCGATTCGTCCAGCCGGGCCTGGCGGCGCTCCAGTTCCGCCTGCAGGCGGGCCATGCCGCCGTCGCGCAGCAGCTGCTCGGGGCTCCCAAAGTGCGCCACGAC
The DNA here is from genome assembly GCA_016931695.1 of Anaerolineae bacterium. Taxonomy (GTDB): domain Bacteria; phylum Chloroflexota; class Anaerolineae; order B4-G1; family DUEL01; genus JAFGEI01. Next base: position 23,470 of record JAFGEI010000004.1, on the reverse strand, counting down.
GTGCGGCAGCCGCGCCAGGGGGCCAAGACTGCCGCGGCGCCCGGAGACGAGCAGCAGTTGGAGCTGCTGCGGCGAGCTGCGCTCCGCCAGCGCCAGCGCCCAGGTCCACAGCAGCGTCGTCTTGCCGCCCTGGGGCGTGCTGGCGACGACGAACCCCGGCTCGCGCAGCGCCAGGTCGATCAGGACCGGGCGGAGGCGGACGCCGTCCAAGCCGAGCGGCGCGGCAAGCGGAGAGAGCGGCGGCGCAGCAGCGCTGGCCAGCAGCCGGGCCAGCGGGATCGCTGCCGGCAGCGTCTCCACCGGCTCTGGCCGCGGACCCTGCCAGGCCTGGTTCATCCGCAGCGCAATCCGCCGCAGCTCCGCCGACTGCGCATCGCCCTCCCCCGCACCGACAGGAGCGGCGGCTTGGAATTCGAGCGGCGGGCGGCCGTACCAGCCCCGGCCGCAGGGCAGCCGTGGCTCCCTGCCCCGCAGCGGCGTCATCCCCAGCACGAGGGCATAGTCGCTGGCATCGGCCAGGCGCAGGGCGATGCGGCGGGCGACGACGCTGCTGATGGCCAGGGCGACGTCCCCCGCCCGGTCGCCGGTCAAGATGACGTGCAGCCCATACGGCCCCCCCTCGCGGACGAGGCGGGTCAGATGAAGAGTCTCGTCCGGAAAGGCAGCGCGAAATTCCGCCGCGCCGGTCAGGACGACGAGGATGGCGGGCGGCACCCGCTCCGGGCCCAGGCCGCGCAGGCGGGCCAGGCCGTCCACGTGGGCGCGGACGCACAGCGCCTTGCGCTCTTCCAGCTCGTCGAGCAAGCGGCGCAGTAGCCGCGACACCCGTTCGTCGTCCAGCGGGGTGAACAGACCGGCGGCGTGGGGCAGGTGCTGGAGCACCTGCAGCGCCTGCCCGCCGAACTGGAGCAGGTAGACGTGCAGCGCGTCCGGCGCGTGGGCGTGGGCCAGGCCCATCACCAGGGTGCGCACCAGCATGCCCTTGCCCGAGCCGGGCGCGCCGACGATGATCAGGTGCCCGTCTTGCTGCTCCAGCGGGATCGACAGCGGAAGCTGGCGCTGGTGCGCCGGATCGTCCAGCAGGCCCAACGGCGCTGCCAGCCAGCAGCGCGCCGGACGCCACATCCCCTCCGCCTCGTCCCATCCGCCCACCGCGGCACGATCGAGCAGGTCGGGCAGGGCGACGTGGTCCGGCAGCGGAGCGAGCCAGGGCGGGGGCAACTTGTCGACGCCTAGGCGGCGGGCGGTGCGGGCCAGGTGGGCGACGACGAGCGGGAGGTCGGGCAGGTGGCCGGCGGCCTGGCCCGGCTGCACGTCGCTGTCGTCAAACAAGTGCGTCCGCTGGCCCTGGGCAGAGACGCGGGCGATGGCCAACGGCGGCGCCGTCACAGCCGGCTCGCTCACCCCGGCGAGATAACGGCCCGCCACCCGCGCCACCTGAAAGAGCTCGAACAACTCGTTGTTGCCAACCTGGAAATAGCCCCGGCCCGGCAGGCGGGGCAGGTCGGCCGCCTCGGGACGGTGCAGCATCTCGCTGCTCTCCTGGCGCGATTCGACCCGCAGGCAAATGCGAAAGCGAGCGTTAGCCCAAATCTGCTGCTTGACCACGCCCGCCGGGCTCTGGGTGGCCAGGATCAGGTGCAGCCCCAGCGAGCGGCCCACGCGGGCGACGCCGACGAGCCCGTCGATAAAGTCCGGCTCGTCGCTGACCAGCTCGGCAAACTCGTCGATGATGATCACCAGGCGCGGCAGCGGCTGCTCGATCCGCCCCTGCCGGTACAGGGCCTGGTAGCCATCGACGTCGCCGACACCGGCCTGCTGAAAGAGCCGCTTGCGCCGCTCCATCTCGGCCCGCAGGGCGAGCAGCGCCCGCTCGGCCAGGCGCCCGCCCAAGTCGGTGACCAGCCCCAACGTATGGGGCAGGTCAACCAGCCCGGAGAAGGCGCCGCCGCCCTTGAAATCGACCAGCACGAAACCGATCTCGTAGGGATGGTGCGTGAGGGCCAGGCCGAGCACGATTGTCTGTAGCAGCTCGCTCTTGCCGGAGCCGGTGGTGCCGGCGACCAGGCCGTGCGGGCCGTGGCCGGTGGGGGCCAGGTCGAGCAGCATGGGCTCCCCGCCCCGCCGCACGCCGATGGGGGAGCGCAGGGCGCCGTAGGGCGCCCCGTTCTCCCAGCAGTGGGCAGCGTCGTAGGCGTCGAGAGCAGCAATCCCCAACATGGCCAGCAGGTGAACCTCGCTGGGCAGCACGCCATCCAGGCGCCGGGCGCGCACTTGCAGGGGCGCCAGGCTGCGGGCGATCCGCTCGCAGAGCGTGACGTCGGCCTGTTCGGGCCAGCAGGCGTGGGTCTCGCCCGCAGCGCCAGCAGTCGAATAGACGACCCGCCCGTCCGTCTGGACCTCGGCGACGCCGCGGCAGCCCATCGGCACCTGGGTGATCTCGTCGACCAGGAAGAGGGCGGTTGCTTTCAACAACCGGCCCTCCGGCGAGAGCAGCAGGTGGATCGCGGGGGCATCCCGGGCCGCCGCTTCGTCCTCTACCAGCACCACCAACCAGGGCCAATCGGGCACCCGCTCCTCCTGCTGGGCGGCATAAAGCTGGTTCTGCCGGCGGCGCAGTTCTTCCAACAATTCCTTCAGCGCGACCTCAAACCCGGCGGTGCCTGCCGCCAGGTAGTGACGACCGCTCTGCGGATGGAGGGCATAGGTGTGCGGCAGCCACTTGAGCCACGCCCACGCCGCCGCCTGCAGGGGAGAGTAGAGACAAAGGAGGTGGACGTCGTCGGGTGCGTGGTGGGCGACCAGGTTGCAGAGCAGCGCGCGGGCCAGGCCGGTGCGGTCGGGCAGCGGGCCGGCGATGCCCAACGGCCCGTCGCGGAGGCGCGCCGCCAGCGGCACCTGGGGGACAGCGGCGTACTCGGCCGCCAGGGCGAGGACTGCCTCCAGGCGGGGATCGGGCAGCGGCGCGCGCGGGGCCGCCACGGCGACGGTGGAGGGCAGCGAGCCGATGCCCAGCCGCAGGTGCAAAAAGTCTCCGTCGTCGGGACGGCGCTGCCACAGGCGGGGGTCGCGCCGCTGGGCCCGGTCGAGCAGCGACGCCAGGTCCGGGTCAACTTGGGTACGGATGCGCTGCTGCTCCTGCCGCGCCTGCTCCAGGTCCTGCCGCTTTTGCTCCAGCGCCGCGGCGTAGGCGGCCTCCTGCTCCTCCGCCTGCTGCTGGTGCTGCCGGCGCTGGACGAGCCGCCCGGCGATGGAGGTGGTCAGCGAAATGGTCGAGAGGGCGATCATCGGCGCCGCCAGCAGCCAGTCGCCGCGGAGGCCGCCATAGACCCCGGCCATCACAAAGAGGCCGGCAAGGGGCAGCAGCAGCAAGAACCAGTTCAGCTTGGGCAGCGGGGGGCGGCTCGGGGGCGCAGGCAGTTCAATCTCGCCCCGCGGCAGCGGCTCCTGGAGGCGGGGCATGCGGTTAAAAGCAACCGTTCCGGTCTGTCCGGCGCGGCTGGCGGAGCAATGATCCTGGCCCTTCATAGCTGCAATGTCGTCGACAATGATGGTCGGGCCCCAGGTATGAGCGCCCACGGCGCCTGGGGGTCTCAATTGAGAGTAGGGCGGGTGGGATTCGAACCCACACGTCCTTTCGGACAGAGGATTTTAAGTCCCCGGCGTCTGCCGTTTCGCCACCGCCCCCTATCGCAACGGGCAGCCCGCTGGACTGCCCGGTTTTCAAATTTGCTCAGGAGGCGACGGTCGGATTCGAACCGACGCATAAGGGTTTTGCAGACCCCTGCCTTACCACTTGGCTACGTCGCCACAAAAAACAAAGAGCGGGCGATGGGACTCGAACCCATGACCTTCTCCTTGGCAAGGAGACGTTCTACCAACTGAACCACGCCCGCATACAATTGGATTATACCATAATCCGTGTTGAGGGACAAGTCTGAAAGAAATGGCCCGGCGCCTCATTTCCCCTCAATCTGGCAACTGCTCAGCTATGCTCGCGATGCACCTTCCCGAAAGCTCCGGCGCTCCTGGTTTGTACCAGATTGCTCGCTACAGCGGATTTCGGCCCATCAGACGGGCACGTTGTAGCTTTCGGGAAGGTGGCCTGAGCAGTCACTCAACCCGTTCCCTGGGTGCTGACGTCGTGGAACAAGTAGCAGGCGACGTGGTGATCCGGCTCAACTTCCACCAGCGCGGGTTCCTGTTGCGCGCAGATATCCATCGCCGACGGGCAGCGGGGGTGGAAACGACAGCCGGGCGGCGGATCGACGGGGCTGGGAACGTCCCCCTCCAGGATGATCCGCTTCCGCTCCAGGGTCGGGTCCGGGATGGGGATGGCGGACATCAGGGCCTGGGTATAGGGGTGAAGGGGGCTGCGGTAGAGCTCGATGCGGTCGGCCGTCTCGACGATCTTGCCCAGGTACATGACCGCCACGCGGTCGCTGATGTGCTCGACCACCTGCAGGTTGTGGGCGATAAACAGGTAGGTCAGGCCGAACTCGCGCTGCAGCGCCCGCAGCAGGTTGAGAACCTGGGACTGGATGGAGACGTCCAGGGCGGATACCGGCTCGTCACAGACGATAAAGCTGGGGCGCAGGACCAGGGCGCGGGCGATGCCGATGCGCTGCCGCTGACCGCCAGAGAACTCGTGCGGATAGCGGCGGATGTGGTCTTCGGCCAGTCCGACCTTGGTCAATATCTCCATCACCCGTTCCTGGCGTTCCGCCGCGTCCCTGACGCCGTGAACCTGCAGCGCTTCGCCGATGATGGTGCCAATTTGGGCGCGGGGGTCGAGGGAGGAATAGGGGTCCTGAAAGATGATCTGCATCTTGCGCCGCATAGCCTTGAGCTCTTTGGCCTTCATCGCCACCAGGTCCTGGCCGTCGAACAGCACCTGCCCGCGAGTGGGCTCGATCAGGCGCAAGATCGAGCGGCCGATGGTCGTCTTGCCACAGCCGGACTCGCCGACCAGCCCCAATGTTTCCCCAACGCGGATGGTAAAGCTGACGTCGTCGACCGCTTTGACCCAGCCCTGGACGCGCCGCAGGACCCCCCCGTGGACGGGAAAGTATTTGAACAGGTGATTGACCTCGATCAGATTCTCAGCAGCTTGTTTCACGCTCTTTCCCTCGTCTTCCTGCTACTCCCGCTGTCGCTACTGCCCGGCGTGCAACCAACATCGGACCCGGTGCCCCGACGCCACGGTCAAGATGGCGGGGTCTTGTTCACTGCAAACCGGCATCCGGTAGCGGCAGCGGGGCGCAAAGCGGCAGCCGGGCGGCAGGTCGATCAGGTTGGGCACGACGCCCGGGATGACCTCCAATTCGTCCTTCACCTGTCCCAATACCGGGATCGAGGCGAGCAGGCCCCGGGTGTAGGGATGCAGCGGCTCGTCGAACAGGGTGGTGACGTCCGCCTCCTCGACGATCTGGCCGGCATACATCACCGCCACGCGGGAGGCCATCTCGGCGACGATCCCCAGGTCGTGGGTGATGAGGATAATCGCCGCGCCGCTGCTGTCCTGCAGGCTGCGCATCAGGTCCAGGATTTGGGCCTGGATCGTCACGTCCAGCGCCGTGGTCGGCTCGTCGGCGATCAGCAGCTCGGGATCACAGGCCAGGGCCATGGCGATCATCGTCCGCTGCGCCTGGCCGCCCGAAAGCTCGTGCGGATAAGCGTGGATCCGCTTTTCCGGATCGGGAATACCGACGGTGTTGAGCAATTCGACGGCCCGTTCACGCCCGACGCGCCGCTTGAGTTTTTTGTGAATTGCCAGCACCTCGGCCAGCTGGTCGCCGATGTCGAAAACCGGGTTGAGGCAGCTGGTTGGCTGCTGAAAGATCATCGAGATGCGGCTGCCGCGGATGCGGGTCATCTCCCGCCGCGGCAGGGTGAGCAGGTCGACGCCGTCGAAGAATATCTCGCCGGACTCGATCTTGCCGGGATGGGCGATCAAGCGCAGCACCGAGAGGGCGGTGACGCTCTTGCCGCAGCCGGACTCGCCGACCAGGCCCACGATTTCGCCCTGGCGCACGGAAAAATCGACGCCGTCAACGGCCTTGACGACGCCGTCCTGGGTATAGAAATAGGTGCGCAGATCACGAATGTCGAGCATGCTGTCATTCGACGGTGGCGCCGCCTGTGGGGTCCGATCAGTCATTGTTTCCATCACGATCACCTACAGCCTGTTCCGGTCAACGGTTGAGGCGCGGGTCGAGGGCGTCGCGCAGGCCGTCGCCCAGCAGGTTAAAAGCCAGCACGACGAGCATGATCATCAGGCCGGGGAAAAAGACCAGGTGCGGCGAGGTAAAGACCTGCGTCCTCTCCGCGCCCAACATCGTGCCCCATTCGGGGGTCGGCGGTTGGGCGCCGAGCCCCAGGAAAGAGAGCGCTGCCGCGTCCAGGATCGCCGTGGCGATTCCCAGCGTCCCTTGCACGATCATCGGCGTGATGGCATTGGGCAGGATGCGGCGCACCAGGATGCGGCCCGGCGAGGCCCCCAGCGCCCGGTCGGCGACCACAAAGTCCCGTTCCTTGATCGAGATGACGCTGGCGCGCATCACCCGGGCATAAGCGGGAATGGAGACGATGCCGATGGCCAATAAGGCATTGACCAGCCCCGGCCCCAGCACGGTGACGATGGCGATCGCCAGCAGCAGGGTGGGAAAGGCCAGTAACACATCCATAATCCGCATGATCACGTTGTCGACCCACCCGCCGAGGTACCCCCCCACCGCGCCCAACAAGACGCCGATCACGATGGCGAACCCCACCGAGGCAAAACCGATGTAAAGCGAGTAGCGGGAGCCATACACAATGCGGCTGAACAGGTCCCGCACGTTGCTGTCCAAGCCCAGGATGTGCTGCGGCTGCTCCTCCGGGCAGCCAAGGAGGTGAATGCACGGCGGCAGGCGGCGGCGGACGCCCATCTCGACCTCTTCTGGAACGTCGAGCATCGACAGTGTTGGGCTGTGGGTAGCGATCAGCGGGGCAAAGATGGCCACAACGAGCATGATCCCGAGGATGACGAGGCCGAGGATGGCCGAGCGCTGGCGGAGCAGATAGCGCAGGGCATCGTGCCACAGGCTGCTTCCCTTGCGCGGCGGCCGCCGTCGGTTTCTCTTGTTCTCAGCTTGTTCAGCCATAGACGGGCTCTCCGTTCTGCTCACTCGAAGCGAACGCGCGGATCGAGAAAGGCGTACGACAGGTCGACAATCAGGTTGATGATGACAAAACCGACCGCAATGACCAGTGTGAACACCTGCACGACCACGTAATCGCGGGCCGTGATCGCCTCAAAGAGCGATTTACCCACTCCGGTCAGCCCAAAGATAGTCTCGGTCAGCACCGCGCCGCCCAGCAGGTAGCCGAGCTGCAGGCCAATGATGGTGACGACGGGGAGCAGGGCGTTGCGCAAGGCGTGCTTGAGCACCACCATCAGCTCGCGCAGTCCCTTGGATCGCGCCACGCGGACATAGTCGAGGCCAAGCACTTCGAGCAGGCTGGAGCGAGTCATGCGGGCAATGATCGACATCGGGATGGTTCCCAGCGCTGCTGCGGGCAAAATCATGTGTTTGATCGCGTCCCACAGCTCCTCCCAACTGCCAGTCAGCAGGGCGTTGAGGATGTTCATGTTGGATATGAAGGCGAGGATGTTGTAGAGGGCGCTCCCTTCCTCCAGGGCCAGGTTCCACGCCTCGTACAGCGGCGGCAGGTACATACCAGAGGTCATCCGGCCCGACGGGGGCAGCCAGAAAGGAGTGCCTTTCAGCAAGATAGCAAAGGCGTAGGCCAGCATCAGGCCCAGCCAAAAGACGGGCATGGAAACCCCCGTGTTCGCCAGCAGCATCGTGCCCACGTCGATGGGCGAGTTGCGCCAATAGGCCGAGATGACACCCAGAGGGATGCCAACGATGGTAGCGATGAACAGCGCGCTGAGGGACAGCTCGACCGTGACCGGCAGGCGTTCGGAGAGCAGGTCGGTGACCGGCCGCTGGAAGCGGAGCGAATTGCCAAACTCCCCCCGCGCCACTTCACCCAGGTAGATCACGAACTGGGTGGGGATGGGCTTGTCCAGGCCGTGCCGCTCCATGAAGGCATCGCAGATTGCGTCGGTGGCGTGCTCGCCCAGGACGGCCCGGCACGGGTCCCCCGGCAGCAGGCGCGCCAGGGCAAAAGTGGCAAAGAGAATCCCCAACAGCACCGGGATTGCCAGCAGCAACCGTCTGATGATGTAACTGGTCATAACACACTCTCTTGGTCGTCCAAGCAGGAGACAGCCCTGGTGGGGCACTGGCTCAAAAGCCAGCACCCCACCAGGAACAGGTGCGACGTCAAGCTATTCGTTCAGAAAAGCCCCAAAGAAGGCGTTAAAGTAAGTAAAGTTGCCGTCGCGGCCGACGTGCAGCGGGTGAGCCGCATCCCACTGTGCCACGTAGGAGAGCACGACGTCGTTGGCGTCAAAGGTCGCGCCGTTGTGGAACTTGACACCGTCGCGCAGGGTGCAGGTCCACACGGTCAGGTCGTCGTTGGCGGTGCACTCGGTCGCCAATGCCGGAACGATGGCGGTACCGCCGACCTCGTAGGCCAGCAGTGGCTCGTTGATCTGCTCGCAGGCGCGCAGCGACTCGCCGTCCGTCTCGTCGGCGCAGTAGAGGCCGATCGGTTCGGCGTTCTGCATCCAGACGAACTGGCTGCGGCCGCCGGGGTCCATCACCGCAAAGTACTCGTTGCCCAGCGGGCTGGAGTGGGCGCCGGCGACGTCCGCCTGGTAAGCGCAGCCAGAGCCGCCGTGGGCGATGGGAATCATTGGCACGTGTTCCCGGATCAGCTCGTTGGCCTCGATGTAGATGGGGTAGCGATCGTCGGGGTCGGCCAGAGAGCCACCGCGCTCCAGGGCGTCCCAGATGTCCTCAAAGCCGTCGCCGAACTGGTCGGAGGCGCCGCGGCCAAAGTGAAAGTCGAGAAAGTTGACGGCGTCGGGGAAGTCAGCGCCCCAGCCCAGCAGGTGGAAGCCGTCGACCTCGCCAGCATCGGCGGCGTCGAGGAAGGTGCCGGACTCCATGACTACGATCTCGACCTCGACCCCGATCTCGGCCAGCTGGGCCTGGATGTCCTGGGCCACGACGCCGGGCTCGGGCAGGTAGGAGCGGACCACGTCACGATAGGTGATGGTGGTCTGGAAGCCGGGCAGCACGCCCTCTTCCTCCAGGATCCGCTGTGCCTCTGTGGGGTTGTACTCCCACCACTCGACCTCGGGGGTGTAGCCAAAGATCGAGGGCGGCATAAACTGGTCGGCGACGATCGAGCCGCGAGGGTAAAAGTTGTTGACGATGCGCTCTTTGTCGATGGCCATGGCAAAGGCCTGGCGCACGCGCTCGTTGTCAAAAGGCGGGTACCAGTTGTTCATGCCCAGGTAAAAGATGTTGGTGCCCGGCCGTTCGTAGAGGGCCAGGTCGGGGTCGCCCTCGATGACGTCAAAGTCGTCCGAGGCCGGGTTGTCGATGCCGTCCACCGTGCCGGCCTGCAGCTCGACCAGGCGGGCGGCCGCCTCCGAGTTCCAGCGAAAGATGACGGTGTCGGCGATGGCGGGCGTGCCCCAGTAATCGTCAAAGCGCGTGAGCACCAGCTGTTCGCCGCGGACCCAGTTCTCGACCATGTAGGGGCCGGTACCGTTCGGGGCGGAGACCAGGTCACCGCCGCCGCCGGTCTCTTCCAGATAGCCGGCGTCGTTAATGTTCAGCGCGGAGAAGGCGATCTTGGAAGGGAAGGCGGGATCGGGATAGCAAAGGGTGAACTGGACGGTCAGTTCGTCGAGCGCCTCGATGGTCAGGAACTCGCCGCCATAGTCACAGCTGTCGGCAGAGTGGCTCATCGGCTCAAAAGCCGTCGGCGGCTCTGTCGGCACATCGGTGGGGGCTTCGGTCGGCGTCGCCGTTTCTCCGCCACCACAAGCGGCAAGCAGGCTGACGAGCAACAAGGCTACAGTCAGGGCGCTGAGAATGCGCAGTTTTTTCATCTTTTTCTCCTCCTCAAATAGTCTCAGGAAAGGGTTATCAGCAGTTCAATGGAACAGTTTTCACTTTCTTTGCTCATCACCTCCTTCACCAATGGGGGGGGTGCTCCTTTTACTGTTTTCACTGTATGGAAGGCAACTGCTCAGGCTGCCCGCCTGGAAGCTCTCCCGCCCAGGAAAATTGTCGTGACAACAAAAGTATACTGATATCCCCGGTTGTGTCAAATACCTCGTGCGAGGGGCCAGGGCAATCACACTTGGGGTCTATTTCCGCTTTGCTCGGGACAGGCTGCCAGATCCAGCGATACGGAGAGCATTTCGTCACGGAAGCGCGGCGCAGATCTTTTCTTGCCAACCCTGGCACACTGAAGTAGAATAGCCACACAGCGCTGTCACTGCTCTCCCGCTCCGGCAGGATTGTCGTCCTGGCAACCCGGCGGAAAGTGACGAGCAGCTGTCCGGATATCCAACAATTGAGAGAGGAGTATTACTTTGAGCGAGACATTTTACGACGTGATTCGTCCCCACGGCGGCGTGCTGGTCGACCGTGTCCTGCGCGGCGAGGTGCGGGAAGCAGTGCAAGAGCGGGCCGAACAGATGGCCAAGATTCCCCTCAGTCCGATGGGATTCTCTGACCTAGAGCTGCTGGCAAACGGTGCCCTCAGCCCGCTCACCGGTTTCATGCGCAAAGCTGACTATGACCGCTGCGTCGAAGAGATGCGGCTGAGCAATGGGCTGGTCTGGGCAATCCCCATCACCATGCCGGTGGAACAAGAATTGGCCGAGCGCATCAAGGAGGGACAGGAAGTGGCCCTCTGCGAGGGCGACCGGGTTCTGGCGGTGATGGAGGTCGAGGAAAAGTACCCCTATGACCGCGAGACCAAGGAGCGGGAGGCCCGCGAGGTTTACAAGACCACCGAGGAGGCCCATCCCGGCGTCGCGCGCGTCTATGGCCTGGGCGACGTCCTGCTGGGCGGCGACGTCTGGCTGGTCGATTGGCCCAGCGCGGCCAAGACCGAATTCCCTGAACTGCGCCACACGCCGGCCCAGACGCGGCGCATGTTCGCCCGGCGCGGCTGGCGCTCCGTGGTCGGCTTCCAGACCCGCAACCCCATTCACCGCGCCCACGAGTACATCCAAAAGACGGCGCTCGAGATCGTCGATGGCCTTTTCCTGCACCCGCTGGTCGGCGAGACCAAGATCGACGACATCCCCGCCGACGTGCGCATCGCCTCTTACCAGACCATCCTGCGCGATTACTACCCCGCCGAGCGCGTGCTGCTGGGAGTTTTCCCCGCTGCAATGCGCTATGCCGGCCCCCGCGAGGCGATCTGGCATGCCATCGCCCGCAAGAACTACGGCTGCACCCACTTTATCGTCGGGCGCGACCACGCCGGCGTGGGCAAGTACTATGGCACCTACGATGCCCAAAACATTTTCAACCAGTTCTCACCCGACGAAATTGGCATCACCCCGCTCAAATTCGAGCACGCCTTTTACTGCAAAAAGTGCCGGGCGGTCGTCTCCGCCAAGACCTGTCCCCACGGGCGCGAGGACTGGGTCTTTTTGAGCGGCACCCAGGTCCGCGAGATGCTCGAGCGGGGCGAGATGCTGCCCGAAGAGTTCACCCGCCCCGAGGTCGCCAGGGTACTGCTGGAAGGCGTGCAGCAACAACGACGGGGAGCGGAATAGGACAAGTTCCAGATTTCAGGTTGAGTGTCTCAAGCCTGAACCCTGGAACATTGTGCTAGAAAGGATTTCTTATGCTCAAGCTATTCTCGCGTCAAAAGTCCCGCAAGGTCCTCGTCGTCGGGCTCGATTGTGCCCCGCCGCCGGTGTTGTTCCAGACCGGCGCAGAGAGCCGCATCGGCCTGAAGGACCAACTGCCCAACTTGAGCCGCTTGATCGACGAGGGGCTCTACGGCCCCCTGTCCAGTTCCATCCCCTGCATCACCGTCCCGGCCTGGACCTCGATGCTCTCCAGCAAGGATCCTGGCGTGCTGGGGTTCTATGGCTTTCGCAACCGGGCCGATCACTCCTACGACCGCATGACCATCGCGACCGCCGACGCCATCCACGAAAAACGGGTCTGGGACATTTTGAGCGCGGCGGACAAGACCTCGGTCGTCGTCGGCGTGCCGCAGACGTACCCCATCCGCCCCCTGCGGGGCAACCTGGTCAGCAGTTTCCTGACCCCCAGCACTCAGCGCCAATACACGTTTCCCAACGAGCTGCGCCACGAGATCGACCAGGTCCTCGCGGGGCGCATCTATGACGTCGACGTTCCCCAGTTCCGCACCGAGGACAAGGACCATCTCTTGCGACAGATCCAGGAGATGACCGAGAAACGGTTCGCGGTGATCAAATACTTGCTGCGGGAAAAGCCGTGGGATTTCTTCATGTTCGTCGAGATCGGGCTGGACCGCATCCACCACGGCATGTGGAAATTCTGGGACCCCGCGCACGCCAGGCACGAACCGGGTAACCGCTACCAGGATGCCATCCCCGCCTACTATCGCTACCTGGATCGAGAATTGGGCGAGATACTGGGCATGCTGGACGACGACACCGTGGTGATGGTGGTTTCCGACCACGGCGCCCAGGCGATGGAAGGGGGCTTTGCCGTCAACGAGTGGCTGCGACAGGAGGGGCTGCTGGTGCTCAAGGAGGACGAGATGCCCCACGAGGGGCTGGTCCCCTTCGAGAAGGTGGAGGTCGATTGGGAACGAACGACCGCCTGGGGGGCCGGCGGCTACTATTCGCGCATCTTTATGAACGTGCAGGGACGGGAGCCGCAGGGCAAGATCCCCGCCGCCCGCTACGAACAGGCGCGCGACGAACTGAAAGAGCGGATCGAAGCGATCCCCGATCCCGCGGGAGAGCCGATGGGCTCGGTCGCCTTCAAGCCGCAGGAACTTTACCGGGAGGTGCGCAACGTCGCCCCCGACCTGCTGGTCTATTTCGGCAACCTGCGCTGGCGGGCGGTCGGCTCTTTTGGGCTGCCCCAGCTCTACACGACCGAGAACGACACAGGGCCGGATGACGCAAATCACGACCAGGATGGGGTGTTGATCCTGTGGGACCCGCGGCGAAACTATGGTGGTCGAACTGTCGCCGGGATGCAGTTGATGGACGTGGCGCCCACGGTGTTACAGTGGATGGGGCTGCGCGTGCCGCCGGACATGCAGGGCCAGGTGATCGCGTGACTCGCGCGGGAAGGAGCAGAGCCGTGGACGAGCTGGGCCGTGCAAAGAAGGAGTGGGAAGCGCAATGCGTAGCGCCCGTCCTTGCCCGTTATCCCGAGCGACAGGAATCGTTTGCGACGCTTTCCGGCATCCCGATCGAGCGGGTCTATACCCCCGCCGACGTTGCCGTCGATTACGCGGAGCAGCTCGGTTTCCCGGGAGAATATCCCTTCACCCGCGGGGTCCAGCCGACAATGTACCGCGGCCGCCTGTGGACGATGCGCCAGTACGCCGGGTACGCCACGGCGGAAGAGTCGAACGCCCGTTACCGGTACCTGCTGGAGCAGGGGCAAACCGGCCTCTCCGTCGCCTTTGACCTCCCGACCCAGATCGGCTACGACGCCGACGATCCGCTGGCGGAGGGAGAGGTGGGCAAGGTCGGCGTCTCGATTAGCAGCCTGGACGACGTGCGCACCTTGTTCGCCGGCATCCCCCTGGACCGGGTGAGCACGTCGATGACCATCAACGCCCCGGCGGCAATCTTGCTGGCGATGTACGTCGCCGTGGGCAAGGAGCAGGGAGTGGCGCCGGGCAAGCTGCGGGGCACGGTGCAGAACGACATCCTCAAGGAATACGTTGCCCGCGGCACCTACATCTTTGCCCCCCGGCCGTCCATGCGCCTGGTGACGGACCTCTTTCGCTACTGCACCGCCGAGGTGCCGCGCTGGAATACCATCAGCATCAGCGGCTACCACATCCGTGAAGCGGGCGCCACGGCCGTCCAAGAGGTCGCTTTTACCCTGGCGAACGGCATTGCCTACGTGGCGGCGGCCCTGCAAGCGGGGCTCGACATCGATGTTTTTGCCCCCCGCCTCTCGTTCTTTTTTAACGCCCACAACGACTTTTTGGAAGAGATCGCCAAGTTCCGCGCTGCCCGCCGGCTGTGGGCGCGCATCATGCGGGACCGCTTTGGCGCTCAAGACCCTCGTTCCTGGTCGCTGCGCTTTCACACCCAGACCGCCGGCTGCACCCTCACCGCCCAGCAGCCGGAGAACAATGTCGTGCGGGTGACGCTGCAGGCGCTGGCGGCGGTGCTGGGCGGGACCCAGTCGCTGCACACCAACTCCCGCGACGAGGCGCTCTGGCTGCCGACCGAAGAGTCGGTGCGCATCGCCCTGCGCACCCAGCAGGTCATCGCCCACGAGTCGGGGGTCGCCAACACCGTCGACCCGCTGGCTGGTTCCTACCTGATCGAGCACCTCACCGGCGAGGTCGAGCGGCAGGCCCGGTCCTACCTGGCCAAGATCGACGACCTGGGCGGGGCGCTGGCGGCGATCGAGGGCGGGTACGTCCAGCAAGAGATCGCCGACTCGGCCTATCGCTACCAGCAGGAGGTCGAACGAAAGGAGCGGACGATCGTCGGGGTCAACGAGTACCAGGTCGGGGAAAAGATCGAGCTAGAGCGCCTGGTGGTCAACCCGGCGATCGAGGCGCAGCAGCGGGGGCGGCTGGCAGCGCTGCGTTCCCGGCGCGATGGCGAGCGGGTTTCCGCCATTCTGAGCCGCATTGAGGCCGCCGCACGAGCCGAAGACGAACCGCTGATGCCGCTTTTTGTCGCCGCTGCGGAAGCGGACTGCACGCTGGGCGAAATCTGCCGCGCCCTGCGGGGCGTGTGGGGCGAGTATCGCTCCCAGGCAAGTATCTAGCGCGGCCGAAATGAACAGCCAGTTCTTGCCCGGAGGGGATCGTCAGATCCCCGTCGGAAACGCCGACCTGGCCGCTTACCGAGGCCTGGGGCCAGGATTCCCGCAAGTCCCCGCGCCTGTCCCCGCGGATCCCCGCGGAAGCGGGGACAGGCGCGGGGATCCAGGGCAGGCATAGAACCGGCGGGGTATTTTCGCCTGCGTGTACTAGCAAAGAGGAGAAATTGGCCGAGCCTCTACGACGTGATATAATCGACCTGACTGCCATCCAGGAGGGGAATGAATGAGCGCAAAAAACCGGTTCGTACACGTCCTGCCCGTCGTGCTGGCGGTGGCCCTTCTCGTGCTCGCAGGCTGCCGGGAAGATGAGGAGCCGCTGCTTGAGGATCGGTTCGGCAATCCCGACAGCGGTTGGGCGGTCGAAAGCCAGGAGATGTTTGACCAGGGGTACCAGGAAGGGGAATACTTTATCGAGGTGTACGAGCCGCAGTGGTTTGTCTGGTCGCGCTCGCACCACCGCTTGACCGACGTGGTGATCGACGTCGAGGCCCGGCCGGTGTCCGGCGCGGCAAACGGGCACTTTGGCCTGATCTGCCGCTACCAGTCGCCGGACAGCTTTTACTACTTTGCGGTGGCCGACGCGGGGTATTATGGCATCCTCCGCGTGCAGGATGGCGAGGCGCAGGCGCTGACTGGAGAGGGGCTTTTACAGTCCAGTGGCGTTCGTCCCACCGGGGACCGGTACGTAATCCGCGCGGTATGCCAGGGCGATCGGCTCACCCTCTACGTCGACGGGCAGCAGGTGGCCAGCGTGATCGACGGCAGTCTCCGGCGCGGCGACGTCGGCCTGGGAGTGGGAACCGGAACAGGGGGGGCGATCCGCGTTCACTTTGACGATCTGCGGGTCGTCGCTCCCGAGGAGCAGGAATGAAAAAAGGCTGGCTGTTGCTCCTGGCGCTGTTGCTGGCCGCCTGTGTGGGCGGGGACGTGTCTTGGAACGAGGATTTCGCCTCGCCGGGAGCCTGGCAGGTGGAATCCGACGCCACGGCCCAGGTCGGAGTGCAGGACGGCGTGCTGCGCGTCTATGTCATCGTGCCGAACCAACTGGCGTGGGCGACAGCCAGCCAGGACCTGAGAGATTTTCACCTCACCGTGGAGGCCACCCAGGTCGCCGGGCCCGACGATAACGAGTACGGCGTGCTGCTGCGAATGGAGGACAGCGACAATTTTTACCGCTTTTCCATCAGCGGGGATGGTTATTTCCTGGTCAGCAAGTTTGTCGATGGAACGCCCGAGCTGCTGGGAGGGAACTGGACGCCAACAGAAGCGATTCGCCAGGGACAGGCGACCAACGTGATCGAAGTGACTGCCCAGGGCAGCGCGTTGATCCTGGTCGTCAACGGGCAAGAGTTGGCCCGCGTGGAGGATCGACAGTTCTCCCACGGCAATGTCGGCCTCTATGCCGGCACGTTTTATCAGGGCGGGGTTGAAATTCACTTTGACAACCTACACGTCACCCCGCCGTAATCGACTGTAAACCGCATGAGCCAGCGCGTCTATCTCCACAGCCTGGGCTGTCGCCTGAACCGGAGTGAGACCGAGTCGTTCGCCCGCCACCTGGCGGCGGCAGGGCAGATCCTGGTCGGCGATCCGGCCCAGGCAGACCTGTGCGTCGTCAACACCTGCGCGGTGACTGCCAGCGCCGAGAAAAAAGGGCGCCGGCTGCTGCGCTCGCTGCGGCGGGCGAATCCCGTGCTACGGATTGCGGTTGTCGGCTGCGCGGCGACGCTGCACGCCGGGAAACTGGGCCAGCTCCCCGGCGTCAAATGGGTCATTCCCAACGACGAAAAAGAGCGGGTGGTCGACATCCTGCTGTATGATCTCTCTCCCGATACCACGTTCCCCCTGCCAGCAGGCGGACAAGACCTCGGCGCTTTTCTGCACACCCGCGCTTTCGTCAAGGTCCAGGATGGGTGCGACAACCGCTGCGCCTACTGCATCGTCCCGCTGCTGCGCGGGCCATCCCGCAGCCGCTCGTCGGCCGAGGTCGTGGCCGAGGTCCGGCAGCGCGTAGCAGAAGGATACCGGGAAGTCGTGCTCACCGGGGTCAATCTGGGCGCCTATGGCCGCGAGCGGGGAATAGAGCGGGGGCTGGCCGGCCTGGTGGAGGCGATCCTGGCGCAGACGCGCCTGCCCCGCCTGCGCCTCTCTTCCCTGGAACCGTGGGACCTGGCAGAGCGGGACCTGGAACTATGGTCCGACCCGCGCCTCTGCCGCCAGCTTCACCTGCCCCTGCAGTCTGGCTGTGACGCCACGCTGCGGCGGATGGGACGGCGCAACGATACCGGGCAGTACGCACAGTTGGCGGCGGCCGCCCGTGCCGCCATTCCCGGCCTGGCGCTGACTACCGATCTCATAGTTGGCTTTCCCGGCGAGGACGAGGCGGACTTTGCCGCAAGCCAGGCCTTTGTAGCGCAAATAGGCTTTGCCCGCCTGCACGTTTTTCCCTTTTCGGCCCGGCCGGGGACGCGTGCTGCGCAGATGGACGACCAGGTTCCCGTCCCCATGCGGCAGGAACGGGCCCGCCGCATGCGCGAGTTGGGGGAACGGCTGGCGGCGCGCTTTCGCCAACAGCACGTCGGCCAGGAAATAGACGTGTTGTGGGAGCGCGGCCAGAATGGACGCTGGCGCGGCTGGACCGACAACTATTTGCCGGTAACGGTCGCCTTGCAGGCAGACCTGCACAATCGCATTACCCGGACACGGATGGTGGGCACCGCCAATAACGTGTTGATCGGAGAAATCAGCGCATGAAAGACTGTATCTTTTGCCGCATCGTCCAGGGCCAGGCACCGGCACAGATCGTCTACCAGGACCAGCGGGTTACGGCGTTCCAGGACCTGCATCCCCGCGCCCCGGTTCACATTCTCATCGTTCCCAACCATCACCTGGATGGGGTAGACCAGGTCACGCCGGTGGACGAGCCGGCGTTGGGCCGGCTCTTTACGGTGGCCCGTCACCTGGCCGAGGAATTGGAACTTGAAGGCTATCGCCTGGTCGTCAATACCGGCCTCCAGGCCGGACAATCCATCTATCACCTGCACATGCACCTGATGGGGGGGCGCTCCTTCGGCTGGCCGCCAGGTTAGCTATCGTTCGGGCCGCTCAGGCGGCCTTCCCAAAAGCTGAAAATCGCCTGCCCGGCTCATCGAAACCTGCGCTACCGTGTGCTCTGTGTGAAGTGAGCGCCAGTAAAGCTTTCGGGAAGGTGCGTCGCGGGTCGGGCTGAGCAGTTACATTGTCGTGCTACAAAGGGAGGTAAGAAATGTTAGTAAAAGATCGTATGACAGCCAATCCAGTAACGATTACGCCCGAGACCAGCCTCAAGGATGCGCTGGCCCTTATCCGCAGCCAGCCGTTTCGACACTTGCCTGTCGTCGACGAGGACAACAGGCCGGTCGGCATCGTCACCGAAAAGAGCCTGGTCTATGCTTCTCCAAGCCCGGATCTTTCCCTCAGCGTCTTTGAGATCGACTACTTGCTCTCACGGACAATGGTCAGCCAGATTATGCAACAAGAGACCGTCGTGGTCTCGCCCGAGGTGCCGATCGAGGAAGCGGCGCGGATCATGGTCGATCATCGGATCGGCTGCCTGCCCGTTGTCCAGGACAATCGGCTGGTGGGGATCATCAGCGACACCGACATCTTTCGCGTCTTTGTCGAGGGATTGGGCGGCGGGCATCCCAGCCTGCGGGTCACGGTGACGATCCCCGAGCGGGTGGGCAGCCTGGCACAACTGGCCAATTGCATTGCCCAGGTTGGCGGCAACATCCACTCTTTGGGCACCTTCTGGGGCGAGGGGCCCCAGGATCGTATCCTCGCCTTTCGGGTCGAAGGAGTGGATCGGGAGGAACTGGTCGCCTCGCTCGAGTCCAACGACATACAGATTCGCCACATCTGGGAACCGGAGAGCAGTTCTTGACGGGTGATTCGGTACTCTTGACAAAGCCTTTTCCTGGGTTATAATGGACGCCGTAGCTACGTTGACAAGGCCGCATTTCGCCCCTGGACGTTCTCCCACCGTTGTCGCCGATGCTCCAGGGGCGATTGGCTGAGCAGTTGCGAGCTACCAAGTACACATGGGGAGGGGGTGAGACGTAAAGTGACACGCGTGGTTGCAGAAGATGGCGAGTCCCTGGACTCTTTGTTGCGCCGTTTCAAAAAGAGGGTGCAGAATGACCGGATTCTCTCCGAGGTTCGGCGCCGGCGGTTCTACGAGCCGCCGAGTATTCTCCGCAAGCGCAAGCGAGCGGCCAAGCTGCGCAAAAGCCGCCGGACGACGAACAAGGTTCAACGCCGGCAAGATGGGCGGTAGGAGAAAAAAGTGGGCCTGAAAGAGCAGCTGCAAGAGGATCTGAAACAAGCCCTGCGCGAGCGGGACGAGCTTCGCAAGTCGGTCATCCGCATGTGCCTGGCGGCGATCCAATTGGCCGAGGTGGAACAAGGAGGCGAACTGGACGAGCCTGCTCTCGCGGCCCTGCTGCAACGCGAGGCCAAGAAGCGCCGCGAGACGATCGAGGAGCTGCAAGAGGCGAGCCGGCCGGAGCGACTGGCCGAAGAAGAACAGGAGTTGGCTTTCCTGGAAACATATCTCCCCCAGATGCTGACACCTGAAGAAATCGCCGTGCAAGCCCGCCGGGTCATTGCCGAGGTAGGAGCCACGGGGCCGGGCGACTTGGGAGCGGTGATGCAACAACTGATGCCTCAAATGAAGGGACAGGCCGACGGCCGGCTGGTCAACCAGGTGGTGCGAGAACTCTTGATCTCCTAGGCCTCCCCTCGACAAGGGTAGCGTGTTGGCAACGATTGACCCGAGTCGTTGAATCCAGTAGCGGGGCGACCCAACGGGTCGCCCCATGTTTTGCTCTGAACCAATCAAGAATGGGCGCTTTGCAGCGAAAAAGTTGGTGGGTGTGGACCCGGTTGGTATTGATGGCCGTGGTCCTTGTCGCCCTTGCCACGTTTTTGCTTGCCTTTCCCCTTTTCCCTTCTGGTCGCCTGGTGTTGGAGGAGGGCGACGTCGCGCCGCGGGACATCCGGGCCCCCCGGCGCATCACGTTTGACAGCGAGATCCGCACCATGGAACAGCAGCGGCTGGCGGAACAGGCGGTTGAGCCGGTCTATACCCCGCCGGACGCGGCGCTGGCTCGCGAACAGTTGGACCGCACCCAGCAGGTGCTCGATTACCTGGGCTCGGTCCATGCGGACACCGTCGCCACGCCGACCCAACGACGCGCCTGGCTGCTGGCGGTCCCCGAACTGGCAGACCTGCCGATCGAGATCGCTGACGGGCTGTTGGCGCTGTCCGACGAATCGTGGGGACGGGTGCAGCTCGAGACCCTGAGCGTTGTCGACGAGATGATGCGGCGGGGGGTGGTGGACGGATTCGTCGACGAGGCGTGGCAGGCAGTGCCCTTGCTGGTCGGGCTGGACCTCTCCCCGGAGGAAGCAGACGTGACGGCCGCCCTGGCGCGGCGTCTCATTGTCGCCAACTCGTTCTACGATGCTGCGGCAACCCAGGCCGCGCGCGACCAGGCCCGCGAACAGGTCCCGCCGGTTCTCCGCAACTATGAGGCCGGCGAAATCGTCGTCCGCGAGGGCAAACGGGTCGATGCGCTCGACCTGGAAGCACTGCGCGAACTGGGCCTCCAACAGTCCCGCACCAGTTGGGTCGACGTTGCCGGGCAGGGGCTGCTGGCCCTGGCCGCCGTCGTCCTCCTGGGCCTCTTCCTGGCCCGCTTCCAGCCTGACGTGCTCTGGGAAGGGCGCAAGCTGTTGTTGTTGGGACTGCTCCTGGCGCTCTTTTTCTTCCTGGCCCGCTTGCTGGTGCCCGACCGCACGGTATTGCAATATCTGTACCCTGCATCGGCGCTGGCCATGCTGGCGACTGTCACCCTGGGCCAGCATACCGGCCTGGCGGTCAGCCTGCTGATGGGTGCCGTCGTCGGCTTGATCGCCAACCAGCCGCTCGAGTTGGCCTCCTATACCGTCCTGGGCGGGCTTGTAGCCACGCTGTCACTGCAAAAGGCGGATCACCCCGGAGCCCTCTTTCGAGCAGCGCTCTTTGTCGCCATGGTTCACGTGGTCGTACTGCTGGGCTTTCAACTTCCGCTGGAACGGACGGATTTGGTCGATGTCACGCTGAGCCTGTTGGCCGCGATTGTCAACGGCCTGGTCTCGGCCAGCATGGCCTTGGGCCTGTTGTTTCTCATCGGTCCGTTGTTTGACATCATCACCACGTTTCGCCTCATCGAGCTGAGCCGGCCGGATCAACCGCTGCTGCAGCGGTTGCTGCGCGAATCGCCCGGAACCTATCACCATTCGCTGATGGTCGCCAACCTGGCGGAGCAGGCGGCCGAGCGGATTGGGGCCAACGCTTTGCTCACCCGGGTTGGGGCATACTATCACGACGTGGGCAAAATCGCCCGCCCCTACTTTTTCGTCGAGAACCAGATGGAGGGAGTCAATCCACACCAGCAATTGGATCCACGTACCAGCGCCGATATCATCATCCAGCACGTCCAGGATGGCCTCGAACTGGCCCGCCGTTACCGGCTGCCCAGCCAGATACGAGCTTTTATCCCTGAGCACCATGGCACCAACCGCGCCAGTTTTTTGTACGAAAAGGCGGTCGAGTTGGCCGGAGGGGACGCCTCGCTGGTCGACGAATCGTTCTTCCGCCATCGGGGCCCCAAGCCCCAGAGCCGCGAGACCGCCCTGGTGATGTTGGCAGATGGCTCGGAGGCGATCGTCCGCGCCAATCGCCCCGCTTCGCCAGAGGAATTGGCCGAGGCAGTGCAAAAGATTTTCGACCGAGCCATCCGCTCTGGACAATTGGACGAATGTCCCATCACAATGAAGGACCTGGCCATGGTGCAAGATTCCTTCATTTCGACCTTGAAGGGCGTGTTCCATCCGCGGATTCATTACCCCGAGATCGCTGCCACAGAGGAGGAAGCGCCTGTTCTGACATGACAATCCTGACCGGGATTGGACATCGTCGCTGGTTCGAGTCAGGGAGTAAAAAATGGACGCTGAGGCCGCCCAACAGTATTGGGTCCAGGTACAAGTTGAACGAGAGTGGCCCGTGGTGGAAGCGCCAATGCTGCACCGCGCCGCCCTGGAGACGCTGTCGCACCAGGGCGCGCCACCGGTCGAGGTCACTGTCGTGATCTCGGACGACGAGACTCTTCAGGAGCTGAATCGACGCTATCGCGCCGTCGACACCCCCACCGACGTCCTCGCTTTTCCCGGCGGGGACGAGGGGCCGTTTGTGAACGAGCTGGAACAGCCCCACTATCTGGGCGACGTGATCGTTTCCTATCCGCGCGCCGCCGAACAGGCACGTGAAGCGGGCCATTCCGTTCTGGCCGAGCTGCAGCTGCTGGTCGTCCACGGCGTCCTGCACCTGCTGGGGCACGACGACCAGCCTGGGCCAGCCCGGGCCCGGATGTGGGCCGCCCAGCAGGCCATCCTCGAGGCATTGGGCGTGCAGCTCGCCTGGCTGGATTGAGGCCATGCGCTGCCGCACCCTCTGGTCGAGCTTTGCCTATGCTCTGGCGGGCCTGGGCTATGCCCTGCGCACCCAGCGCAACATGCGCATCCATGTGCTGATCGCCGCCGCCGTGTGCGGATTGGGGATGTGGCTGAGACTGCCGGCCGGCCATTGGGCGGTGATTGCCCTGACGGTGGGTTTTGTGCTCGTCGTCGAGTCGCTGAACACGGTGATCGAATTGCTGATCGATCTGGTCAGCCCCGAATTCCATCCGCTGGCCAAGGCGGCCAAGGATGTGTCGGCGGGAGCGGTTTTGCTGGCTGCCCTCTCCTCGGTAGTGGTAGGGCTGTGCCTGCTCGGCCCGCCCCTGTGGGAGCGATTGTTCGGAGGGGTCTGGGAATGATGAATCAAAAAGCTGT
The DNA here is from genome assembly GCA_016931695.1 of Anaerolineae bacterium. Lineage (GTDB taxonomy): Bacteria > Chloroflexota > Anaerolineae > B4-G1 > DUEL01 > JAFGEI01. The sequence continues at coordinate 593 of JAFGEI010000004.1, read as the reverse complement.
GCACCTCACTGCAGAGGGGATCGAAAGATTGCAGGAGGAATTGGATAAACTCGTCAACGTCCGCCGCCCGGCGCTGGCCGAACGGCTGCGGCGGGCAATCCAGCAGGGCGATCTCTCCGAGAACGCCGACTATATCACCGCCAAGGAAGAGCAAGGTTTTTTGGAGGGGCGAATTCTCGAGATCGAGGCCATGTTGCGCCAGGCGGTGATCATTGCCGAGGGAGGGACGACCGAGGAGGTGCGCCTGGGCAGCCGGGTCACGGTGGTCGAAGAGGGGCTGGGCGAGACCGAGGCGTTCCATCTCGTCGGGCCGGCCGAAGCAGACCCAATCGAGGGGCGCATCTCTTACGAGTCCCCGCTGGGACGGGAGCTGCTGGGCTGCAAGGTGGGGGAGCGGGTGCGCGTGCAAGCGCCGGCCGGGGACATTTTTTTCCGCATCGAGAAAATTGAATGATCGGTTCGCTTCCCGTTACTTTCGGCAGGCTGCTTCGTTATACAAGAGGGGGCCTAGTGCATCGCGGCCGAAATGAACAACCAGTTCTTGCTCGGAGGGGATCGTCAGATCCCCGTCGGAAACGCCGGCCTGGCCGCTT
>JAFGEI010000115.1 GCA_016931695.1 Anaerolineae bacterium | reverse complement strand
TTACTATTATACCTGGTTGTGGCTCGTCGTTAGTCATGCGTCTAAGTTTACCAGAATTTTAATAGTAATTGGTCTCTAAACCCCTTGACATTTGTCTAAATCTCTGCTATACTAGACAGGTGTCTATGAGTAGCGAGAGTTTAAACTAAGGCAGGGTGACGATGGGGGAAAAGTCGAGGCTCTTTGTCAATACGCTCCTGGAGAATGAGGAACTTGAGCAGTTTTTCCAGGTACAGCGCCATTATGCTATCCGGTCGAACTCGGATGTGGTGCGGTTTCTGATCCGCCAGGAGGCGAGGCGGATCGCCCCGCCGCTGAACGGCGACGCGCTGACCCGGGTGCTGGCCGGCTACCTGGGCGGCCACATCACGGCGGAGGAGGGGATGCAGGAGATCGTGAGCCGGTTGGGGATCGCCGGGGTGCAGCTGTCTATCCCGATGGCCGGGGTTCTGGACGTCCAGAACCCGGAGGCCACGCGATGAGCGATCAGGCCCCGGATGTGACCATCGAAGAAATCCGTTACCACTTGGAACTGGCCAAAAGGAAGGTCCAAACATTCGAGTTACATGATGGTCAGGCAATCTCTATCGCCTCAAAGGTGGTTTTGGCCATAGCAATCGCGCAGAGCAGTCTGTCGGAGTTGGTCGACCGCCTTGATGCCATCCAACCACAGCCCATTGGCATCCTGAATATCAGCACTCTGGACAACCAGGAGACCCCACCAATGAGCGACGATACCACCCTCTCCCCGAGACAGCAAATCACCAGCGTCCTGCGCGCCTTGATCCGGCACATCGACAGCCCATCGTACCCCGGCCGGATGCTGGCCATCGACCAGACCGCCCACCAACTCGCCGACATGTGGGCCAAATATGTCCGCGACGAGCTATTGCCGATCCTCGACGATGGCTCCCCATTGTAGGAGACAACAGGAGGCGGGCCGATGAGTGATAAGCCCATCCCACGCAGCTGGCAGCCCGGCGAGCGGGCGATCTATACGGACTGGGCCGGCAAGCGGAGTTTCGCGGTGACGGTCATCGGCTACAGCCGGTCCAAGTTCAGCCATGGGCGCCTGCTGCTGGTGCGGGGCGACGACGGGAAGCGGTTCACCATCCACCGGCAGTTCCTGGCGCCGGCCGGCGAAGGGGAGCCGTCCGAGTGATCACTCCCTACCGGTTGGCGGTGGTGCAGGACCCGGACCCGGCGCGGCAGGTGACGATGGAGGAGCTGCGGGCGTCGCTGGTGCAGGTGTTGCTGCCCTGGGCGCGGGCGCGGGGCTGGGCGGAGCGGCTGGGGTGCGGTCGCGAATCGGAGGCCGGGGTTGAGTCGAGCGGGGAGCGGAACTCCCTGCCGGACTGGGCCCCGGCCTCCGGCGCGTGACCCTTGCACCTACGGCACAAGGGCAGGCGGCCCAGTCGGGGGACAGGGGCTGCACGCGGCCGGACCTCCTTTCTCCTGGCCTGGGGGCGGCGCCAGCCGCCCCCAGGCACAGGGGGGGGAGGCAAAGGATTGGGACTATGATCACGGTGACGGTGGCGTTCCTGATGGCGTGGAGCGCGGCGGAGTGCGGGCCGGATATGGTGTGTGGCCATGGCGAGAGAGGCGAGCGAGGGCCGTTCCAGATCTCGCCGATGGTGTGGGAGGGCAGGCGGTGCGAGGGAGACCCGTGGGATTGGGACGATTCGGCGGCGTGCGCGGCGGGCTATTTGCGGAACCTGGCCGGCCGGCAGCGCTGTCCGCAGCGGCGGGAATGGGCGCTGGCTGCCTACAACTGGGGCATCGGGAACGTCCTGGAGCTGCAGGAGGAGATGGGCTGCGACCTGGCGAACCTCCCCTCTCACGTGTACCGTTACACGCGGATCGGGCGGGCGGCGCGTGGACGGCTCGTGGTCCGTTCGGATGTTAAGGTTCTGCCGATACCACTATAGCCGAACAACGCGGCCTGGGCGCGGGACTGCGCGGCGGAGGAGGCGGCCCGGGCGGTGAAGGCGCTGCGGCCGCTGATCGAGGGGGAGCAGTTCACCCGGGAGGAGGCGCTGCGGCGGCAGGCGATCGCCCTGTCGGCGGCGCAGCGGATCGTGGCGCTGCTGGCCCAGGTGGGGGCCAGAGTGCGGCCGGGGTAAGGAGGGGTGATGGATTTTTGGGAGGCGTTTCTGTGGTTCGTGGCGATAGCGAGCGGCTGTGTGGTGATCCTGTACGCGGTCGAAGCAGTGGTCAAGAGGCTGATGAAATGAGCGGCCAGGTCGTCTACCAGGCGGGCCTGTTCGGGATGGCCGGCGACCAGGTCGCCGGCGACGTCGTTGATCGGTGCCGGGCGATGCTGCTGGAGGAGCCGGAGACGCGGAGAGACTACAAGCTAGCCTACCTCCGCTATCTGAAGCGCTACTGCGATCTGGACTATTGGCGGGCGCGGCCGTGGGAGGAGTTTGAGGCGTGGTATGTGCGCCGGGATGTGCCGGATTATCGCACGGTGGCGAACCGCTGCCAGGAGCTGATCCGGGCCGACGCGGGCCTGCGGCCGCCGGCGGAGGTGATGGCCAGGCGGCAGAAGCAGCGGCGGCAGGGCCGGGTGCGGTGAGGTTGGGGGGGGGAGATGGACTTTGACACGAAGTTTTGGCTGGTGGCGGCGGTGCTGTTGGCTATGGTCCTGATCCTGTTCGTGGCATGGTCGGCAGGGACGCAGAACCTGAAGTGCGAATGTGGCTGCTCATGGTGGACGCCGGAAGGGACGTGCCGGGCGTGCGTGAGCTGCCCGGAGCTGGAGAGCGGCGAGCCGCTGACGGGGCCGCCACTATCGACGAGGGATTGCGCGGACATGTATAACCGCTCCGGGGGGACGCCGGGGCCGGGGTGCAGGGCGCCGTAGGTGAGATGGTGGAGAGGTTAGCGGCGGCCGGGGGGGAGATCGCGTTGGCGGGGGCCTGGCTGCCGGCGGTGGTGTGGCTGGGCGGGGCGAACACTCTGGCGACGCGGCAGACCTATTTGAAGGCTTTGCGGGAGTTTGCGCGCAAAGCCGGCTCTGGGCCGGCGGAGGTGACGGTGGCGCACGTGGCGGCCTGGAAGGCGGAGCTGGTGAGCGCGGGGTTGTCGCCGCGGACGGTGCGGCTGAGGCTGAGCGTGGTCCGGTCGTTTTTCGAGTGGTGCATCGGCCAGGGTTTGCACCCCGGCCCGAACCCGGCCGGCGGGGTGCCGCTGCCGAGGGTGGGCCGGGAGCTGACCGGCCGGGCGCTGACGCGCCGGCAGGTGGCCGTCCTGGCCGGCGCGGCGCTGAACCGGCGCGATTCGGTCCTGGTGTGGCTGCTGGCCACCGGGCTGCGGGCGGCCGAGGCGATATTCCTGGAGCAGCGGGACGTGCATTTCGAGGGGGACGGGCTGCGGCTGGTGGTGCGCGGCGGGAAGGGCGGCCACAGCCGGCAGGTGCTGGCCGGGCCGGAGGCGGCGGAGGCGCTGCTGCGCTACATCCAGGCAGGCCGGCGGCTGGTAGCGGTGCGGGCGCCGTTGCTGCAGGCGCTGGACGGGAGCGGGCGGCGGCTGAGCTACGGCAACGTATATCGCATCGTGCGGAGCTGTGCGGTGCGGGCGGGGTTGGGGCATCTGGCGCCGCACGACCTGCGGCGGACCTACATCACCGAGCAGCTCGACCTGGGGGTGGCGCTGCCGGTGGTACAGCGGGCGGCGGGCCACGCGTTGATGGAGCAGACGGCGCGGTACTACCGTCCGCGGCCGTAAGCATCGGGACCGGGAGTAGAGGTAAGCGGGGTTTTCCTTTACATGAAACGATCTCGACCGGCCGCAGGAGGCCGAATAATCCGGCCCCAAAACCGCTACTGGATGGTGACCGTCCGCCTCCGCTGGTGGCCGCGGCCGATCGTGGTGGTGCTGAACTGACGCGGGAGGCAGGCATGGATCGGGAAACGACGCGGCGGCTGTGGCGGCTGTACCGAAGGGTGGCGCTGTTCGCCCTGGGGTTTATCATCGGCGACGTGATCTACTACGCCGTGTGGGTGTGGTAGGCGGGAGGAGACAAAATGACCCGGATCCTCGGACTGGACCCCAGCACGGTGGCCACCGGCTGGGCGCTGCTCGACGACGGGACGGTGCTGGCCTCGGGGGTGTTCCGCCCGGAGGGCGACACCCTGGACGAGAAGCTGGCCGCGGCCCACAACTGGCTGTGGCTGCAGCTCCTCGGGCTGTGGCCCCAGGCGGTCGCCGTGGAGACCCCCTTTTTCAAGCTGAATGCCAAAACCCTGGTGACGCTGGCCCAACTGGGCGCTGCGTACCGCCTGGCGGCGACGATGTTCGGGCTGCCGGTGGTCGAGGTGACCCCGGCGGTGCGCTGCACGGCGGTCGGGCTGGGCGGAAACGCGGCCAAGGAGCAGGTGCTGTACACCGTCAACGCGGTGTTTAGTCTCGACCTGACCGACCACAACGAGTCGGACGCGGTGGCCATCGCCGCAGCGGCGGAGATCAAGCTCAGGGAGAAGGAGCTGTCCGAGTGAGTGCAGGTAGTGCAGATTATACGCGCAGGGGAGGGATGATGAAACTAAACTTAGAGCAACTGGAAAATCTACGAATAGCGGCGGGCATTATGGTGGAGACAGAGGGCTCAGTCTTGGGTGCGACAGTCATCTCCCTGCTGGATGATTACGAAACAGCGCAAGCCCAGCTCAGACAATTCAGAGAGCAAACGAGCCTAATTGTTCCTGGTTCAGCGGCAGTATGGGACGCCGTTGGGAAATTGTACGAGGTTGCCAACGCCCCGGCAAAGGACGTGGGCTCAGACATGGACACCTTTTATGCTGCAATACAAGCGGTCCTTGATGCCTGGGAAAGAGTTGACAAATGAAAGCAATCACGCTCTGGCAGCCTCCGGCGACGTTGGTCGCCAAGGACCTGAAGCACTACGAAACAAGACCGTGGCAACCTGGATACAGAGGGCCAATCGCCATCCACGCAGCGAAGGCGCTCCCAAGGCAGGGATGGTGCCGGGAGAAACTTGACGACAAGATATTTCGGGAGGTCGTCTTTGGCGGCGAGGAGGTTCCAACTGGCGTGATACTTGCGGTCACGACCATTGAGGAAGTGACACTAATCACCACCGATAACGTGCCCGGATGGCCCGAGCGGTCTTTCGGAGACTACACGCCGGGCCGATATATGTGGCGACTTGGCAGGCCGACGCTACTGGTAGAGCCAATTCCGGCAAGGGGCCTGCAAGGTCTGTGGGAATGGAAGCCGAAATGCCAGAGCCCTGGCTGCGCTGCCGACGCCTTCCTGTGTGAGCTGTACGACGATAAGGATAACCGGGACTTGGGTTGGTTCTACTGCCCGGAGCACGCCGCGCAAAACGGGTTCTGTTCGTGCTGCGGAAACTTTTACTCCGGGACGTCGGAAATGGAGCGATGGAGCGGTAAGGGCGCGTGGTACTGCGACAACTGCCGTGGTGACAACGGCGACCTAGACGAATACGACGAGGAACTTGACCTGTGGGCCGACTATCCCGGCGATCTGCTTCCGGGCAACATCGACTTTAATCTGGTTGAGATGTCCTAGCACAGACAAGAAAGGTT
>JAFGEI010000021.1 GCA_016931695.1 Anaerolineae bacterium | reverse complement strand
CCTGATTTTCAGTCAGGTGCTCTACCAGGCTGAGCTACCTCGGCAAGATGAAACAATGAGAGGAGGGGGATTTGTCCCCCTATTCTTTTGTGTGGTCGATATTTTACCACATCACCCCATTTTCGCAAGCCTCGCTTGAGACAACGGATAGATAGGGGCGTATGAAAACTTGGGGGAGCGTTAAAAATCAGCCGCGAATTACACGAATTAACACGGAAAAAGGTAGAAAATTCGTGGCAGAAATTCCGAGATCATCCAGGGCTCCCCCAACTAATAAATGCGCCCGGAGCCGGCCCTCTCGCCGCTGGCGGATACGGACAAGGACTTTTAACGCCGCTACGCCGAGTGGGTGACCGGGCGGACGGTGGAGCAGCGGGGACGACCCTACTACTGGAATCACCCGCACTGGGGCATCGACAATCGCCCGGTGGTGGAGGTGACGTGGTACGAGGCGATGGCCTACTGCGCCTGGCTAACCAAGCAGTTGCGGGCCGTAGGGGCGACGCATGCGTCGCCCGCGCCGGAGGGTCACGTCGCCTGCCTGCCGACTGAGGCGGAATGGGGGAAGGCCGCCCGCGGCGCGGACGGCCGCCGCTGGGGGCGCAACAGCGCCTACCGGCCGGACTATGGCTATCCCTACGACCCGCACGATGGCCGGGAGGAGTTAGACGGCCCCGACCTGCGTGTTTTGCGGGGCGGGTCGTGGTTCGGCGGTCAGTGGGACGCGCGCTGCGCGCCCCGCTTCAGAACGGCCCGTAGCCGATCGCCACGGCGAGGCCCAAAAAGATCACCGTGAGCAACAAGACCCAGAGCCACAGTTTCAGCGTCCAGCGCATCCACTTGGCGTACGTCACGACCGTCAGGCCCAGGCAGATCAGTAGGACGGGGCTGGTGGGATAGGCCATGTTGGAAAAGCCGTCGCCAAAGCAGTAGGCCGTCACCGTGACCTGCCGCGTCACGCCGACCAGGTCTGCCAGCGGCACCAGGATCGGCATCATCAAAAAGGCCTTGGCCGAGCCGGAGCCAATAAAAAATTCGATTGCCAGGGCCAGGACATAGACCATCAGCGCGGCGAGGAAAGGGCTGGCGTTGGCGAAAAGCTGCGATGCGGCGTAGAGGATCGTGTCGAGGATGCCGCCCTGAGCCACGATGTGCTTGATGCTCACCGCCATCAGGATCAGCGGGATGCCCGGCGCAATGCCCAGGATGCCCTCCCAGAGGGTCTTGAGCACCTTCCGGCCGCCAAAGCCGCTGATCAGCCCCGCTCCCACGCCGCCGACAAGGAATAGCAGTCCGACGATCGGAAGGGCAAAATCTGACAGTGCTGGCACAAAGGGGCCGGCGACGAGGACGAGGACGATGAGGGCGAAAAAGGCCAGGAACCAGGTGGCCGCCCGGCCCAGGCGCGGGTCCTGGCTGCCCGGTGCAGTCAGGTCAAAGCCGCCGTACTTTTGCCGGCCGGCGCGATCCTCGGCAAAGACCGGTGAGCGGGCTGGGTCGCGCTCGATCCGCCGCGCGTAGCGGACGAGAAAGATGCTCAGAACGGCATAGACGGCGAGCAAGATCGGCACGCGGAGCCAGGCCCCGGAAAAGAGCGGCAGCCCGGCGATCCGTTGCGCCACGCCGATGGTAAAGGGATTGGTGATGGCAGCGGAAAAGCCCAGGTTGGTCGCCAGGATGCTCATCCCCAGGCCGACCAGCGAGTCCCAGCCCATCGAGTAGGAGAGACCAATCATGACCGGCACGAGCGGGACGACTTCTTCGAAAAGCCCGAAAAAAGCACCCAGCGACATGAAGAGAAAGGTGACGATCAGCAGCAAGAGGTACTTGCGCCCGCCCAGTGCCCGCACGACCCGGCCGAGGACGGCGCGGAGGATGCCGCTGGCGTCGAGGACGGCAAAGGCGCTGCCGACCATCAGGATAAAGAGGCCGACGACGATGATGGTCAGGCTGTCGGGGCTCCAGAGCACTTCGATGGGGGCGGTGAACCAGCGCCAGATGGGATAGGCCGGGCGGGCGGTGTATTGGAACGAAGCGGGATCGACGACCTCCCGTCCTTCCATCTCGACCCGCGCGTAACTTCCCGCCGGGACGAGCAGCGTGAGCAGCCCGGCGATCGTCATCAGGGCAAGGAGAATTGCAACCGACTGGACGAACGCCTTGCGGCTGATTTGTGCACCACTTTTTGTTTCCATTTCAGTCTCCAGCGGGCCAGGTTGCGGCAAACTTGGCCGCAATGTGCACTGTTGTGCGGTGTATCTCGACCGTGTCCTCCACCAGCCGGCCATAGCCGCCCGCCAGCAGCACTGCCACTGGCAGCTGCCGCCGGCGGCAGTGCTCGAGCACCAGGCGGTCGCGCTGCGCCAACCCTTCTTTGCTCAGCGCCAGGTGCCCCAGCAGGTCGTCCTCGTACGGGTCCGCGCCGGCCAGGTAGAGCGCCAGGTCGGCCTGCGCCTCCTCCAACGACTGGCACAGTCCCCCGTCGAGAGCGGCCAAAAAGGCCGCGGCGTCCGCGCCATCCTCCAGGGCAATGTCCAGATTGCTCGGGGGCTTGTGCAGCGGAAAGTTGGATTCGCTGTGGATGGAAAAGGTATAGATTGTCGGATCGTCGGCGGCCAGGGCGGCGGTGCCGTTGCCCTGGTGGACGTCGCAGTCGAGCACGGCCACCTGGCGGGCCAGCCCTTCCGCCTGCATCACGCGCGCAGCGATGACGATGTCGTTGAGCAGGCAAAAGCCCTGTCCATAGTCGTGGAAGGCGTGATGGTAGCCTCCGGCCAGGTTGACGGCAACGCCGTCCTGCAGGGCGGCGCGGCAGGCGGCGATCGTGCCCCCGGTCGCGCGGCGCACGCGGGTGACGTACTCGGCCGACCACGGCATGCCGATGCGGCGGAGCTCCTTTTCGGTCAGCCGCCCCTCCTGGACGCGCTGCAAATAGCCGGCATCGTGGGCGAGGAGAATCTGCGCGTCCGTGACCTCTGGCGCAATGGCCATGTCGCCGGCCTGGACGATTCCGGCATCGAGCAACGCGCGTCGCAGCAGGCCATACTTGCGCACCGGAAAGAGGTGCCGGGGCGGCAGCGGCAGTGGGAAGGTAT
>JAFGEI010000114.1 GCA_016931695.1 Anaerolineae bacterium | reverse complement strand
ACGTTTCACGCTCTCCACTCTCCCAATCGCACTCGGCCCCATCTCGCGAATCTGTTCCGTGAACTCGGTCATGATACGGGCAAAGCGGGCGCCCTCGGCAGCCGAGACCCACTCCAGGCGCAGGCGGCCGGCTTCCAGGCCCAACAGGCTCAGCAGTTGGCTTGTCTTTTCGACCGTGACGGCGGCCTGCTCATTGCCCGAGATATAGTGACAGTCGCCCGGATGGCAGCCGGTGACCAGCACGCCGTCCGCTCCCTGATTGAACGCCTCCAGGATAAAGCCGGTGGTGACGCGGCCCGAGCACATCACGCGGATCACGCGCGTCGTGGGCGGATATTGTATGCGGCTCACCCCGGCCAGGTCGGCCCCGGCGTAGGAGCACCAGTTGCAGGCAAAAACGACGATCTTGGGTTCAAGGCGAGTCATTATGAGATGTTGCTCGATTCTATCAGGGTCATTCCACCGCCAATGCCGCCCGCACCATCGCCGTCACCTGCTGGTCGGTAAAGTGCATGGCAACCATGGCCCCGGTGGGGCAGATGGAGGAACAGGCGCCGCAGCCCTTGCACACCACCGGATTGACCCGCGCCACGGTGACGCCGGGCCGCACTTCCACCAGCACTGGCGCGCCAAACTCGCAGACCTCGATGCAGCGGCCGCAGCCCCGGCAGAGGGCCTCGTTGACCTGCGCCACCACGCCGGACGACGTGACGTGGTCCTTGGACAGAACCGTCGCTGCCCGCGCCGCTGCGCCATAGGCCTGGGCGATGGTCTCTTCCAGGTGCGCCGGCCAGCGCGCCGTCCCTGCCACATAGACCCCGTCGGTGGCAAAGTCGAGCGGACGCAGCTTGACGTGAGCCTCCAGGAAAAAGCCGTGCTCGTCTACCGGCACCTTGAGCAGCTGGGCCAACTCGCGCGCGTCCTCGTGGGCGACCAGCGGGGTAGAGAGCACCACCATGTCGCAGGGGATGCCCAGCCTGGCCCCCAACAACTCGTCATAGACCACGACCCGTTTTTCGTCCACCTCGGGCGGGCGGCGGGGGCTGTAGCGGATGAACTGGATGCCCGCCTCGCGGGCGCGGGTGTAGTAAGCCTCGTAGCGCGTGCCCTGCGTCTCGGTGTCGCGATAGAGGATATAGACCTCGGCGGCAGGGTTGTAGGCCTTGATCTCTAACGCGTTCTTGATCGCCGTGGTGCAGCAGATGCGGGAGCAGTAGGGCCGCTCCGGGATGCGGGCGCCGACGCATTGGATCATCACCACGCGGGCCGGCAGCTCGGCCGGCTGCCCGCCGCTCTGCCAATCCCGGAACCGCTTCTCCAGCTCTAACTGGGTGATCACCCGCTGCCCATCGTAGCCGTACAACCCCAGCGGCTGCAAAATCTGCGCGCCAGTGGCGACAATGATCGCACCGACCTTGAAACTGAACTGCCGCCCCTCCTCGTCCTCGACGACCACTTCATAATTGCCGATAAAGCCCTTTACCTGGCGCAGTGTCGCCGCGGTAACGACCTCGATGCGCTCGTTGCGCCGCACCCCGGCAACCCGCTCCTGGACCAGCGGCTGCGCGTCGTCCTGGGTCGGGTAGAGCTTGTCCAACCGCAGCAGCATGCCGCCCAATTCCGCCTGCCGCTCCACCAGCTTGACCGTAAAACCGCGCTGGGCCAGGTTGAGGGCAGCGGTCATCCCGATCATCCCGCCGCCAATCACCAGCGCCGCCGGTTCGACGGGGACCTCCTGCTCCTCCAGCGGCTGCAGCAGGTGAGCCTTGGCCACGCCCATGCGCACCAAATCCTTCGCCTTCTCCGTGGCCGCTTCCATCTCCCGCATGTGAACCCACGAGCACTGGTCGCGGATGTTGACGAACTCGAACAGGTAGGGATTCAGCCCCGCCTCGCGGCAAGTATCGCGGAAGAGCGGCTCGTGGGTGCGCGGCGTGCAGGCCGCGACCACCACCCGCTCCAGTTCTTGCTCGGCGATGGCGAGCTTGATTTCGTTCAGGCCGGCCTCGGAGCAGGTGTAGAGGTTGCGCTGCACGAACACGACGCCGGGCAGCTGTTCGGCGTAATCGGCGACCGCCGCCACGTCGACGTGACCGGCAATGTTGCTCCCGCAGTGGCAGACGAAAACGCCGATTTTAGGATGATTGCTCATTGTAACTTTCATCTAGCAAGAGAACCAATAAACAGCTTCCTGATATCTCCTCGATAGATCACTCGACCAGCGCCTCATCGACCAATCCATCAAACGAGGGAATCAAATCACGAGCATACTGACCAAGATAGTGTCGCACGCGTTTCACGTCCGCTCCAGCTTTGACAAGTTCAACAATATCCACCTTATCTCTGCGCCGCCCAGCCACCAACTTCATATGGACAAGTACTTCAATCGGAACCACTGCCAGTCCTTCACTGGTCGGGGGATGATCAAGAACCTCTTCCAATTGCGGCCCTAGTGTGATGGGTGACAAGTAATCAATCCGTATACCATCCACCTCGATGGGAACGCCAGCTTTGAAGGTCACAATCGATCCATAATGTTCGAAAGCCTCTTCGCCTACCAAGAAATCCACATCAGTCGTAGCTCTCACATATCCATGAGCCCCGACAGCAAATCCCCCTGCCAACGCATAGCGGATGCCAAGTTGCTCCAACTGCACTGCGGCTTTGATCGCAGCGTCACGCACTCTGGGTGCAACAAAGCAAAAGATAGCCTCAAGATCCATAAAAAGAGTACCGAAACACTTCTTGCCAACCGTCTAGCCAACGAGCCAACCGGCGGCGCGGGCAGCGGCGGCGCTGGCCTGCACCACCGACTCGGGGATGTCGAACGGTCCGCGGCAGCAGCCGGCGGCCAGGATCCCCTCCTGCGTCGTGTCGACCGGCGCGAAAGGATCGGTGCGGATAAAACCGTACGCGTCGAGCTCGATGCCCAACATCTGCGCCAGCGCGGCGTTCTCTGCGCGGGCGACGAGACTGGTCGCCAGCACCGCCAGGTCGACCGTCATCTGCGCCGGGCGCGAGGTGGCGACGTCCTCGTACTGGATGACCGGGTTGTGCTGCTCGTCCTCGGTGATGCGGGCGACCCGGCTGCGCACGTAGCGGACGTTGTACTCGCTCTCCGCACGGGCCACGTACTCGCGAAAGCCCTTGCCCGAGGCGCGAAAGTCGGTGTAAAAGACCGTCGATTCCACCCCGGGGTCGTGCTCAGCGGCGAGGACCGCCTGCTTGCTGGAGTGCATGCAGCAGACAGAGGAGCAAAAGACCTGGTGTCGCACGTCCCGCGAGCCGACGCACTGGATGAAACCGATCCGCCGGGCGGGTTGGCCATCGGAGGGGCGCAGCAAGTGGCCCTCGGTGGGGCCGGAGGCGCAGACGAGCCGCTCGTATTCCAGCGCCGTGATGACGTTGGGGTACTGCTCGTAGCCAAAGTGGGTCAGTTCGCCGGGATGGAAAAAATCAAAGCCGGTGGCGACCACCACCGCCCCGGCCTCCAGGTCGATCTCGTGCGCCGCCTGCGTAAAATCGATCGCCCCGGCCTGGCAGACCTGGGCGCAGAGACCGCACTTGCCCTTTTGGAGGTAGATGCAGTGATCGGGGTCGATGGTGACGACCTGCGGGATCGCCTGGGGAAAGTAGAGATAGATGCTCTTACGGTTCTGCAGGCCCATGTTGAAGGCGTCGGGTACTTTTTGGGGGCACCTGGCGATGCACTCCCCGCAGCCGGTGCACTTGGTCTCGTCAACGTAGCGGGGATGATGCAGGATCGTGGCCCTGAAATCTCCCGCCTCGCCCTCCAGCGCGATCACCTCGGCATAGGTATGCAGGGTGATGTTGGGGTGACGGGCACAGTCGGTCATCTTGGGTGAGAGAATGCAGGTCGAGCAGTCGTTGGTGGGGTAGGTTTTGTCCAACTGGGCCATCCGACCGCCGATGCTGGGCAATCGTTCGACCAGGTGGACCTGAACCCCCATGTCCGCCAGGTCGAGAGCGGCCTGTATACCCGCGATGCCGCCGCCGATGACAAGAGCGTCTTTCATTCCTCAATGTCCTTGATTTCCATTACGTACTGGGCCGCCCGGGCCGCCGCGCCGCTGGCCTGGGCCACCGACTGGGGAATGTCCGAGGGGCCGCGACAGCAGCCGCAGGTAAAGACCCCCTCCCGCGTCGTGTCGGTGGGCGAGAAGGGGTTGGTGCGGAAAAAGCCGTACTCGTCCAGCTCCAGGCCCAACAGGCGGGACAGGATGGCCACGCCGGGGCCAGGGATGAGGCTGGTTGCCAGCACTGCCAGATCGACCACCATCTGCTGTGGGCGAGAGTTCTCGTCCTCGTAATGAAAGACCAACCGCCCGTCCTCGTTCTCCTCGATCTGGGCAACCCGGCTGCGGATGTACTCGACGTCGTACTCTTTCTGCGCCCGGTCAATGTACTGGCGAAAGCCCTTGCCCGAGGCCCGCAGGTCGGTGTAAAAGATGTACGATTTGACGTCTGGGAGGTGCTCTCGGGCCAGGATCGCCTCCTTGGTGGCATGCATGCAGCAGACCGAGGAACAAAAGCGCTGGTACTTGAGGCTACGCGAGCCAACGCACTGGATAAAACCGATGACGGACGGCTCCTTGCGGTCGGTGAGGCGGATCAAATGGCCGCCCGAGGGGCCGCTGGCGCAGATCAGCCGCTCGAACTCGATGCCGGTGATGACGTCGGGGTAGCGGGTGTAGCCGTACTCGCTCAGCGCCACCGGGTCAAAGGTCTCCATGCCCACGGCGACGACAATCGCCCCCACCGCCAGTTCGATCACCGTTTCCGTCATGTCAAAATCGATGCACCCTTTCTGGCAGGCGCGAATGCAGCGGCCGCAGGCGATCGGGTCTTTGCCCAGGCAATCGGCGGGGTCGCTGAGGTAGGCCTGGGGGATCGCCTGGGGAAAGGGGATATAGATGGCGCGGCGGGTCGACAGCCCCATCTGGAACTCGTCTGGCCTGACGATGGGGCAGACCTTGGCGCAGTCGCCGCAGGCGGTGCAGGCGTGCTCGTCGACGTAGCGGGGCCGCTTGAGCACCTGGGCCGTAAAATCGCCCGCCTCGCCGTCCACCGCCTGGACCTCGGCCAGGGTGTGGATGGTGATCTTGGGGTGGCGCGCGCAATCGACCATCTTGGGCGAGAGGATGCAGGTGGAGCAATCATTGGTGGGAAAGGTCTTGTCCAGTTGGGCCATCCGGCCGCCAATGCTGGGGCTTTTTTCGACCAGGTGGACCTGGATGCCCATCTCGGCCAAATCGAGGGAAGCCTGGATTCCCGCAATGCCGCCGCCAATCACCAGGACGTCTTTCATTCCGGTCGCTCCCCAGCAACACGTAACACGCAGTATGCAGCACGCATTACGTATCGCGTGTCACGTATCGCGTGCCGTTTTCTTTCCATATTCAAAGCCGGCGTCAAAGGCGCGGCTGTTGAGTTCCTCCGTGCCCTTGGGAACCGAGCTGAGCACCGATTGACGCATTGCCTCCGGCGACGCGATGTCGGTCACTGCGGCAATAAACCCCAGCATGACCACGTTGGCGACGATCCGGCGGCCCATCTCTTCCGCTATGCGCGTGGATGGAATACTGAGTATCTCGAGTCCCTCGGCCGCCTCATCCAGCTCGACCAGGTCCTCGTCGACGATCAACAGCCCATCGCGGCGAAAGTCGGCGACGTACCTGTTGTAGCCGCCCTGGGACATGATGACCAGCACCGAGGGGTTGATCACGTGGGGATAGCTCAACTCCACCGGGTCGTCGGCGATGGCGACCTGGGCCGCACAGGCGCCGCCGCGCGACTCGGGGCCATAGCTCTGGGTGAAGGTGGCAAAGCGGCCGTCATAGATGGACGCCGCCTTGCCGATGATCTCGCCGCTGCGAATAATTCCTTGTCCGCCAAATCCGGATAACCGTACCTCTAGGCGATTCACCCTGTTCCTCCTACCGTATCTTCTCAATACATTGGGGGTTGGGGGTTCGCGGGCGGCTTCGCCGCCCGCGAACCCCCAAATTTCCCCCCGTTTTT
>JAFGEI010000113.1 GCA_016931695.1 Anaerolineae bacterium | reverse complement strand
CCGCGACGTCGATTTCAGCGCCGATGGGCGCTACGCCTACGTCACCAGCGGCAGCGTCACCGGCGACGACGAGGTGTACGTCCTCGACGCCGCCACTCACGCCGTCGCCGAGCGCATCGTCGTCGCCCCAGCGAGCAATCCCAACGTCGTGGCTGTCGCCCCGCAGATGGCCCTGGGCCTGGGTTTGCTGGCCAACAAGCAGGCGACGCCGGAGCCGGTTATCCTCGGCGACCCGCTGACCTACACCATCTCATTCACCTACACTGGCCTGGTCTCGGCCACGAATGTGCTCGTGACCGACACGCTGCCCGCCGGCGTCGAGTACATCGCCAGCAGCGGCGGCCTGAGCAGCGCCTACGACCTGGCTAACCACCGCATCGTGTGGGACCTGGGCGACGTGCCCGCCAGTGCGGCGGGAGCATTGACGGCCCTGATCCAGCCAGTGGATTGGGCGCTGGCCGGGCAGGTCATCACCAACGAAGCCTATCTGGATTTTACCAGTTTTAGTTACTTCTCGGCGACGGTCCAGGCCACGAGCACGATCCTGGCTCCCGAGATGAGTATCCGCTATCCCGCTGGCGACGAGCCACCCGACCCGCTGCTGCTGTGCGACGGAGAGCAAGTCACCCTGGTCGCCACAAGCAACCGGCCTGGCCCGCTGGCCTACGCCTGGGACCTGGGCGACGGCAACCTGGCCGTCACGCCGGCCGTCACCCATAGCTGGACCTATGGCGACTATACCGTGCAACTGACCACAACCAACGCCTACGGATGGGTTGAGACCGACACTCTTGGTGTAGAGGTCGGCCATCAGCCCGTCGCCGGTTTCCTGTCCAACAGCCCAGTCACGCTGGGCCAGAACGCCATCTTTACCGATACCACTGCCTACGACCCGGTGACTTGGGCCTGGGACCTGGGCGATGGCGCCGGCACATCGAACCAGCCCAACGTGATTTACAACTATTCCAACGCTGGTGACTATACCGTTACCCTGACCGTCACCAACCGCTGCGGTGTGGACGTCACCAGCGCGCTGTTCCGCGTCGAAGAGGCGGTGTACCGGGTCTACCTGCCGGTGATCTACAAAGACAATCAATGACCGGCCCTGCTCAACATGGAGAGGCTATGAAAAGGCACAAGCTTTTTGCCATACTGCTTTTGGGACTCCTGGTCTTCGCCCGCCCGGTCCTGGCCGACGACGTCCCGCAGCCCAACGAAAAACTCCTGCCCAAGATCGACCCCGCTCTCCTCCGCGAGCTGGAGCAGTCGCCTGGCGGCGCCGCCACCTTTCTCGTCTACCTCGGCGGCCAGGCCAACCTGGGTCCCGCTGCCAGCCTCGAATCCCACGCCGAGCGGGGCCGCTGGGTCTACGACACCCTCCGCGCCCACGCCGACCGCAGCCAGGCCGGCATCCGCGCCTACCTCGACGCCGCCCAACGCGAGGGCCACGTCCGCGCCTACACTCCCTTCTGGATCGTCAACGGCCTATCCGTCACCGCCGACGCCGCCGTCCTTTGGGACCTCGCCGCCCGCGATCAAGTCGATCACATCACCCTCGAACGTACCTACACCCTCACCGCAGGGACATCCGTCCAGACGTCCCTGCCAGAGGCTGTGGAGTGGAACATAACACAAATCAACGCCGACGACGTCTGGGCCACCTATGGCATCACCGGCACCGGCGTCCTGGTGGCCAACATCGACAGCGGCGTCATGGCCGACCACGCCGCCCTGGTGAGCCAATACGCTGGCCACACCGGCGGCAGCTTTGACCACAACTATCACTGGTTCGACAGCGTCAACGGCCAAGCGGCACCCTATGACGACAACGGCCACGGCACCCACACCATGGGCACCATGGTCGGCGATGACGGCGGGGTGAACCACATCGGCGTCGCCCCCGGCGCCCGCTGGATAGCCGTCAAGGCCTTTTCCGCCGCAGGCACCGGCACGACAACCGACCTCCACGAGGCCTTTCAGTGGGTGCTGGCCCCCTGCGACAGCAGCGGCGCCAACTGCGATCCGGCCCGCGCCCCGCGCCTGGTCAGCAACTCGTGGGGCAGCGCCGACGGCAGCCGCACCGAGTTCCTGCCCGACGTGCAGGCCCTGCGGGCAGCGGATATCTGGCCGGTCTTTTCGGCAGGCAACGAAGGGCCAGGCGTCGGCACCATTGGCTCGCCGGCCAGCTTTGCTGAGGCCTTTGCCGTCGGCGCCACCGACAGTGCAGACGTCATCGCCTACTTTTCCAGCCGCGGCCCGTCGCCCCTCACCGCCGAGACCAAGCCTGACGTAAGCGCCCCCGGCGTCGGCGTACGCTCGGCCTACAACGATGGCGACTATACGTCGCTCAACGGCACCAGCATGGCCTGTCCCCACGTCGCCGGCGTCGGCGCGCTCCTGCTCTCCGCCGAGCCGAACCTCGGACTGGATCAGATCGAGGGACTGATCACCACCACCGCCCTTGACCTGGGCGCCCCCGGTCCCGACATGACCTACGGCTACGGCCGTCTCGATGCCCTGGCGGCCATGCAACGCCTGCTCAGCTCCGGGCACCTCACCGGCGCGATCCGCGACGCGGGCAGCAACGCGCCCATCCCCGGCGCCGAGGTTCGCATTGAGGGCATGGGCTACGACCTGGATTACACCGCCGACGCAAGCGGCGTTTACAGCGCCACCTACCTGCTGGCCGGGACCTACACCGTCACCGCCGGCTACTATGGCTACGAAACCGGCACGGTTAGCGGCGTGAGCGTCGTCACCGGCACGGTCACGATCCAAGACGTGAGTCTCACCCCCCTGCCAACCTACACCCTGTCCGGCTATGTGACGGAGGCGGGCACGGGCGATCCACTGACGGCCACGGTCCGCGTCTTGGGCACACCCCTGGCTCCGGCACCCACCGACCCCACCGGCTTTTACAGCCTGGTCGTCGCCGAGGGTGAGTACGACGTCGAGGCCCACAGCTTTTCTCACGCCACCGGCCTGCAGCATATCGTCATGGACCAAAATCACACCCTCGATTTTGTGCTGGAGCCGCTGCCGCCCGTCCTGCTTGTGGACGACGACGAGGGCGATCTGCGCGACTACTCGCCGCATGTCCAAGACTATTTCCTGGCGGCGCTGGCGGCCAACGACTACAACTATACCTACTGGGACATCGAGGCTCAGGGCGGCGCGCCCGATTTTGACACGACGCGCCAGTATGCTGCCGTGCTCTGGTTCGGCGGCGAGTTCGGGCGCATCAAGGACATCAGCGACGCGACCCAGGCCCAGACAATGATGGACTATCTCGACCTGGGCGGACGGCTGTTCTACACTGCCCAGGAGCACACCTTTTACTACGGCGACGATGCAATCTGCGACGCCGACCCGCTGGCCTGCCCCTTTACCTATCAGTATCTGAACCTGGGTGCTTTCGTCGAGGACCGCAAGGCCGAGACGGTCTATGGCGTGGCCGGCGGCCCGGTAGGTGACGGCTTGGGGCCCTACACCAGCCAGTTTCCGCCCTTCGAAACCGATTTCAGCGACGGTCTCACGCCCGGCATCGGCGCCAGCGCGGCCTTTACCGCGTCGTCCCCCCTCAACCCCGACCACATCATGGCCCACACCTATTTCAGCGCCACGAATAGCTACAAGGTCGTATTCATGGCCTACCCTTTCGAAGCGCTGCCCGCTGTGGACGCTGCCGATGTGCTGGTGGCGGTCATGGACTGGTTTGGCATCCAGGGCGCCGTCGAGGGGGTGACGCTGGCCCCAGCCTACCAGCGGCAGGCAGTGTTGCCCGGCGAGGCTGCCGACCACCTCTTCCGCGTGCGCAACCTCAATGCCGGCCCAGAACTCTATAGCCTGGAGGTGCTCAGCACAACCCTGGGCTGGCCGACGACCCTCATGGACGCCGCCTTTACGACGCCCATCACCGAACTGGGGCCGGTGCCCCCCGGCGCGACCGCTGATTTCGGCCTGCGCGTCGAGGTCCCAACCGGCGCAACGCCCGGTGCCGCAGATCTTGCCACCGTCGAGGTCCGCACCCAGGGCCAGCCGGTCTACGCCGACAGTGGTCAGGCGACCACCCAGGCGCGCATGACCTACTATTACCTCGACGACGAGGTGTGCGGCACCGGCGTGCACTTTAACTGGGTGGACGCCACCTCCGGCCAACGCCACGACATCGGCGGCACGGGCGAGCCGGTCTACTTTTCGACGACGCTGCCCCTGCCCTTCACTTTCTACAACGAAACCTACGACCACGTCTACGTCAACGAGTGCGGCAGTTTGCTTTTCGGCGATGATAACATCTACGACGACTGTTATCCCTCCGACCCACCCATCCCCAACCCAACCATGACTGACCCTAACAATGGCGTGCACGCCACCTGGGGCACTCACTACTGGAACCCCCACTATGATCCTGACCAGGCAGTTTACACCCAGCATGTCACCGGCGGCGGGCGCAACTGGTTCGTCGTCGAGTGGCACCACTGGGACGATCTGCTGGGCGGGCCGGACACCTTTGAGCTCATCCTCGACCTGGATAGCAGCGAGATCTATGCTCACTACCTGACCGTGACCCACCCCAGCTATGCCGTCGCCGGTATCGAAAACGCCTTTGGCACCGAGGGCGTGCTCTATGTCAACGACGGGGTCCCGGTCGAGAATCAGCTCCACAACCAGCTAGCCCTCAAGTACGGCGTCGGCCAGGTGCCCGAAGTCAACGAGGTCTTTGTCCTGCCCTGGTGGGACGAGCGCGCCGTCGAGCCGGGCACCGTCGTCACCTACCTGCTGACCATCAGCAACACCAGCAGCGTCAGCGACACCTTCATGCTGGAAACCAGCGGCGCCGTATGGCCGACGAGCTTTTGGGACCCAACTTTCACCGCGCCCCTGTCCGACACCGGAGTCATGGACTCGTGCACCACACGCGACGTGGGTGCCCGCGCCGTGGTGCCAGCAGGCGCCTGGGCCTACCATGCCGACCGCGTCTCGCTGGGCGCCCGCTCGCAACGGAATACGCTCATCCTCGGCTCGGCGCCGGTGACGACGACAGTGCTCGCCGCGCCAGGTGTGGCCTGGTTGCCCGCCTCTGCCGAGGGGGAGGCGATCGGGCCGCCGTCCTTGGGCCAGGAAGCCTGGTACACCTTCACCGTAAGTAACATCGGTAACGTCACCGAGACCTTTGCCCTGGACGTGAGTGGCCCCGCCTGGGAGACAAGTTTCGTCCAGGCCGGCCGCGCCCCGATCATCACCCAAACCGAGCCTTTGCCGCCCTTCAGCAGTCAGGAAGTTTGGGTATGGGTGCGCCCGCCGCTATGGACCTACGCCAGCAGCCACGACGCCGCGATGCTGCACGCCACAGGCCAAACCTTTAGCCAGACCACCGCCACAGCGACTGTCACAACAACTGCGGCGGCTTGTCCCGCCGTGGACTGGCAGCCAGAGGTCAGCAGCAAGGACGACGACCCGGGCCTCATTGTGCCCTACATCGTCGAGGTGCGCAACCGGGGCAACATAGACGATGTCTACACCCTGGCCGTCCTCGACGCCGAGTGGTCGACGACGCTCTGGAATGAGTTTTTCACTCTGCCGCTCAACCAGACTGACCAACTGGCGCCGGGCGCGGTGCAGCGCATCGGCGTGCGGGTCCACATTCCGGCGTCGGCAGCCTCGCCTGACCTGGACGCCGCGCTGCTGCGCGCCACCTCGACCTACACGCCGGGTCTGTGGGCTGACGGGCTGTTGGTTACCCGCGTGACCCGGCCTGCGCCGGGCATCCAGGGAGTACGGATCACCCCAGTGGGCCAACTGGACGGCGCTGTTCCAGGACATTCTGCGACCTATAAGTTCACCGTCACCAACGACGGCACCGAGTCCGATACCTTTGACCTGGTGCTTCAGGGAGCCACGTGGCCCAGCACGGTAGAGGCCACCACAGGCCTGTTGGCCCCTGGCGCAAGTGTAGAGGCTCACGTGGCAGTCACTGTGCCGGTAAATGCCACAGTGGGTGACTGGGATGCCGTGACCCTCGTCGCCGCATCGCAAGGCAATCCATCAGTACAAGACGCTGTAGCTGCCGTGACCGTCGCCCAAAGCGGCCCGCCGCCACAATATCGTGTCTACCTGCCCGTCATCATCAAGAGCGCGCCGTGAGCCCT
>JAFGEI010000112.1 GCA_016931695.1 Anaerolineae bacterium | reverse complement strand
CCACGGTTCATACAATTCTTTCGCCATTTAGCGAGAACACCACTTGTTGCGTGTTGCGTATCGACCCCGTCCCGGCTAAAGCCTCCAAACTACCTGTCCTTCTCCATCTCCTCGCGGATCCTGCGCAGCCCCTCCTCGACGCGGCTGTCGAACATCGCCTCCTCCTCCTGGGCCGCCTCGATGCCCATCATCTCGCGCAGTTCGGACATTTGCGGCTCGGAGGAAGGGGCGCCGCTGAGCAGCGTCTCGTCGGTCAGCTCCAGCATCACCGCCATACGCTCCTCCAGCGACTCGGCGCGGGAGAGGCCCTCGGCCAGGTTCTGCTGCAGCCGCTCCATGGACTGGGAAGGGGCGGCCTGGGCCAGCGACTCGCTCATCGCCTTCATCGCCCCCAGCACCTCCACCGTCGCCTGGGCCTGGTCGCGGCGCACCTCCAGCGTCTCAAAGGTCAGCTGGTAGCGCTGCCAGCGGCCGACGTCCTCCTGGGTCTGCAGGTAGAGGGCGCCGATGCGCCGGAACTGGGCCTCGTCGCCCAGGCGCAGCGCCCGCTTGCCCAGCTCCCACAACTTGCGCGCCATCCGCTGCTGGTGGTCGATGTGCTTTTGAATGGAGAGCTTGCCCTGGCGGATGCGCGCGTCGCGCTCCGCCTCCTTCCTGGCCTGCCGTTCCTCGAACCAGGAGAGAACCTCTTCCGCCGTCTTGAGCACGCCCTTCATCTCATCCCCCTTCCTCGCACCAGCGGGCAAAGCGGGCCAGGTCGGCCGCCGTCGTCTCGGGCGCCCCGACCGCCGCCAACCCCACCGTGAAATCCTCCTCCAGCAGCGGTGCGACCGCCAGCTCGTAGGCGGAGACGGCGTCCCGTCCCTGGTCGACCAGCGCTTCCAGGTCCTGGTTTAGGCGCTGGATCATGTGCGCCACCGCCTGCTCGCATATCTGGGCGATCTCGCGGCCGGAATAGCCGGCGCTCCGCTCAACCAGGTCGTCGAGCGAAACGTCGACCTGGTGGCCCTTTTGCGGCAGCTGGATCTCGAGGATGCGGCGGCGGGCGGCGTCGTCGGGGAGGGGGACGTGCACCTCGCGCGCAAAGCGGCTGCGCACCGCGCTGTCCAGGTCCCAGGGCCGGTTGGTGGCGGCGACGGTGAGGACGAAAGCGGGGTCGCTCTTGGTGTTGAGGCCGTCGAGTTCCGAGAGCAGCGTGGCGAGCAGGCGCCGCTCGGCGCCGCTCTCGCCCGACTCGCCGCGGGCGCGGCTGATGGCGTCGAACTCGTCGAGAAAGACGACGGCGGGGGTGCGCTCCCGCGCCTCGGCGTAGAGAGCGCCGACCAGGCGGCTCGATTCGCCAAAGTACTTGGAGAGCACGTCGCTGACGCGGACGCTGAAAAAGGTCGCGTCGAGGCCGTTGGAGGTGGCGGCGGCGAGGAGCGTCTTGCCGGTGCCGGGCGGGCCGTAGAGCAGCAGCGTGCGCGGCGCGTCGATACGCACCCCGGCCGGCTTGCGGGCCATGGTCAGCGCGTAGGCGGTCTTGATCTCGCGCTTGGTCGCCTCCAGGCCGGCGATGTCATCCCAGGTCACTTCGGCCCGCTGGATCAGGGCGACGACCTGCTGGCGCAGGCCGTCGGCGTCGCCAGCGCCCTCCTCCGTGACCGGCTGGGCCGGGGCGGAGGGGGGCACCCCCTCCGCCACCCGGTCCGCCAGCTGGCGCAACTGCGTCGCGCGCATCTTGAGCGCCGAGGTATTGGTGACATAGCCCGCATACTTTTCCAGGTAGTCGGCTGCCCGGCGGTAGGCGGAGGCAGCGCGGGCCCCGTAGCCGTTGGCCAGCGCCTTTTCGGCCTGCCGCATGGCATGCTGGTACTGGTCGTAATACGAAGCACTCAGGTCAACGGGCATCGCTCACCTCCATCCGTGAGCGGCTGCCTAGTAGCTTTCGAGATCGTCCAACTCGCCGGACTCTTTTTGCCGCAGCCGTTCCTCCAGGCGCGCATAACTCTCCTCCACCGCCGTGGGGTCGCTCTCGCGAGCCATCGCTGCGGCGTCGATCTCTTCCAGGATGCTTATCACGTCGGGGTCCTCATCCACCCCTTCCACCAGCCCTTCCGCTCCCTCCAGCCGGCCAATGATCTGGCCGAATTTTTCTGCGCTGAACGCCCCTTCCACTGACGCGTCCTGGACGTAGGATTCCAGCTCGGACAAGTCCATCTGGGAGATTTGCACCCACAGGCCCGATTGTTCCCAGATGCGCTTGTTCTCCTTCACCTGCACAAACGCATTGATGATGCGCAACTGCTGCGACACGACCCGCAGGTTGCGATCAATGTTCTGGGCCTTGACCTCTAGCTCCTTGATCTTGCGCGCCATCACCTTGCGCTTGCGCGCCGACGGTTCCCGCGTCGCCTGCTCGAAGGTGGCGCGCTTTTCGCGCTCTGCCTCCTCGACAAACCGCAGCAATTTCTTCTCCTCGTGTTCCAGCCGGATGCGCTCCTTCGACAGATCGTCCATCGACAGATCGTCTAGCTTGGGCACCACCGGTGCTTCTACTGCCGCCTCAGTCTCTTCCTTACCGCTGAACAACTGGGTCAGGCTCTCGACAACCCCCAGAATCGACCGTACTGTCCGTCCCATCGTCTTCCTCCTTAAATCATCAATTGAGTGGTTTCGCTTGCTCGCCGGTTCATGATTGGCGCAGCCAATCTAGCCTACGATTTCCCTGTTCCCTTTTGCACCTCCTTCACTCACGATTCAACACGTGTAATCACTATTCCCACTGTACGGACATTTTCTACTCGATACGCGCGTTTTTGCGCCAGACGCTCAAAGGCGTTCTGGATGTATTCTTCTGCAACTCCCAGTTCGTGCCAGACCTCTTCCACCGAAACCCCGCGCGAGAAGCGCAGTTCCTGTTCGACGTATTCGATCACCCGCCCGACCTCTTCGTGGGGCAAAAGCGGCTTGAACAGCGAGAGCAGCGGAGTCACCCGCTGATCCGTATCATTATAATGTACCCCCATCGTCTCCAGGTCGACCAGGACGGGAATCACGTGCGGATGGTAGAACCCCCGCCCGAAATCCCTTCCCCCCACGTATTCCCGCGCCTCCGCCGCCCACCCCGACGTGGCTGCAACGCCGATGAGACAAGTCATCGATCCCGCTTCGGCCTGCTCGATGCACTCGTCGAGCACACTCAATAGTTCGGAGTAGGAGGCCGGGCGGGTGTCGAACCCCTGCTTCAACAGCAGCGCCAAATGGGAAAACACGCGGCCCTCCAGGATCAGGCCGGGCCGGGACCCTTTGGCAGGGATCGTGTAGCGAACCGTCCGGTTCAGCGGCATGCCCTCCGCCACCTCCCGCTCCAGATAGCCAGTGCGCCGCATGGCCATCAACCGCTCTGACTCGTCCCAGGTTGTACAAAGGTCCGGCCAGGACGAAGGCGGCTGCAGTAGGTCGCCCGAAATGGGATGCTGCAGCTTGGCAATTCGCTGCACCTTGTAGTCAAAACGGGTGAGAAAGGCCCGTTCCCGCTGCCGGGCCTCCAAGGCAGTGACCAGAACGGGGATCTCCCCAGCGGCGAACCTGGCCTGCGCCTGCGCCAGCAGATCGGCCTGCGTGGGGCGGTGGACCAGGCAGTGCCGAACGCCCTCGTCCTGCCAGCAACGCATCCCGATCACCGCCTCACACCCTGCCGCCTCACAGAACCCACCGATCTCGGAATCGTCGGCGAGCAGGCGAAAACAAAAGCCACACTTGAGCGCTTTGCCGCTCGTTTTCCCTTTTTCCGGTTCCACTTCCTGCATCTGGCGCTTGAGGTAGGCATCCACGTCCTCTTTGCGGATGCGATAGACGCCGCCGACCTTGGCGGCGGGGATGGCGGCCTTGCGCACCAGGCGGTAGACCGTTTTGTACTCTACGCCGAGATAGTCGGCGACGTCTTTGATACTCAAGAATTCTGGCATATTACCCTCCGCTGGCGTATTATACTCAATATCCCCTCGTTTAACAATATAGCTTTACCCTATCTTGCCAAAATTTCCAGGGTCTTGATTCCCGGGGCCGGCCGAAATACGTCTCCGGCGGCAAGAAACCAGGACCCGGCTGACCGACGGGGCGGCTACGACGGCGCGCCGCCGGGTTGCAACAAATCCTGTGCGGGCCGCTTGCCGGCAATCTCGATCAGGCGCCGAATTCGATTGAGGATAAACGGATGGGTGCTCAACCCCTCCGCAACAGATGCGTACCGCCCCGCGCCATCGGCGTCGTCAACCTGTCCCAGAAAAGCGTCCAGGTCGAGGGACACGTCCGAGAGGCCGGAACTGAGCTTGAGCATCGCCGAAACCATGGGGGCGGGATCGCCCCCGGAAGCGAGCAAAGCGATCGCATCGGCCGAGTACTCGCAAGAGCGCCCCCAGCGGTAGAACAGCAACTGCAGCAGCCTTCCCCCCAGGCCGGTCAGGCTCTTGATCCGCACGTGATCGAACAGGACGTGCCCCAACTCGTGCCCGATCACCGCCTGGAGCTCCTGGTCGTCCAGCTTTTCGACCAGGGCCGAGGTCAGCAGCACCGTGTACGGCTCCCGGTATCCAAAGGTATAAGCATTCATCGTCGGGTTCTGAAAGACGAACAACTCGACCTCCAGCGGGGGAAGATGCTGCAGGGCGACCTGCAAGCGCTGAAACAGGCGCGGCAGCTGGCGCTCGGTGACCCGGACCGAGTTGGCCAGCATCTGCCCTCTCACCAGGTTCGTCGACAGGTAGCCCAGCCCAAACAAGAGCATTCCCAACAATCCGGCGAACCACCCCACTACAGCGAGCAAGGCAAACACGATCGTAAACCCGATCGCCAGATCGAGGGATTCGCGCGGGTGGCGGTACCGGTCGAGGTTAACCCCCCGGAAAGGGACCAGGCCGCGCAAGTCCATATAATGCTCTTTGACAATCGCCCGCGGACAGATGGCGTTAAAGACGAGGGTACACACGACGAGAAAAACCAGGTCGTCCGCCATTCCAAGGAGCGGCGTCACATCCCCCGGCGTCGGAAAGGCGGTATAGGCCAGGGGCAGGCCCATCAAGAACAGCTTGGGCCAGATACTCACCCGCGGGTCGTTCGTCAATCGGAACGACAGCCGAAAGTGGTTGAAAACCCGCAGCAAAATTCCCTCTCGTGATTTTCCAGCGCGCCCTTTCATTTTTATCCCTCCATTGATTTCAACTTGCCCCCTGCCGTTCGCCACACTTACATTTTACCATAGTTTACCGATTTGTCAATACCTTTTACCAGGTTTTACCAGGAATTCCTTAATTTTCTCGCCGCCAGTTGCTGCCCAACCAGGCGCTGCGCGTAGCATGGAATTGACTTCCTCCCTGGCTCGCATATAATCTGTACGTCTGGACTCGCGCTGACGTGGCTCCGGTCTGGCGTTTCACTGCTGGGGAATATCAAGGTATCAACATGAGCAAAGTCGACTGGCTGGAATTTGTCCAAGTAATTTTCTGTCCCCAATGTCACCGCTATCTCGGCCCGTTTGCCCGCTGCAGAGACTGCGGCTGGAAGCGCGAGCGCCCCATCCCTGCACCAGGCGCGCCGCTGTGGCGCTTTTCCACGGGCGCCTGGATCACCGCCTGCCCGGCCGTGACCGCGTCCGCCGTGCTGGTCGGCTCGCTCGACAACCATTTCTACGCCGTGGCCCGCGCGGACGGCGCAGAGTTGTGGAGCCAAGACCTGGGCGCGCACGTCCACAGCAACCCGGCGGTCGCCGGCGAGCGGGTCGTCGTCGGGGCGGACGACGGCGGCGTGTACGCCCTCGAACTGGCCAGCGGAGAGGTGGCCTGGAAGCACCTGACCGGCGGGCGGGTGCGCGGCGGCGTCGCCGTCGAGCAGGGCGTGGTCTACGTCGGCTCGCAGGACGCTCATCTTTACGCCCTCGACGCGCGCAACGGCCGCCAGATCTGGCGCTTTGCCGCCCGGAAGGTCGTCGGCTGCACGCCCGCCGTGTACCAGGGCCTGGTCGTCTTTGGCTCCTACGACGGCTTTGTCTACGCCGTCGACGCGCGGCGCGGAGTCGAGGTGTGGCGGTACGAGGCGGGCGAGCGGGTCGCCGCCTCGCCGCGGGTCGCCGGCGGGCTGGTCGTCGCCTGCGACATGGGCGGGCGGGTGCACGGCATCGACCTGCACCGCGGGCAGCGGCGCTGGACGCGCGACCCTGGCGCGGCGGTGCGCGGCGCGCCGGCCGCGGCCGGTGGCGTGGTCTACGTTAGCGCGCTGGACGGGGCGCTGCACGCGCTGGACGCGGCGACGGGCGCGCCGCGCCGGCTCTTTGTCGCTCCCGACGCCGTCGCCTCGTCGCCGGCGGTGTGGGAGGGGCTGGCCCTGGTCGGCTGTAACGATGGGCACGTCTATGCCGTCGACGCGGCGAGCGGCGGCGAGCTGTGGCGCTTCCGCACCGGCGGGCGCGTCTGCAGCAGTCCGGTCGTGAGCGAGGGTGTGGTCTATATCGGCTCGGACGACGGCGCGCTCTACGCCCTGCCCTGGCACCTGGGGCAGTGGGCGGCGGCGGCGGCGCACGGCGAGCGGCGCGGCTGGAAGGAGGAAGCGGCGCTCTTTCACGCGCTGGCCGGCGACGCGTGCGCCGACCTGGACGAGCGCCGCCGCCACTATGACGCGGCCATCGCCGTCTGGCGGGCGTCGCCGGACCCGGAGCGGGCGGCGCGCCTGAAGGAAGCCGCCCTCGAGCCGCCTGAGCAGGTCGCCGCCGCGTACGAGCACGCCGCCCAGGTCGTGCGCCCGCAGGATCGCCCCCAGGCTGCCGCGCTCTACCTTCGCGCGGCGACGTTTTGCGACGAGGCGCGCGCTGAGGACGCGGCGCGGCGCTGCCGCGACCAGGCCTCGCGCCTGGCGCGCCTGCCGCGGCTGCAGGTGCGCCTGGTCAACCAGCCGGCCGAGGCGGGCATCGCCGGCCAGCTTGCCTTTGACATCTGCAACTATGGCGACGCGCCGGCCCAGGGCGTTCGCGTGCGCCTGGCCGGGCAGTTGGCGCGGCGGGTCTGGTTCGAGCTGGCCCCCATTGCCGCCGGGGACGTGGTCGAGCTGGTCGCCGACGACGTCGTGCCGCTGGGCCAGGCGCTGCGCATCGACCTGCATTTCGGCGGGCAGGGCGTGCCGCTGCACCTGTGCAGCCATTTTGCCCTGGACGTCAAGCCGATCGACGCCGATATCCTGGTTGGCGAGGATGCCGGGCCGATCCGGCTGCGCCTGGCCAAGGGCGTGCCGATCCCCAGGATTCGGGTCAGGGGCAGCGCCGCGTTCATTGCCGTGGAGGTGGAGGACGAAGAGGGCGCGCCGGGCGCTGAGCTGCCGCCGTTCGAGTGGCCAGAGCCGCTGGCGGGCCTGGTCACCGAAGATTGCGAGCTGGCGGCTCTGGTTGTGCCCGAAGGAGCGCTGGAGGTAGGGCCGGGCCGCACGGCGGTGGTGCTGGCCGACGGGCGCAACGTGGCGCAGGTGGGGCCGGGGCGCTACAGCCGCGCCGATTTCCCCGCGCTGCGCGGGCCGCTGCTCGGCGCGGCGCCGCGCTGGGAGGCCATCGTCGTCGACAACCGGCCCGTGCGTCTGGTTTTTCGCGCCGGGCCGTTCGTGACCTCCGACCCGGTGCGGGTGGGGGTCGAGTTCGGCGTAGCGGCGCGGGTCGGCGCGGAGCGGGCGCTCAAGCTGTGGCTCGGCGCGGGGCCGGAGCGGGAACGCTTGAGCGCTTCCGCCCTGGTCGAGCGGCTTCTGCCCGGCGTGGCCAACGTCGTGGAGGCCTGGCTGCGGGGCCGGGCGCTGGCCGAGCTGCGGCCCGGCTTTCGCGAGCGGGAGGAGCTGGCCGTGGCGCTGGAGGCCGAGCTGCGCCGCGAGCTGGAGCGGAGCGGGTTGGCGATCGAGGGCGTGACGGCGATGAACTTTGTCTGCCCAGGGCGGGAGCGGATCGAGGCGATCCGCGAAGCGGCGGCCTGGCGGCATTTGGAGAAAGAGGCGCGCGAGGGCGGGGCGGAATCACTGAGGCGCTGAAGGAAATGAGACCACGGATCAGTGCTTTCAGCTCGTTCAGTGGTTCAGTGATTCGACGCGTCACAGTTGAAAGTGCAGGAGAGGATTAGAGGGGCATGTTGCAGATCGGGCAGACGCTTGGCAAGTACCGCATCGAGGGCATTATCGGCGAGGGCGCCTTTGGGCAGGTGGTCAAGGCGTGGGACACCTCGCTCAAGCGCCTCGTCGCGATCAAGGAGCTGCGGCGGGACGCGCCGGGGATGGGCTCGACGGCGTTCGACGAGTACGCCGGCCGCTTCCGCCGCGAGGCGCAGGTGCAGGCCCAGTTCAACCACCCACACATCGTCCACGTCTACGAGTTGATCGACCAGGGGGATACGCTCTACCTGGTGATGGAGTACGTGGAAGGGAAGGACCTGCGCGAGGTCATGGCCGAGCGCGGCCCGCTGGCGGTGGACGAGGCCGTGCGCATCGCGGTGGAGGTGCTGGAGGCGTTGGCGGCGGTGCACGAGCACCCGCTGGACGTCGTCCACCGCGACGTCAAGCCGTCGAACGTGCTGCTGACGGCCAGGGGGCAGGCCAAGCTGAGCGACTTTGGGCTGGCGCAGGTGGCGGCAGAGAGTGGGCGTTCAATGGGTGCAGGAGGCCACCATCCGGGGACGCCACTATATATGTCGCCGGAGCAGGAGCGGACGCGGGCCTATCTGAAGGCGCGGTCGGATTTGTACAGCGTGGGCTGCGTGCTGTTCGAGCTGCTGACCGGGGAGCTGTACAAGCGGCAGGAGGAGGGCACGCCGCCGAGCGCGCTGCGGACGGAGGTGCCGCCCGGCCTGGACGCCGTGGTGCTGAAAGCGCTGGCGGAAGACGAGCGGGCGCGCTACCAGCGGGCGGGGGAGATGGCGGCGGCGCTGCGGGCCCTCACCCCATCCCCTGCCCCCTCCCCTCTCCCGCGTGCGGGAGAAGGGAGGGGGGCGGCGGCGCGGCCGGAGCGCCCCCTGACCTCACCCCCTGGCCCCTCCCCTTCCCCCCGAAGTGGGGGTTCCCCCCGCTCGCGGGGGGAAGGGGAGGGGGGCGGGGAGGGGAAGGGGGGCCTTCTTCCCTCCCGCCTCTTCCCCTGGGCCGTCGGCGGGGCCGGGCTG
>JAFGEI010000111.1 GCA_016931695.1 Anaerolineae bacterium | reverse complement strand
GGGGGGCGAGGTGGTGTACCTGCGGCTGTACATCGAAACGGCAGCCGATGTGTACCTGGACCGGCAGGACCAGCTCGACGTGCACGGAGTGACGACGACACAGGTGCGGGTGGGGGGCTCAGCGGACGTGTACCTGGATGCGGGGGAGGACCTGGACGTGCGGATTTACCAGGACAGCGGAGGGGCGCTGACGCTGGATACGGATAGTGATTTGAACCATCTATCGATCCATCGGATTTGAGATAGGTATTTCCGCGGAAATGAGGGAGGGGCAATGCCCCTCCTTTTTGTTAGGGCAGGTTAGCCCAGGCGGGCGTCGAGGTCGGCGAGGGCCTCGGTGGGGGTGCGGCCGAATTCCTGGAGCTGCTCGCGGAGGACGGCGGTGTGGGTATGGGCGTAGACCTTGCGGGTGGTGGCGATGTCGCGGTGGCCGAGATAGGCCTGCACCAGTTCCAGGGGCATGCCCTGGTTGAGGAGCTGGGTGGCCCGGAAGTGCCGGAACGAATGGGGCGAGGTCGTCTCGTGCAAGTCGAGGGCGCGGGCCGCCTCTTTGACGATGCGCCAGATGGTGGTCCGGGTGATGGGCTCGCCGGCGCCGCGGCCGTGGGAGACAAAGAGGCCGGGGTGGCCATCGGCGCCGCGCTCCTTGAGGTAGGCGCGGATGGCGCGCATGGCCTCGCGGGTGAGCAGGATGACGCGGGGCTCGCCCCCCTTGCCGGCGATGTGCACCTCGTCGAGCCGGCCGTCGAGGACCAGCTCGCGGGTGAGGCCGGCCACCTCGGAGGCGCGGCCGCCGGACGAGTAGAGGGTATGGACCACGGCGCGGGCGCGGAGGAGGATGAGACGCTGCTGCTCCTTGGCCCAGCCGTCGCCGGCGGGCAGGGGGAGCTCGTCATAGTAGGTGACGATGCGGGGCACCTCGGGATCGATGCGGCGGTGCTGGTAGGGCATGCGGGCACGCTCGCCCAGGGCGGCCTGGAGCCGGCTCTGGGCCTTGCCGAGCTGGCAGGTGGGGGGCAGCAGGTCGTGGGCGTCGAGCCAGGTCAGGAAGCGGCGGGCGGCGCTGAGGTAGGTGCGGATGGTGCTGCGGCTGTAGCCCTGGCCGGTGCACCAGTGGTAGAACTCTTCGAGGGCGGCATTGTCGAGATCGCCGGTGGGGTAGGGGGGTAGCTCGTCGTCGTCGCCAATCTCGATTCCGGAGGCCTCGACGAGGCAGCGGGCGAGGGCAGCCAGGCCCCAGCGGTAGGTATCGGCGGTGTGGCCGCCGGGCAGGCCGGTGAGGAAGCGCTCTGTGGCTTCCTGGACGGTGGTAGGGCGGTATTCTGACACGGCGATTCTCCTTTCGGGCCAGGATTGCAACTTAATTGGTATTATGTTGCAAGCCTGCACGGGACGGCATGGGCCAACCTGCGGCCCTGGTCGCGGGATTGCGCCCTACTCTGAGTCCCGGCATGACGTGCATGGCTGGCATGAAGCAGGCCGTGGGCGGCGGCGGGATCTAGGGCCGGCTCCCTGCCCTGGCTGTGAGCCTGGCGCCTGGCTGGTGGGTATGGACGGTCCATACTGTTTGAGCCCCCTACTCTGCTGTTGCAAGTTGACTATTATGTCGAGCTACGACAGACAATAAGACGCTCGTCGCATTCATCGTCAGCGACTGGCTCAAAGACGCGGAACCAGCGCTCGATGATAGGTTGCCAGTCGGTGGTTTTGGGCCGGGTCGGGTCGGCCTTGCACCTGGCCAGGCACTCGGCCGCCGGCGGGGCGACCTTGATGATGGTCACCCGGTAGCCGGCCGCCCTGCCCTGCTCTGCCCAGCGGCCGCGCTCTTTGCGGGTGCGACCGCTGATGGGCACGACGACGGCCAGGCCGTGGCGCAGCGCGCGCTCGACGCCAGCGGCGGTCATGGCCTTGGCCGTGTATTTGACTTCGGGATGGAATTGGAGCGAGCCCCAGACGGCCTCGATGATGCGGTCGTTGTCAAACAGGGTGTAACCGGGGTACTGCTCCCGGGAGTAGGTCGTCTTGCCGGCACCAGGCGGGCCGAGGACGATCACGAGATGCTTGTCTTTGACCGGTCTCACAGGTCTTTCCACCTCTCTTTCAGATCCGCCCGCGGCGCGCGGTTGACGCGCTTGAGGCGGATGTCGTTGTTCAGCAGGGCGCGGATGACGTTGGGGTCGTCGGGCTCCAGAACCTGGGAACGCTCCAGCCGGCGCTGGATCTGGCGCTGTATCTTTTCCGGGTAGAGCTGGAGCAGGAAATCGTAATCGACGCCGGCGGCGGCTTTGAGCACCTCGGACAGGTCAACGTGGGTCATGGAGTTGACGCCGCCAACGCGCTGCAGGAAGCGCTCGAAGGATTCGGGCTCGAGCTCGCGCAAGACGGGGATGCCCTTTTTGCTCACATCGCAGAAGCTCTGCGAGATGCGCATGTTGCGCTTGAGCAGTCCCTTGGCCCACATCAGATCGTAGACCGGATTATAGGGCACATGGTGGCGGTTGATATAGA
This sequence comes from Anaerolineae bacterium, assembly GCA_016931695.1. GTDB lineage: Bacteria > Chloroflexota > Anaerolineae > B4-G1 > DUEL01 > JAFGEI01. The sequence continues at coordinate 9,459 of JAFGEI010000111.1, read as the reverse complement.
CCCAAACGTCGCCGAATGACCAGTCATAGATGGGATAGACGTTGTAGCAGTTGTCGGCGTCGGTCTGGGCGATCCAGCCGTGGCCGAGCTGCGGGTACTTGGTGACTGCGCGGAAGCGGTTCAGCGATTCGTCGGCACGCAGGCCGACGAGGATGGCCGTGCGGTAGCGGCCGCGCTCACTGACGAGCTCGGCAAAGAGTTTGTAGAGATTGTGGCGCTCGGGGGTGTAGCCGTGATCCGCCAGGATGTTGTTTTTTCGCGTGTAGACGTAGCGCCTGTCTGGGATCGGGTAGATCCAGCGCTCGCGTGCGTCCGGGTCCCAACAGGTCCAGTAGGGCTCGTAGACGCTGAGCGCGTTGCGCATCCGATAGGGCAGGCAGAACCAGTACGGCACGACGCCGGCCGGCAGGCTCTCGTCGAACGTGCGGAGGATGAAGTCCCGCGTAGTGAGTAGGTTTGACTCTTTGTCCCAGAAGTACACCGAAAAATCATTCAGGACCTCAGCGGCGAGCGCCAGCGTCAGGGTGGAATCTTTGCCGCCAGAAAAGGCGATGACCACGCGGTCGAAATTGTCGCGCACGAACTCGAGACGCTCGATGGCGGCCTCGTATACGTTCTGCAGTAGGTAGATTTTGCTCATGATATCCTCACGGCATCCTCAAATCTGATAGATCCTGCACGCGGTCGAGCCAGGGAGCGGCGCGCAGGGCGGCGTAGAGCTGCGCTTGCACCTCGTTGCCCGGATCGGGCTCCAGGTCGAACAGGATAAAGGGCCGCAGCTTGGCGGCCAGGTAGGCGGGATCTTTGTTGTCGACGACGGTGCAGCCGTCGAATACGGATACCTCGCGGTGATCCTCGGAAAAGCACCAATAGTGGTTGGCGTGGAGGATCTGCTTATCCAGAACAGCAAACGGGGCGTAGAGATCGTCGAGGCCGTTGACCACGAGAGCACCGCCGGCGATGAGCTTAAACCGGGTCCTGGGTGCCAGGTGGACAATGATGTTGCGGGTCATGGACTGGGGATAGTTGCGGATCGTCTCCACGTCGTCGAGTACGAGCAGTGTGCGCGGCGTGAGTGCATCTATGACCGCCAGGTACTTGTTCGAGCGCTTCGTCGACATGCTCTCCAGGTGCCAGGACGGCCAATGGGCCGGGGCCATCCTGGAGGATGACCGCGAGTGCAGGTAGACGGCGCCATCGAGGCCGGCCGCGGAAATCATCCGCTCCGCCTCGGCGAACACACGCGCGCGGTCTTGGGTGAAGACGCTGCGCACGCGCCAGCGCCTAATCGACGTCGCCGGGTCCATCCTCTTCCTCTTCGCCGCCGTCGGGATCGGCGGGCGTGTCGATGTCCTGGCGGCCATCGTCGACGACCCAGGCGCGATTATACGGCCGGTCGTAGGTGGCGGCCACGCCGCCTACCTGGCGCATGCGGAGGATCTCGTCGGCGTCCATGCCGAGCTGCTCGCCGATCTCGTCGTCGGTCCAGCCAGCGCGGACCATGGCGTCGACGATGAGCGACATTCCCATGAGCTTGTGCGCGCCACGGGCGCGGTTGTGGCGAACGGTGGAGGCCATGTGCTCCTCGTCGGTCTTGGTGTCGGTCACGGTGACCGGCAGGTAGCCGCGCAGGCGCCGGCTGAATTTCGGCATGGTGCCGACCTGGTAGCGGTGCTCGCCATCGGTGACTACCCAGCCGGTGCCGTTGCCTCTGTCGTGGGTGACGACGGGCTGGGTGAAATGGTCGATGTCCACCGAGAGGATGAGCAGGGCCATCTCGGGACTGTAGACCACGTTGGGATTCCAGTCGTTGGGGTGCACGTCATCGCCGGGCACCCAGAGCACCAGGTCGGTGGGCTCGTCCCGGAAGGGACTTACCTCGTGCAGGCGGGCGCGGATGCGATTCAGCGCCTCAATCTGCTGTTCGAGGGACAGGGACTCGATCTCCTGGCAGATGGGCTCGATGTCCTCCACCAGGTGATCCACCACACTGCCGAATAGGGATGGTTGCCGGACCTTGGTCTGTGTCATAATGCCTCCATGAGTTTTTCCAGATCCTCCCGGCCGGCGGCTTTTTTGGCCTGCACCTGGCGGCGGAAGGATTGGACCACGTTGGCCTTTTCGGCGAGCGCTTGGTGAATGCGCTTGTCGATGCCGCAGCGGGCGACGAGATCGACGTAGGTCGGCCGGCGCGTCTGGCCAATGCGGTGGATGCGGTCCTCGGCCTGTATGCGCTCGGAGTATTTGAAGCCGTTCTCGTAAAACACGGCGTAGGCGGCCTCGGTGAGCGTGAGGCCGTGACCCCCGGTGGCCTGGGTGGCTACAAGGAAACGGGCCTCGGCGCGCCAGCGGGCTAACTCGGCGCTGCGCTCGGCGGGGGAGAGGTCGCCGTAATAGAGGGCGACGGCATCGGGGCCGTATTCCTGGCGCAGGCGGGCGGCGATGGCGTGGACGCCGTAACGATATTTGCACCAGACGATGACCTTTTCGTCGGCTGGCAGAGCGGCAACGACGTCGGCCAGGGTGTCCAGGCGGCGATGGGGGAATTCGATCAGCTCCCCGTCCTCGCCGTCGGGATCGCGGTTCCAAAAGCCGGAGGCGATCTGCTGGAGAGCGGTGAACAGACGGAAAATGGTGTAGCTCTCCAGCTCCCAATCGGGGACGCTGGTCAGGATCTCCCACTTGGCCCGGTCGTACCACTCGGCCTGCTCGTCGGTCAGGCCGAAATAGCGGGTGTCGAAGAGCTTGGCCGGCAGGTCGAGGCCGGCCTCTTCTTTGGTCACCTGGTAGACGAAGGGGGCGATCTTGGCCGCCAGCCATTCGGTGTTGTGGGCGTTGACGATCATGCCGGGATAGTCGGGATGGTACTCGAGGTGGTTGCGGGCGAAAGAGTAGAAGGAACTGTAACCGAGGATGTCGGGCGCCAGGAATCGCATCTGAGCGTAGAGATCGACCACGCCCTGGGTGAGGGGCGTCCCGGTCAAAATCGCCCGATAGCGGGCGCGGCTGGCCATGTGGGTAATGCGCCGGGTACGCTTGGCAGCATGGCCTTTGATGTAGGTGGACTCATCGACCACCACGAAGGAGTGGGGCGTGATGACGCGGTTGGCAGCCAGGGCGACGCGGTTGCTGGCGCTCATGGACTCGGTGCCAATGAGATACCAGAGCGCGCCGGCCGGCAGATTCCGAATGGCCGTGTCGTCATCGAACACGCAGATCTGGCCGGGCGGCGTGTCGGTGTGTTTGAGGATCTCCTCAAGGATCGTTTCCTTGAGGCTGACCGGGCAGAACCAAATGACCCGGTCCAGGCGCCCCTGCCGGCTATGGACCAGGTCTACGGCGCAACGGGTCTTGCCGGTGCCCATGTCCATGAACAGGCCGCCGATGTTCAAAGGTAGCAGCTTGTCGACGGCGGGCACCTGGTGTGGCAGGAGCGCGGTACGCAGTCCAAAGCGGTGGGGGAAATAGGGCACGTCGAGGTGGTGGGCCGGCACGTCCTGGATGGCCGCGGGGTCGAGATCGGGACGGGCGTCGGGGCCCGGGCCGGCGTCGTCCTCGACCTGCACGACGAGGGCGGCGTCGCGCTGGGCGCGGGCGGTCTGGACCAAGCTGGCGGCAGCCGGGGTGAGCTGGAAGCCGTGCACCTGGGCGAAATCGACCACCTCGTCGACATGCTCGGGGGGAACGACGATGCCCTTGCTGGCCCTGTCCCAGCGGCTGCCGGTGATGAGCTGCGCCCGGGTATACATGTCCTCGGAACGTCGCCACCAGAGGCGAAACCAGCCGGCATAGTCGCCGTGGCCGACGTCGACCCAACGGCGCTGCTCGGGCTGGTAGGTGCCCTGGGCGGCGGCCTGCAGGGCGGCCTGGTCGGGGAACTGGACCACGTAGCCGGCGGCGAGGAAGAGCCGGCCCAGCTGGGTCAGGCGGTCGGCGGGGTCGCCGCTGAACTCGTCGAGGCGGCGGCGCCAGCAGTCACCGGGCTCGTGCCAGTAGCAACCGTAGCGTTTGGCAACTTGGCGGAAACCATCGTCGTCCTGACTCTCGGGGTAATAGATGTCGAGGGCAGCGGAATTGTCGTCGGTGGCCAGGGCCAGGCGGACGCGCGTCTCTGTGCGCGTCTCTGCCGGCCGGGAGATGGGCAGATCCTGGATCTCGGCGAGTGCGGCGCTGGCCAGCACCCCGGCCAGGTCGGGGAGCTGGGGCTCGGGCGTGTGTCGGGCCAGATCCTGGGCATCGACAACGGTAGCGGCCTGATGGCGTTGCCGGGCAGCGGCGACGAGGGCGGCGGCCGCGTCCTTGACGCCAAATCCATGCCTCTCGGCGAACTGGAGCACCTCGCCGTACTGGTCGGCCGGCACGACGACGCTCCAGGTGTCGCGGTCGTAGCGGCTGCTAGACAGGCGGCGGGCGGCGTCATACAGGCGACGATCGCGGCCGCGCCAGGTAAGGGCCAGCCAGCCATCGTATTGGCCGCGGCCGGCGGTGACCCAGCGCTGGATCTCGGCCTGGAAATCGCCGGCCAGGGCACGGTCGCGCAGGGCCTCGTCGGGGAATTCGACGGGGTAGCCGGCGAGGAGCAGGCGGTGACCGAGCTCGGCGGCGCGGTGGGTAATCAGGTCGTCGGGTGGTTCCCGGCCGTTGGCGAAGGTGCGCTGCCAGCGGCGCCCGGTGCCCGCCCAGGTGTAGCCCAGGCCACGGACGACACCGGCGAATGCCTCGTCGTAGCCGGGCAGCCAGGTAGCGACAAGGCCACCATCGATGGCGATCGTCGCTACCTGGTCGGTGATCGAGCGGGCGGGCTTAGCCAGAGGCACGGCCCGCTATCCCCCCACCTCGCCGCGCGAGCGGAGCATTGCAAGGTGCTCCTCGGCATCTGCGCGGGCCTGGCGGGCCTCATCGCGAGCCGGCGAGCGAAACACCTCGACTCCGTCGATCTCGAGAACGGCGACGTACTGAGTCACAGAGGCTGCAGTCCCGCCGTAGGCTCCGAAGTCGGGACCCGGTACTGACTCGGCGCGAATGTTGATGTCTGTCATGAAACCCTCCTTCTCAATTGATTGGCCGGGATATAGGCCCTCCCGGCGGGGGCTGGGATGGCTAGTCCAGCAGCAATACCCGGCGCTGGTACTGGTCCAGATCGACACCCAACGCCATGGCCGTGTTCGGCCCCATCAAGTACGCGTAGGTATTCGCGGGCGCGAACGACGCAGCCTGCATATTGCGCTCTACGGCTGCTAGAACCTGCTCGTGGCTCAAGCGAATGGACACCTGGTATCCGTTCGCTTGGATCAATGCCCAGCACTCATCATCCGAGCCGGGCACCATCCGCCAGCCGCAGGCCGGCCCCGGCTGCCAGCCCATGTTCTCGCCGCACACCGGGCAAATATACCCGGCGGCGAACTCCATCTCCCTTAAAGACCCCACTGCCACTTTATGATCGTTGTGCTTGAACATTTTTCTCCTCTTTCTCCCGCCTATGCCGGCGGGTGGCTTGTTAGCAATCTTATATCAATTCCCCGGCCTCGATGGTGGCCAGGGCCAGAGAGAGGTCGAGGCTACCCTCGACCAGGATCTCGAGGCTGCCGTCGCCGTTGGCCTCTTCCAGCAGGCACAATGCCTCGGCGCCGCGCTTGCGGTGCGCGGCGTGCAGGGCCGGCAGGCGCTCGGCCCAGAGGCGCAGGATGGACTCGACGCCGGGGACAGTGGTATCCCGGCGCTTGGCGGCCTCGACCAGGTCGTAGAAGTTGCTGGTAGAGTCTTCCTGGATGGAAGCCAGTAGGTCGGGATCGTCGATGCCGGCGAACTCGGCGAATTCGGCCAGTTCTTCGTCGGTGATGCGCGGGGCCGGCGGCAGGGTGGCGTCTACCTCTTCGGCGATGTGGTCGAGGAGGGCGGTGTACTCGCTGAGCAGGTCATGTCCGACGAGGGCGCCGAGTTCCTCGACGAGGTGGCGGGCATCGAAGGCGAATCCGTAGGTCAGCTCGGGCTCGCGGCCATCGGGGCCGCGGTAGCGGGGGCCGGCCGAGAGGAATACGTAGCGGCCATCGCCTGCGAGGCAGTCGTAGTCAAATTGGCTGCCAGGCTCGGCAAAGCCGCGAGACTCTTTGCCTCTGGCCTGCAGCCGGCCGCTGGCTTTGACCTGCTCGAAGTGGCGGCGCTGGGCGGCGGCAACTTGGGCGCGCTTGGCCTCGTCGCCGAAGGCGTAGCGGCCAAGGCCGGCGTCGGGGATGCCCAGGACGTGCTCGGCGAGGATCACGTTATTCCTCGCCATCCTGGGTGCCATAGCGCAGGCGGTCATAGCTCTCATTAAGCGCCTGGTGCATGGCCTTCCAGGCGCGTCGCAGAGCCTCGTCGGCCCAGCCCTTGATCGTGGCGTGGGTGGGCCATTTGGTCGTGGGCAGGTGGGCGTCGATGAGCAACACGTTAGGCACTACGGGGCCCCATTGGACCTTGTAGCCAGCATCGGCGGCCAGCTCCTCAAAGTTGGTTTCGATGAGCTGCCGATAGGCCAGGAGAACAGGGCGCTCGGCCTCTATCAAGTGCCAGTGCTGCTCCCAGAGATCATCAGGGACGTAGTGGCGATCAAGTCCCTCACCTTCATAGCGACCACGGATATTGAGGCCACCAGTCATGCGCCATTCGATGGGCCATTCTTCGTTCACGATATCCTCCCTGTGTGTTCTTTCCACCGCGACGATGAGCGCGGAGGTCTTGGTGCCATATCTCTGGGCCAGGTCGTCGACCATGGCCCAGATATGTTCCGGGAACCTGACCGTGCTTTGCCTGCGGTCCATGTTGCCTCCTCTGTGGTTTTGTAGCTCACCACCATTGTACCACATTGGTGGCTGTATTCCGCAACGATTTGACAGTTGTGTACCATGATTACAGTATACCATACTGGTATACTGTTGTCAAGAGGTAAATCCTTGCAATTTTGTGCCCGGGAAGTGGCCGTTGCAAGGTTTGTGGAGGACTATTTCCGGGGGAATGTCCCGGGCGATTCCGGGCCTGGTGGGCACCCTGGAGACACCCGGATCCCCGCTCCCCGTTCCAAGGAAGGGGTTGTGCTCGAGCTTGGCCGGTGACGGCCGGATGGCCGTGTCTCGAGGTGGGCGTCCCCTGGCCCTGGCCAGGCAGCCCGCCGTGTCACGCATATAGCCCCATGGTCATGGGCGCGAGGGGCAACCCGTGTCACCGCCGGCTCCCAGTAGGTCATGAGCGGGAACGCATGGAGATGGGCGTTGGGGGCCACGCCCCGCAACCCTCTTTTAGCTTGCTACCCCCGGCATTCCTGCGCGGCGCAGCCAGCAGTAGCCGGGGGTACGGCGCCTCTGGGTCCGAGACCTGTCGGGATGAGCGCCCTCCTGTACGGCAGCCTGCTGACCACTCGCCGGCGGCGCAAACGCCGACAGGGGACGGGGCCAGGGGTGCCCCCTCCGTAAGCCCTTTTGGCTTGCTCTCCCCAGCGGATTGCGAAGCGTAGTCTAGCACAGTCGGGGAGCTTCTATTCTTTGCCCCTGGTCCTCGCGCGAGTGCGGCATCAGCTCCCGGGAAGGGCGTGGCCATCCCGTGGGGCCTCCAGCAAGTCCTCGCCGCCGATTACGTGCCACGGGAGGGGCTGGATGCCGGCCGAGGCCTGGCGGGGTCCCTGGCTCTGGAAAACGACGACGGGGGGACAGGATTCCCGGGCGGGGTAATGCTGAGCCCGATCCGATTTGTCCTGTTGCTGCCGCTCGGCCTGGGTCAGGACCGCCAGGAGCAACAGCGACGTCGGGACCGCGGCCGCCACGCCAAAGATCACGCCCACCACCACCGCCAGGGCCTCGTTGACGATAGCTAGCTCACGGATCACGACCACGGCCACGATGCCCAGGACCAGGCCGCCAATTGCCAAAAATACTCCCTTTCCCATGCTAGTATCCCCTTTCCGCCCTGTCGGCTATCCGTCTCAGCTCTCCCTCTATGCAGGTGCCGCCCCCATTGCCGTGGGCTACCAGGCCAAAGGCTAGGGCCACATCTGCGAGGGCGTCCATATATCCCTCTCTGTATTCTGCCCCAGTGTACCTGGACGCCGCTTGCGCCTTGCTTGCCAGAATGCGGGCGACGTCCTGGCGGAACCACAGATCGAGTCCAGCATGCACAGTGTCATGCGCCTCCGTACCAGGAGGCGCGTGACGTACACGTCGGCCAATGAGCATGCCTGGCAGATCATCACCCGGTGAATAGGACACCAAGCGCATGACATCATAGCCATAGCCAGAAACAGTATGGATCACCAACTCACCCGGTGCAAGATCGTCCTGAACTTGATATGCGGGCAAGCCCACGACGTCTGCCATGATTATATCTCCATCGCAGACTCGTGGTTCTTGGCAATCGCCCTCAACAATATATGTAAGGACTTTTTCTCGAGCACTAAGCCCCCCCCATTTGGACGTCCAGTCAAGCACTTTATCGTGCCGAACAGGGATGCCTCCCACCATTGCAAACAACGGATGAGGCAATACCGTCCAGGTGGCGGTGCCATCCGGTTGAATGCCACCAACGGTCGTCCATCGGCCGCCACTGTACCACGGCCAGCCGGCATCTCCCCAACAATTGTGCATGGCCTCGATGACATCAGCCTCCAAGTTTGCAAGGAATCGGGGTGGCAAGAACATGCGTGCTCCACACCTTGGACACCCCATGTCCAGCTGGCACGAGTATACCGCACCGGCGTGGTCACATTTCGCCGGCGTGCGATCTGGGGCTACCCGGATCACATGGCCGTGAGGGTCAAAGGCCTGTGCCAGGGGAGCAACCAGATGATCCTTGCCGGCAGGGTCCCGATAGGCCACCCGTGGCCCGACTAGCAGGCCCGCGGCGTCATCTTGCTCTTCATGTCCCTCGTAAACCGGCAGTTTTTCATCGGCCTGGTAGGGCTCGTATAACAAACAGGACTGGTCCCACGGCACATCTCGTCCCATTTCCTGATACTGAAAGCAGGAGCCCTCGACAGGGTTCCACCAGATACAATCAGGTGCGCTGCACTTTTTCATGGCCGACCTCCCTGGCGGCACAACAGGCGCAGGTCGGGCCGGGTAGACGGCGCGGCCGCGAGCAGGGGCAGCAGACGGGCTTTGTCGATATAGGCGGCGGCCATGCGGGCGACGTCGCCGCGGCGGGTGACGACAAGAAAGTCGCCGGCGCCGTAGAGCCGGCTCTCCTGGCCGTCGTTGGTGCGTGCGATGTGGGCGCCGGGAGGGGCCTGGCCCTGGATGGCGATGGGGAACAGGGGAACCAGGCCGGCGATCTCGACTAGCAGGGCATCGGTGATGCTGGCGATGACGTGGATACCGGCGGCGGCGCCGTGCTCCAGGATCTGGCGCGCATGGGAGTACAACAAATCGGGGCGTCCGTCCAGATCGTCCAGGAACAGGACCAGCCGGGGGACGGCGGGCAACTCGCCGGCTTGCC
>JAFGEI010000110.1 GCA_016931695.1 Anaerolineae bacterium | reverse complement strand
CTACCGCAGCACGTCGGCCGAGGTCCAGGGCGAGCGCTTGAACCAGTACCTCATCCCCTCCGCGATGCCCGGCGGCGACCAGGGAGCCAGCTACGAGTTCCTGGACACCGCCGTCGGACACGGCCAGACCTACTACTACCTGCTGGAGGACGTGGACCTGAACGGCTTGCGCACGGCCCACGGCCCCATCGCGATTACCACCCCGTATATGGTCTTCCTGCCGCTGGTACGGCGGTAGGACGGATAGACCCCGCATCCTGACCGGCCCCCGCTGCCCTCTCCGGCCCATTCGGGACGAGGGGGCAGCGGGGGTCGGCAGTTCTCCGTTTTCGGTTCCCAGTTGTCAGTTGTCAGCTTGCAGCGCCAGGAGCTCCTCCACAATCGCGGCGGCGTCACGTACCAACCGCGGACAGAGGATGTCGTGTAACCCGCTGTCGAGCGCCGCCTGGCGGCCCTCCGGCGTGCCGATGTCGAGGCCCAACAGGTCGCGACAGCGCAGGTGCCCGTGCAGCACGCGGAAGCGCCGGGCAAACTCGCGCACCAGGGCATAGGTCGCTTCCCGGGCGGCCCTGTCCTCGGGCAGGTAGGCACGGCTCAGCCCAATGGCCAGCACCGCCCCGCTCACCGCCCCGCAGACCTCGCTGCCCAGGCACCCGACTCCCCCGCCCAAGCCGCTGGCCACACGCAGCGCTGCCTCGCGCTCCAGGCCCAGGCCGGGCGCAAAGGCGGCGAACACGGATTGGGTGCAGTTGTAGGGCCCCTGGAAAGTCTCCCAGGCTTGGTCGGCTCTGCTCATCGTTACCTCCAGTCAGGTTGCAGGTTGACAGGTTGCAGGTTGCAGGTCCCTACTACCCGCAAGCTCCTGCGTTTGTCGCCTCCCGCCCCCTACTCGCTGCCCTTGAGCCGCTCCTCCACTTCCGTGCGCGACACCGGTCGGCCGGTGCCGCCCATGCCCTCGGTGGACAGGCCTCCGACGACATTGCCCCACTGCAGGCACTCCTCCAGCGGCCGGCCCTCCAGCCACGCCGCGATAAAGCCGGCGTTGAAACAGTCCCCGGCTCCGGTGGTATCCCGCGGCGTCACCGCCAGGGCCGGCTCGTGCAGCACCTGGCCGCCCCGGCAGGCGTAGGCGCCGCCGGCCCCGTCCTTGACCACGAGCAGCGGCACCAGGCCGACCAGCACCTCCATCGCGCGGTCCAGGTCCTCTTCCGCGGTGAGCCGGCGGGCCTCGCGGGCGTTGCACAGAAAAAGGTCCACGCTGCCGATGGCCCGCCGCACGGCGGCGTCTGCCAGGCAGATGTCCTCGTGCGAGTTGCCGTCCATCAGCAGCTTCATGCCCTTGGCCCGCACCAGGAGCCGGCCGGCGTCAAAGAGCGGGCCGCAGAACAGACCCGCGACGTACACCGCCCGCGCGGCGACCTGGGCCAGGGACTTGAGCGCCGCCGGCACGGCCGGCCCCGGATCGTAGTAGGCCAGAAAGGCGCGGTCCTCAGGGTACGAGGCGGCCACGGTGATCAGGCGCAAGGGGCGCTCGTGATGCACAAAGAGCGCCGGGTCCAGCCCCTCGGCCCGGGCCTGTTCCAGGATGAAGCGGCTAAAGTCGTCACCGCCAAAGTCGGCGGCCCAGCCCACGCGCAGCCCCAACCGGTGCATGGCGGCGACCGCGTTGTAGGCTCCGCCCGGCGTCATGGCGAACGCCGAGGCCACGACCTCCACACCCAACCGGGGAAAGGCCGGCAGGCCGGCAAAGATGAAATCCAGGCAATAGTCGCCGACGACAAGCACATCGTACATCGCTGCCAACCGGATCTGCAAGGTGGACACCAGGCTACAGGGCGCGTACCCCATGCCGCGTGCCGCGGGTTACGTGCTTCGTCGTGTTACCGCCCCTACAGGCAAGGGCCAGGCTGGCGGCAGCGAACGGCGCTTCGGCTCCGGCGATGCGGCACTACGCGAGCGCGGGGAAGAAGGCCCCGTGCCGCTCGCGGTAGTCGTCCAGGATCTTTTTGGCCACGTCCGCCCCGGGGACCAGGGGGTGCAGCGCCAGCGCCTGCCGGGCCGCCTCGTACGAACCCTCCGTAGCGGCGGCGATCGTCAGGCGCTCGTACGCCTTGACTTGCAGCATGAGCCCGAGGCAATGGGCCGGCACAGCGCCCACCGCCAGCGGCTGCACCACGCCGGCCCCCACGTGCGTGGGGACCTCCACGACGTCGGCGGCCTCCATGCCCGCGATAGCCCCCTGGTTGGGGACATTGAGGACCATGATCCGGCATCCGCGGCCGGACAGCGCCTCGATCAGGTCCAGCGCCACGTCAGCATAGCCGCCGCCGGACGCAGCCGCGAGGAGCGCCGGCGGACGGGGCGGGCCGGCCGGCCCTGCTTCGGTCACCATGTAGCTCTCGCCGCGCTGCCGCAAATAGTCCTCGTACAGCGCCGCCATCTCCGCCGCGTTCCCCGCCTTGCGCAGCGCGGCAAACAGCTGCTCGTTCAGCGCCAGGACCTGCTCGCCGCGGGTCCGGCCGGCCGCCTGAATGCGTTCGACGGCCCGGCGCGTGTAGTAGTAATAGTACAGATACTCGTTGGGGAGCAGGCCCAGTGCGGCGACAAAGCCGGGGTCAAAGGGGAACCCGGGCAGCGGGCCCATCTCCTGGAACATTGCCAGGAGCCCGGGCAGCAGGTCCTGCCCGCTGCAGCGCACGGCCCGCACCCAACCCAGGTGATTCAATCCGAAATAGTCCAGATACACTTCTGCGCCGAGTGCTGCCGCAACGACGTGGTGCATCTCGCTTGGTCCGTCGCAGATGCCCACCGTGCGCGGCCAGGCGGCCGCGCGCGTGACCGCCTCGGCCATCATGCCCGAGGGGTTGGCAAAGTTGATCAACCAGGCGTCGGGGCAAAGCTCGCGCATCTGCTCCACGTAGCGCAGGAGCACGGGGATCGAGCGCAGGGCCATGGCAAAACCGCCGGGGCCGGTCGTCTCCTGCCCCAGGACGCCGTGGGCCAACGGCACCCGCTCGTCCACCACGCGGGCCTCCATCCCCCCGACGCGAAAGGTGGTCAGGACGAAATCGGCCCCGGCCAGCGCCGTGCGGGCGTCGGTCGTGCGGGTGACGGACAAGCCCGCCCGTTCCTCCAGCGGGGCCGTGATTCCCCCAATCAACTCCAGGCGTTCGCCGTCCACGTCCAGCAGCGCCAATTCGCGCAGCGGCAGCCGCGGCTGGCGGGCGGCAAGGGCCCG
>JAFGEI010000109.1 GCA_016931695.1 Anaerolineae bacterium | reverse complement strand
TGGCCCAGGGAGCCCAGGATAAGGCGGCGATTGAATAGCGCCAAAGTTTTTAACAGTGCAATTTACCCCCCCTTACAGGGCCATTTTTGCCCCTCCAGAGGCCTGTTTGCGCCGCAGAATGTACATTCTGCGGCGATTTTTCGCAGTGCAATTCTGGCTGATTTCCCCTTGCGCGAGAATATGATAAAATGAGGGTCAGCCGCAAAGTGAATGCCTCGCAGCTCTGACCAGCCCGAGGCAGCGGCCAGGGCGGGCACCGCCCCAGCAGACCAAATGCTACCACACCGCCCGCCGAAAGTCAAACGTCGGCGGGTTGTTGCTTATCGACAGGAGGCCAACCAACACAATGCCCTCATACGCCCCCGGCACCGTTGTCCGTGCTCGTTCCCGCCTCTGGCGCGTGGATGGCCAAGAAGCCAACGTCCTCGTCGCCACTGCCATCGACGGCGGCGAAACCGAGCAGACCCGCTTCTACATCCCCTTCGAAGACATCCAGCCTGGCCAACTGCCACCTCCGTCGCCCGACATCGTCGGCCACGCCGCCGCCCAGGACTTGCTCCTGCGCGCCTACCGCCTCAGCCTGCTGCACGGCACGGCCCCGCTGATCAGCCTCCAGCGCAGCCGTGTTATCCCCAAGGACTATCAGCTCGTCCCGGTGGTGATGAGCCTGGAGATGGCCCGCGTGCGCATGCTCATCGCCGACGACGTCGGCCTGGGCAAGACAGTGGAAGCCGGGCTGATTCTCACCGAGCTCCTGGCCCGGCAGATGGCCTCGCGCGTGCTGGTCGTCGTGCCGGCAAACCTGCGCGAGCAGTGGCGCGAGGCACTCGACTATTTCTTCCACATTCCGGCGCGGATCATCTCGACCCGCCACCGCCGTGAGATGGAACGCGAACTCCCCGCCGGCGCCAACCCATGGGAGTACTATCGCTTTCTCATCACCTCGGTTGACTATGCCAAGCAGCCGGCGATCAAGAACCAGATTCTGGAACAGAGATGGGACGCCGTGCTGATCGACGAGGCCCACCAGGTGGCCAAGCCACACCAGAGCGGACCCGACCAGCGGGTGCGCATGGATCGCTGGGAGCTAGCCGAGGCGTTGGCCTCCAGCCCGCGCGTGCGCCACTTGCTGCTGCTGACGGCGACGCCCCACAACGGCTACACCGACTCCTTCGCCAGCTTGCTGCGCATGCTCGGCGTCGGCGCGGCGGAAGGGCCGCTGCACGCACCGCGGATCGTCCGCCCGGCAGCCGCGCGCCACGTCTGCCAGCGGCGGCGCGAGGACGTCGAAACCTGGTTCCAGGACGACCCCAGCCGCAGCCCCTTCCCGCAGCGCGACCAGAGCGAGGTCGTCGTCCCGCCTAGCACCTACGAGATGGACGCCATCCGCGCGGTCGAGGCCTACGGCAAGCAAGTGCTGACGCAGGCAGCCGTTGGGAGCGTGCAGACGCGGACGCTGGCCGGCTGGACGGTGATGCACCTGCACAAGCGGGCGCTCAGCTCGCCAGAGGCGTTGCGCTGCTCGTTGCGCAACCGCCGCGAGCGGCTCAAGCGGCGCCTGGAGGGGGCCAGCGCCGATGCCGAAGAGGCGGCCATCCCGCTCGACGTGGCGCGGGCCAACGTGCTCGACGAGGACACGGGCGAGCGGCTGTCGGATGAGGAGGCCGGCCAGCGAGTGGAGCGAGTGATCTATGGCTCGGTCGAAGCGCTCCGCGACGAGCTAGCGCTGCTAGAAGAAGTGTTGGCCAAGGCTAGGCGAGTCACCCCGCAGCGCGACAGCAAGCTGCAAAAACTGCTCGACGTCGTCCTGCGCGACCGGCTGGCGGCGGATCCCAAGGTCGTCCTCTTTACCCGCTACGTCGATACGATGACCTACCTGGCCGAACAGATTGCCGGCGACGGGCGCTACGCCGGGGTGTCGGTACTGACGATCCACGGCCAGCTGAACGAACGGCAGCGCCAGGAAATTTTCGCCCAGTTCGAGCGGGCCAAGAAGGGCATCCTGGTGGCCACCGATGCCATCTCCGAGGGCATCAACCTGCAGCACGCGGCTGCCCAGGTCATTCACTACGAGCTGCCGTGGAACCCCAACCGGCTGGAGCAGCGCAACGGCCGCGTCGACCGCTTTGGGCAGCGCAAGCCGGTGGTCACTATCCGCACGATGGTGATGGACGAGACGCTGGACGCGGCGATTCTCAAGGTGCTGGTGGAAAAGGCGGCCCAGATTCGCCGCGACTATGGCTTTTCCCCGCCTTACTTTGGCGACGAGACGTCGATCCTCGACCTGCTGGAGCAGCACGACGTGGTGTTGGGCCCGCGCCAGTTGAGCCTGTTCGACGCAGAGACGGCGCTTGCCCGCGAGCCGGTTGACGACCCCTTTGCCGAGGAGACGCTGGAGCGCATCAAGGGCGACAGCTTCTACGGCCAGACGCACATCGCCCTGCCCGAGATCGAGCGACGGCTGGAGCAGACGGCAGCGACGGTCGGCTCGCCGGAGCATATCCAGGCCTTTCTCTTCAGCGGGCTGAACCGCTTTGGTTGCAGCGTGACGGAGAACGCGGACGGCTCGTACCGCATCGTCCTCAGCGACCTGGCGCTGCAGACCGCCTCGCTGGGGGAAGTGATCGAGCGGGCGACGTTCGACCCGGAGTGGGCGCTGGACGACCCCGGCCTGACCCTGCTCGACGTTGGCCACCCGCTGGTGCGGCGATTGGTCGAGGAGGTCAAGCAGAACGCCTTTCGCGAGGCGGCGCACTATGGCCGCACGGCTTACCTCGTCACGCCGGATGTGCGGGAGGTGACGGTGCTGTTTCACCTGCTCGTCCGCTACGTCGTCAACACGGTGCCGACGTCGATTGTGGAAGAGCTGCTGCCCGTCGCCGTGCCAATCTATGGTGGGCAAATACTGCAAGGAAGCGCGGCGCAGGCGCTGCTGCACGTCCGCCCCAGTTCACAGACTCGCAGCGGGGGGGAGGTGCAGGAAGTGCTCGCCGATGCACTGGGGATCGAAGGGCTGGAGCGATTGTTGGACAGCGCGGTCAAGGCGCGGCGAGAGGAGCTTGTGGCCGAACGGCGGCACATGCGCGAGCAGATGGCAGCGCAGCAAACGGGGCAGCCAGCCGAGTGGCTGGCCGGGATCGACGACCTGGCCGGGGGCAGCTTTGACCTGCTGGCGGTGACGGTCTATTATCCATCCTAGCGTGATTACCTTTTGTATGGTATAGTTATTTTGAGGGCTATAATGGGCGATACGCAAGGTAATTATTCTGGGAAGATGAACAAGACCCTGGGCCCGGCAAGCGCCGAGGTCTTGCTTCGCCTCAGCGCCAAAGGGAAGAAGGTCTTTTCCATCGCCGATGCCCAGGCGGTTACGGAAACATCTTATCGGGCTACCGCCATCCTTCTCAGCCAGATGGCGCGCAAGGGATGGCTGGTGCGGTTGGCGCCGGGCAAATACCTGGTCGTGCCGCTAGAGGCCGGGTTGGAGAGCCTCCCCCTGGCCGACCGCTACGTGATTGCCCGCGAGGTGCTGGATCCACTTCCTTACTATGTCTCTCACTACAGCGCCATGGAATTGCACCAGATGACCACCCAGCCGGTCAATACGGTCTATGTGACGGTACCCCGGCAGCGCGCAAGCCGGACGATCGCTGGCGTGGAGTACCGCTTTGTCTATGCCAACCCGCGCGCCTTCTGGGGTTGGGAGCCGATCTGGGCGACCGACCAGGAACAGGTGCAGGTCAGCGACCTGGAAAAGACGCTTCTGGACTGCGCCGCTCGCCCTCACCTGTGCGGTGGGCTGGGAGAGCTGGCCAAGGGGCTCTGGTTGCGCAAGGGCGATCTGGACGAAAGCCGCCTGGTCGCCTACGCGCAACGCCTGGATCACAAAGCGGCGAGCAAGCGCATTGGCTTTCTGTTGGAGACCTACGCCCTCGGCCGTCCGGCGACGATTGCCGCCCTGCAGGCGCTCGTCAACTCCAGATATGCGCTTCTCGATCCGACGCTGCCCGACGAGGGGCCGTATCGCGCCCGCTGGCGACTGCGCGTTAACCTCGATCCCGAAGAACTGAAAGCCATCGTATGGACGTGACTCGATGATCTCTAGCGCCGAAATCTCCAAGCTGGCCCACCGCCTGGGCGTGGGTGACCGGGCGATCGAAAAGGACTATGTGCTGAGTTGGTTGCTGGCTGCCATCGCCGCGAGCGACCTGCGCAGCGCGCTGATTTTCAAGGGCGGCACGGCGCTCAAGAGATGCTACTATGCCGACTATCGCTTCTCCGAAGACCTCGATTTCACCCTCTGTGGCGATCTGTCCCACGACGACGTCGCCAGAGCCTTCGAAGCGCTGTTCCCCTGGCTCGGCCGGCAAGCGAACCTGACCTGCGCGCTGCGGAGTGCGGAGCAGAACGTTTTTGGCAGCACGACGCTGCTCGTGGACTATGTCGGGCCGTTGAGGGCTCGCCTCGGTTCACGGACCTTGAAGGTGGACGTGACGCGGGGGGAGCTGCTGCTGCACCCGCCCGTCGAACGCCCGCTTGCTGCTCCCTACAGCGACTATCCGGCGAATGCCACACTGCTGGCCTACTCGCTGGAGGAGATTCTGACCGAAAAGCTGTGCGCCTTGATCGGGCGTACCGAGCCGCGCGATTTGTACGACGTCTATTGGCTGCTCGAGCGAGGCGACGTCAAGCCCGAGTTCCTGGCAGCTGACCTTGCTGCCAAGTGCCAGCACAAGGGCCAAGACCCAGGCCGGCTCGACCAGGCCCTGACCGCCAAGTCCGACGTGCTGGCGAGATTGTGGGCCTCCCGCCTGGCGGTGCAGGTGCCGGACCTGCCCCATTTGGACGAGGTTCTGCGGGCGGTGCGGCGACACCTGCGCGGCCTGGGATTGATCTAGGGGGCAGGGCAATGACCACAGCAACCCACATCACCACCTCCGGTGGCTTGCTCTCGGCGGCGTTCGTCGAGGCGGTCCGCGAGCCGGGCGCGCGCCAGCGCGGCTGCGAGCCCGAGTCCTTTGCCCTGCCCTGGGCCGAAGCGCCCAAGAACCCCGCCGCGCTCGAGGGCGAGATCGCCGCAGCGTGGGAGCTGCTCCTGGAGCGTTGGGACGCGGTGCGCGACGAACTGCCCATGTTCGACGTCTCGCAGGTGCGCGCCCGCTGGCTGCTGCCCTTGTTCGAGCTGCTCGACTTTCACCCGGTCTACCTGCGCGGCGACACGGTAGTCGACGAGGCCGGCAAGCTGCGCTTTCCCCTGTCACACCGGGGGTGGGAAGGCGAAGGCGCCCCGGTGCTGCACACGGTCATCCCGTCCCAGGGGCTCGACGAGCGAGCGGCAGCGGCCGGTGGGGTCAAGGCCAAGTCGCCCCACGACATGCTTCAATCCTTCCTCAACGTCAGTCCCGGTGATCAGTGGGCCATTCTGAGCAACGGTCTCCTCCTGCGCCTGCTGCGCGATTATCATCACACGTTCACCAAGGGCTACGTCGAGTTCGACCTGGAGTCGATGTTCGAGACGCGCAATTACGGCGACTGGCGCGCCCTCTACCGCCTGGCCCACGCCAGCCGCTTTGTTGCGTCGGCGGAGGTGCCCGGCACTTCGGAAGTGCCGGGCACCTTGCCACCCCTCGAGCAATTCTACAAGGACTCGCTCGCCACCGGGGTCAAGGTGGGTGAGGGCTTGCGCGGGCAGGTGCGCCAGGCGATCGAGACGCTGGGCAACGGCTTCCTGGCGGCGAGCGAGGGAGCATCGCTGCGGGCACGGCTGCAAGCGGACGAATCGCTCTGCCGCCTGTTCTACGGCGAGATTCTGCACGTCATCTACCGCGTGCTCTTTTTGCTCTTTGCCGAGCAGCGCGGCATGATGCCCGGCCGCGACTCGCTCTACGCCGAGGCCTATTCCATCGCCCGCCTGCGCGCCCGCGCCGAGGGCGACATCCCCCGTGAGGACGATTTCACCGACCTGTGGTACGGGCTCCAGGCAACTTTTCGCATGGTGCGCGAGGGCGTGCCCGAATTGGGCGTCTTTGGCTACGACGGGATGCTGTTCGAGGATCGCCCGGTAGTAGGGGCACAGCATGCTCCCCGGCATGCGTCGCCCCTACCGGCGCTGCGCAACAGCGACCTGCTGCAAGCGATCCGCGCGCTGACGCTGATCGAGCGCGAGGGGGTCTTGCAGCGCATCTCGTACGCCGACCTGGGGGTGGAGGAGCTGGGCTCGATCTATGAGAGCCTGCTCGACTATACCCCGCGCGTCAGCACGGCGGCGGAGCAGGTGGAAGGGCGCGAGGTGCCCGCCAACGCCTTTTTCCTCGACCCGCGCGGCTCGGAGCGCAAGACGACCGGCTCCTACTACACCCACCCGTCGCTGGTCAACGAGCTGATCAAGAGCGCGCTGCTGCCGGTGGCGCGCCAGCGGCTGGAAGCGGCCGGGCTGCCGGTCAAGCCGGAGGGAGACCTGACAGGTCTGGTAGACCTGTCAGGTCTGAGCGAAGCGCAGCGCGCCGCCGGCGAGGCGGCCATCCTCGCGCTCAAGGTCTGCGACCCGGCGGCGGGGTCGGGCCATTTCCTGGTCAAGGCGAACAATGTGCTGGGCGCGGAGCTGGCGCGCATCCGCTCCGGCGACGACTACCCCACCGAGGCGGCAGTCCAGGCGGCCAAGCGCGATGTGCTGGCGCACTGTGTCTATGCCGTCGACCTGAACCCGATGGCGGTCGAGCTGTGCAAGGTCAGCCTGTGGATCAACGCCAGCGTCGCCGACCGGCCGCTCAGCTTTCTCGACCACCACATCCGATGCGGCAACTCGCTGATCGGGGCGACGCCGGAGCTGCTGGCGCAGGGCATCCCTGCCGAGGCCTTTGACCCCGCTATCACGGGAAACGACCGGGCGGCAGCTAGCCGCGTCCGCGCGCAGAGCCGCAAGGAGCAGGGGGACTTCGAGCGCGGCGGGGGCTACCAGCCGGCGCTCTTTCGCGTGCGCGTCCACGAGCCGGATGGCACGGTGGCCGAGTTCTACCACACCGTCAGCGCGCTGGCGGAGGAGCAGCCCAAGGCAGCGCGGGAGCGCTACGCAGAGTACCTGGCCGGGGACGCCTTCCGCCGCAAGAAACTGGAGGCCGACTGCTGGACGGCAGCCTTTTTCTGGCCCTTGACGGATGTATGGGCACAGCATGCTATGCCCGATTGGGCGCCGACCTTTGGCGAGTTCAAGCGCTTGCAAGCCGAGGGGCCGGCGGCACTGCCGGAAGAGGCGCTGGCGCAGATCGCGGCGCTGGCGGAGCGGTACCACTTTTTCCACTGGCACTTGGAGTTTCCGGAGGTGTTTGAGGAACGGCTCGTAGTCGGCGCTTTAGCGCCGGAAGAGCGCGCTAAAGCGCGCACTATGAGCGGGTTTGATGTTATTTTGGGCAACCCGCCGTGGGAGCGGATCAAGCTGCAAGAGAAAGAGTACTTTGCCGACAAGGACGCGGCGATCGCCAACGCGCGGACGGCGGCGGAGCGGCGCAAGTTGATCGAGAGATTGCCGCGCGCGAACCCGGCGCTGCACACGGCCTACCTGGACGCGCTGCGCGAGAGCGAGGCCAGCAGCCACTTTCTGCGGCAGAGCGGGCGCTACCCGCTCTCAGCGGTAGGCGATATCAACACCTACCAGGTCTTTGCCGGGCTGGCGCGGCAGATCGCCGGGGCGCAGGGGCGGGTGGGCATCATCGTGCCCAGCGGCATCGCCACAGATTTCTACAACCAGGACTATTTCCGCGCCATCGTCGAGGGGCGCGAACTGGTCAGCCTGTACGATTTCGAGAACCGGCAGGGACTTTTCCCCGAGGTGCATCGCAGCTTCAAATTCAGCCTGCTCACCCTGGCTGGCGGCGCGGCGGGAGCGGCCGAGTATGCCTTTTTCCTGCACAGCACCGACGACCTGGCGGAGGCGGAGCGGCGCTTTGGGCTGAGCGCGGCAGAGATCGCGCTGATGAATCCCAACACGGGCACTGTGCCGGTCTTTCGCACGCGGCGGGATGCCGAACTGACCAAGAAACTCTACCGCGCCGCGCCGGTGCTGGTGAACGAGGCGACGGGGGAGAATCCGTGGGGCATTAGCCTAGGTGCCATGTTTCATTCAGGAGGAGCCAGCAGCCTATTCTGTTCTCTCAGCGAACTGACGGCCCAAGGACTCGAAGTTGGGTTTGGCAATCGCTTTGAGGGAGACGAAGTATCTCATCTGCCGCTATATGAAGGCAAGATGTTTATGCAGTACGACCATCGGGCAGCTCAGGTTACTATTGAGACGAAGAACATCAAGCGCGCTGCCGGTTCTGATGAGAGCACATTGGAGCAAAGACAAGACCCGCTTTACTCTCCTATGCCACGATTTTGGGTGCGCTTGGCTGAGATAGAGGCCGCCATTCCAGTGCAATTTGGTTACTTTGTGGCCTTCAAGAAAGTAACCAGCCCAACAAATGAACGGACATTACTGGCAACAATCTTACCACCAGTGGCAGCAAACGATTCGATCCACCTCGTTTTCTTTCCAGCCGACATCGTTCATCAAAGGCGGATAGCTTTCTTGGCAGGCCTAAACTCGTTTGTGTGCGATTACATTTCCCGCCAAAAACTAGGCGGCCTCAACTTCAATTTCTGGGTGCTTCAACAACTCCCCATCCTCCCCCCCTCCCGTTACACCCCTGCCCTGCTCGATTTCATCGTCCCGCGCGTGGTGGAGCTGAGCTACACCGCCTGGGATTTACAGCCCTTCGCCGCGGACGTGCTGGCGGAGGTGGGCGAGGCAACGTGGGCGCGCTGGTTCGCCGGGTCGCCGCTGCACACGTCCGCGCCGCCGGAGTGGGCGGCGGGGGCGCATCCGCCGCCGTTCGTCTGGGACGAGGGTCGCCGCGCGCTGCTGCGCGCGGAGCTGGATGGGCTCTATGCCCATCTCTACGGCCTGGAGCGGGAGGAGTTGGAGTACACCCTGGACACGTTCCCGATCGTGCGGCGCAAGGACGAGGCGCAGTACGGGGAGTATCGCACGAAGCGGATGGTGTTGGAGGCGTTTGAATCACTGAAGCCACTGATGGAATGAAAGCACTGAAGTCAGTGCGGTCAGTGGGTTCAGTGGCTCAGTGTTCCTATCGGTGCAGCGCAAGGACGAGGCGCAGTACGGGAAGAGGAGAACACACTTCTATGGCCGAGATTACCGGTGGCAACACAGGCAGCGGCAAGCTGGCTGTCCGCATCGAGATTCTGGAAAAAGTGCGGGGCATGTTTGCCGGTCGCGGATCCCTGAGGATGAACGCGGCAATGGGGGTCGTGCGGGCCCAGGTGACCTTTGTCGTCGGCGACGAGGAAATCTTTAGCCACGATGTCTTGCTGCACCGGATGTCGGTCGATGGCTGGGCCACCGGGGTCGAGATGCTGGTCGAGGGCAAGATGGGGGAACGCAAAGAGGTCGGCGTCGGCGTAGAAAGCCCTGAGCTGGAGATGCGGGTCGTCCGCCGAGACCTTCCGGATATCCCGCAATTCAAGGATGCACTCCCTTCTTATGAACTGCTGGTCTTGGTCGACTCGGGGGCGCTCAATCCAGAAGAAGACATCGCTCATGAGGGTCCGGCGATGTACCTTGAGCCGGACGCGGATCGCCTCGTACAGTTTGCCCGCGACTTGCGCGACGAGACCGAGCAGGCGTTGACGCCAAGGTTGTTTCGCAAGAGGGGTGAGAAGGCATGAGGCAAATCGGACTCTGGCAGGTTCGGACTGACGGGCCGGCCAAGCTGCGCCCCAGCGGGGTCGAGCTCGAAGCGTACCTGGAAGACTGGATAGAGCGCGATCCCAGCCTGCTGCAGCAGGGGTTGGTTATTGTGGGCCGCCAGGTCGCCGTGGAAGGCGGGCGCTTGGATCTACTGGGTCTTGATCCACAGGGACGCTGGGCGGTGATCGAGATCAAGAGCGGGCAGATCCGCCGCGAGACGATCGCCCAGGCTCTCGACTATGCCTCGTGCATCGCGGCGATGGAGAGAGAGGCGCTCTATGCCAAGGTCGCCGACTATCTTCAGCGGCGCGGCAGTTCGCTGGACGCGCTTTTCGAAGAGTACGGCGGACAGGCTGACGATCCGGGCGAACTGCGGGACGTGGTGATGTACGTGGTGGGAACGGGCCGCGCGCCCGGCCTGGAGCGCATGATCGACTATCTCTCGCGAGCCCACGGCGTCCCTGTTGTCCTGGTCTCGTACGAGGTGTTCGAGACCGCTGAGGGACAACGAATTCTGGTTCGCGAGTTGACCGATGTCGAAGCCAAGGGAGCGGCAGTTGAGAGCCCGCGCCCCGAACTGGAGGACTTGCGTGCCAAGGCGAAGCGAGCCGGGTTTGGCGAATCGTTCGACCTCCTGCTGGAAGCGGCGAGGCGCCATAACCTGTATCCGCGTCCCTACAAGTGGAGCTTGATGGTCACGCCGTCTGAGAATCGCGCGCGGATGCTCTTTACCGCTACGGTTCGCCCCAAGAGCGATGGCCTGCTGCGAGTCTACGTGTGGCCTGAAGCATTCGCTCAATTCTATTCTGTGGCAGAGGAAGAGGCTGCGTCACTGCTGGGACGGGCAGGGTGGCAAAAGATGACGGTCGAGGATGTGAAAGCCTTTGTCGCAAACCTCGATCGACTCCTTGGAAGCGTGGCGGTTGAAAATGGGTAGCACAGTACTCGAGCTGCCGCGAGGCTTGACGGAAGTGGCGCATTTCTCTGTGCCCCGCATACGAACCTGGGGCAGCCACGAAGATGTCGAATTCAAAGAGCAGGTGCGCCGCGCTTCAGGCCTTGGCCCTGAAGATGCGGAACGCTACGAGTGGTTCGTTTTCAGCCTGCGCTGTGTCGTGACCAGGAGCCGCGACAAGCCGGGCCAGGTGCCAGACGTGGAGAACATGCCCAAGCTCGTCGTCGATGCCTTTACCGGCTTGCTCTACCCGGACGACAACCTGCACCACGTGCGCGCTGTCCAGGTCGAGGCGGAATGGGGAGCGGATGAGCGAGAACGAACCGAGGTGTGGATTCATGGTCTTCCAAAGAGCCAGGGTTGAGGGCATGGAAAGAGGCTAGAGATGGAAGAGCGGGACATTGTCTTGGAAGGCGATCTTGACCTGGAAAGCCTGGCCTCGATCTCGCTGCCTTTTCAGCCTCTCTGGATCCCAGGAGTTGCTTGTGGGCCGGTGCATTTGAATCTTGCTGGCGTCACGTTCATCTGGCCTTCGGCGCTTACACTGTTGACGGCCGCAATCTTGTTGCTGCGGCAGCGCGGGTTCGCCGTGCGCATTACGCCACCGATCTCGGACGCGGTATCCGCCTACCTGGCCCGTATCGATTTCTACGACCTGGTTGACTTTGAAACCGCCTATCCCTGGCGGCGTCATGACTCCAGCGGCCGTTTCCGCGAAGTGGTGCAGATCAGCTCCGAGTCCGACAGTGAGACCGTCGTGGGCGAGGTGCTGGAAATCCTTGGCCGTAACCTGGAAGGGATCGGCCCGGTCTATGAAGCGGTACAGTACTCATTTCTGGAAGTGGTCAACAATGTCTTTCACCACGCCCAGTCACCCATCCACGCTGTTATCTGCGCCCAGGCCTATCCGCAGCTCCACAAGGTGGAACTGGCGGTTGTCGATGGCGGGCGAGGCATCCCGGCCAGCCTGGCAGGGAATCCCAGCCTGGCAGGACGGTTCAGCACAGCCGCCGAAGCCATTCAACTGGCTGTGCAACCTCGCATCACCGGCCGCCCCGAGTATAATACCGGCGAAGGGCTCTTTTTCACCCTCGAGTTCATCAAGGCCAACCAGGGCGACGCCTGCATTCACTCGGCGGATGGCAGCTTGTGGGTGCACAAAGATCAGGCTGTAGCTCAGTCTGCACCATCATGGCCCGGCACGGTAGTGGCGCTGCGTTTCCGGACCGACCGTCCGGTTGTCACCAAGACGATTTTCGACCGCCATGCGCCACCGGAAGAGGATTTCGA
>JAFGEI010000108.1 GCA_016931695.1 Anaerolineae bacterium | reverse complement strand
GGCTGCGGCCAGCCCCTGGACGACGAGGAGAGCGACGAGTGCCCGGCCTGCGGATTGGCGCTGACCTTTGCCTGCCCGGGCTGCGGCTTTCCGGTCACCGTGGGGGCCAGGATGTGCCCCGAGTGCAACGTCCTGTTTGTGCGGCGGTGCCCAAGCTGCGGCGCCCGCATTCTAAAAGCGCCGGCGACCTGCCCCGAGTGCGGCCAGATCCTGGAACTGGAGCGGCGCCAGTCGGCGACGATCTTTGCGGCGCAACCGCCGATCGTCCTGCTGCGGTGCCCGACGTGCGGCTGCAAGTTCGGCAGCGAGCTGGGCGCCTGCCCCAAGTGCGGCCAGCGGGTGTGCCCCGGCTGCTTTTTGCTGCTGTACGGCGACGAGATCGTGTGCCCCAACTGCGGGCTGCACGCCGCCCGCCCCTGCCCGTCGTGCGGAGCGGAGGTGGGGCTGGGGCTGGGCCAATGCCCGGCGTGCGAGCAGGCGCTGTGCCCGGCGTGCGGCGCAGCGGTGGGCGAGAACGACGTCCAGTGCCCTCACTGCGGCGCCGAGCTGCAACTGTTTTGCCCGCGCTGCCGGGCCGAGCTGGAGCCGTACATGGAGCGCTGCCCCGAGTGCGGCCTGGACCTGGGCGAGAGCTGCCCCAGGTGCGGCGCAGAGCTGGACCTGACCACGGGGCGGCGCCCTCGCTGCGGCCAGGCGATCTGCCCGGAATGCGGCAAGGCGGTCGGCGAGGACGACAGCGCCTGCCCGCACTGCGGCGCGGAGCTGGCCCTGTACTGCCCGGCCTGCGGCGCCGAGGTGAGCGCGGAGGCCAGCGTTTGCCCCCACTGCGGCGAGCCGTTCGAAGAGTAGGGCGCGCAGAGCCGCCAGCCAAGAACAGAGCCGGCCAGGCTTAACCTGGCCGGCTGTTGTTTGCATTGACTACAGCGGCTGCGTCACCGACACCTGGGTGGGTATGCCCCGCTTTTCGAGCTCTTGGAAAAAGGGCAGCGGGTCGAGCGCGGTCTCGGGCGGATGGACGCCGGGCGGGATGCGGCCCTCGGCCAGCCATTGGGCGACGATCGACGCGGCGGCGCCGGTGGGCAGGGGGCCTTTGACCGTGGCGGTCGCCAGGCGGTAAGTGACCGGCCGGCCATAGCGCGCGCCACGGACCTCGGTGACGATCTCCTTGGCCCAGTCGGGCGGCTGGCTCTTGGGCGGCTCCAGGAAGGAAAGGATGGGCAGCACGTGGGCGCCCAGGAGCGCGATCAGGAGGTCGCGGGGCGCCACGGTCGTCTCGCCGGCCAGGACCGGCGCACGGCTGGCAAAGCCAAGGTCGACCAGGGCCTTGATGCTGGCCACCGCGTCGGGCGCCATGCCCCAGTAGTTGATCTTGAAGACCACCTCACGCACCCCCTTGCTCTTGAGGGTGAGCGGCAGGGTGGCGACCTCGGAGTGGAGGGAGAGGTGGACGGGCAGCAGGCCGAGCGGCGGGCTGAAACAATAGTCCTCCGGCTCGCCGAGCGGCTGGCACGCCTCGAAATCGCCGCCGCGGTAGACCACCGGCGGCAGGGTCAGCTCGTCGAGGATGGTGGACATGGCGTAGGTAAAAGCGACGGCGCCGGGCGGCGGCGGCCTGATGCCGTCGTAGATGCGGACCGTGTCGACGGTGTCGAGCAGGTCGGCGGCGTAGCGGGCCTGGACATTGGGAATGCCCGGCGCGCTGCCGACCCCCAGCACGGCGCTGCGGCCGATGGCCTGGAACTGGTCGTCCAGCAGCCACTGTTTCCGGGTGGTGTGGAACAGGCCGCCCAGGTCGGCATAGTGGACGCCGGCCTCCAGGCAGGCGCCCATGACGTCGAGGTTGAAATAGTAGGCGGCGGCGTTGAGGCAGCAGTCGGCGCCGCGCAGCGCCTGGACCAGCGCCTCGTGGTCGCGGACGTCGATGTCGGCCAGGGAGATCTTGTCACTGGCGATATAGCCGGCTACCTGGCGCGCGGCCTCGAGGTTGCGGTCGGCGATGACCAGCTCGGTCACCGCCTCGCCGCGGGCCAGGTCCTGGACGGCGATGCAGCCCATCATGCCGGCGCCGCCGGCGACGACGATTTTCATGCGGGTTATCCTCCCTCAGCCGCCGACGACCGCGGGAAAGATGCGCACCACGTCGCGGTCGTGCAGGGCGCGGTCGCGGGCGGGCTCTGGCTGGTTGTTGACGGTGACCAGCTTGACCTGGTCGGCGATGCCCAGGTAGGCGAGCAGGTAGGCGACGGTAGCGCCGTCCGACAGCTCGACGGAGATCTGGCCGCGCGCGGCGGGCGGCAGAAGGTTGCGCAACTGCGAAAAGAGCTTTACCTGGACATGCATGGGGGCATTGTACTCCAGGTGGGGGTTTTGCGCAAGAAGGGTCAGACCTCGCGGGCGTCGCGAAACCCCCAAGGCGTGGGGCGCTCTAGCCGTCCTGCTCCTCTTCGTCGCCGCATATGCGGCGCGCCTCTTCCAAATAATAGTCATGGCGGCGCCGGAGCGCATCACCGGCGGATTGCGCCGGGGTGGGCGTGGGGCGCATGGTATAGCCACGGTCCTTGCCCAGGGTCAACAGGATGAAGCGTATCGCCCGCCACTCGCCGCGATCGATGGCTTCGATGAGCCTGCTCTCGGCGGCGTCCACCAGCGTCTCGCGGTTCTCGATCCACTGCTCGCGCACCTGGGGATAGCGCTTGATGTAGGCGTCGACGGTGGCCCGGGTGCAGCCCAGTTTCCTGGCGGCCCCGGCCTTGCTGCCGGCGGCCAGGCGCAGCGCCTCGATCACCATTTCGGGGGTATAGCGCCGGGCGTAGGTCCTGCCGACGAGCGGGGGCGGCCCTTTGCGGCGGGCCTGGTCGAGAACGGCGCAGACCTCCTGAGCGGCCGGGTAGCGCTTGATGTAGGTGTAGAGGTTGCCGCGGGTGATGCCCAGGATCTGGGCGGCCTGGCCGCGGTGACCGCCGGCCTGGCGCAGGGCGTCGACGATCTGTTCCGGGCTCTTGAGGCGGGGGCGACAGGCGTCGAGGGCGGCCCTGACCTCGGGATAGCGCTTGACGTAGGCCTCGACGGTCTGCTTCCAGCAGCCGAGCAGCCTGGCAGCCTGGCTCTGGTTGCCGCCGGCCTGGCGGAGGGCGCCGGCGACCTGTTCGGGGCTGTAGCGGCGGGGAGGGCCGGCCGGCGTGCGCGGGGAGCACAAGGCCTTGAGCTCGGGATGGGAGAGGACGATGCAGTGGATAGCGCTGACGGAGCAGCCCAGGATGGCGGCGGCGGCAGCCCGGCTGCCGCCGGCCTGGCGAAGGGCGGCGGCGTATTGGTCGAGGGTGAAACGCCTGTTGGCCATGGGGGTATGGATACTCCTTTTTCAGTTTGGTTGGAGAATAGCACGGTTGTTCTTTTCTGTCAAGAAACCCGGTCTCGGGCAGACCCAAGGGTGGCGTACCGGGTGCGCGAGACGCGCTTTCACCTTCCAGGAAGCTTGGAGCTTCCTGGAAGGTGAAAAGGTGAAAAGGGCAGGTTGGGGTGGAACGCCTTTTTGCCGCCGATGCAGGATCGTGCTATAATCGTAGTAATAGTCGAAAAAGAGCCAAGGCGTTGTGTTCGACTTGCCATCGACCCGACGATCGACTCCACCCAACGGCCCAGGCCGGCCCCGAAACGACGACATCTGTCGTCGCCCTGTGGTATAATGAGGAAGGTAGAGGGGGAGGACTAGTATGGAGGACACGGCGATCAGCAAGGCAGCGCGGCTGGGGAAAATCACGCACCTCTTGTACCGCAACCCGCGAGGCCTGACCACACAAGAGATGGCCCGGCACACCCCGGTTTCACCAGTCACGATCCGAGTAGAGGATACTGTGTCGGGGAGGCATTTTCCCCACGCGCGTGGGGGTGGATCGGAGGAGGGCCAGGCTGGAGCCTGGCGATCCCAGTTTTCCCCACGCGCGTGGGGGTGGACCGACGGCGGGGCCCTGGATCCACGGGCTGG
>JAFGEI010000107.1 GCA_016931695.1 Anaerolineae bacterium | reverse complement strand
GACGGCCACCCCAACGGTGACTCCGACGGCGGTCGTGACGGCGACGGCCACCCCAACGGTGACTCCGACGGCGGTCGTGACGGCGACCAATACGCCGGTCGCGCCGCCGACCAACACGCCGGTCGCGCCGCCGACCAACACGCCGGTCGCGCCGCCGACCAACACGCCGCGGCCCCAGCCGACCGAAGGTCCGCCGACGGAAACGCCCATCACGGCTCCGACCGACACGCCGCTCGCGGCGCCGACGGACACACCCATCGCGGCTCCAACGACCCCCTCCCCGCCGGTCCTCCCCGACACCGGGGTTGGGCCGGCCCTGGGCTCTCGCCAGCTGCTAGCTGCCGGCCTGGGCTTCCTGGGCTTGGGCCTGGTACTGTTCGGGTTCGCGCTGCGGCGCAAACAAGGCCCGTAATGGGGTTTTTCTGCTCATTAGCATAAGGAGGTACCATGTCCGATACGCAACGAACCAGTGAAGTGTCTGTGGACCGCCGCGAAGAAACGGTGGTCACGCAACAGCCCGGTTACACGGCGACCGAGCAGGTTACGCGCGACGTTGCGGCGGAGCGGCGGCTTCGTTCCGTCATGATCAACCAGATCGTTTGGGCCATTTTGGTCTTGCTGGAGGTTTTGCTGGGGCTCCGCTTCGTGCTCAAGTTGATTGCGGCCAATCCGGACAGCGGCTTTGCCGCGTTCATCTATGGAATTACGAGCCCATTCGTTGCACCGTTCGCGCTATTGGTCGGGACGCCCACGTTCGAGAAGATGGTCCTCGAATGGACGACGCTCATTGCCATGGGGATCTATGCGCTGTTCTTCTGGGGTGTCGTCACCGTGGTCCGAATCGTCGTGGATCGTCCCAGCGCGCGCTCGGTCACGCGCTCGGTGCGTGAGGAGATGCCGGGCGACCCCGGAAACGAGCGTACGACACACACCATCACTCGCAACTAGAGCGATCCTTTGTCGGGGTTGAGCAGGCAGCAAGCCGCTCGATGCCGGGCGCTCGTTGAACCCAGTCAGGATTATAGAACGCCCTGGCTATGGCAGATCTGACCACCGGGGTCACCACCACGGACTTGGGTGGTCAACGTCGAGGCGGCGCAATGGCGCGGCGGTTGCCCGGCGTGCGCCAGGGGGACAGATTGTCCGAAAGATTCAGGAGGAATATCATGAAACTCAAGGTTCTGGCGCTTTTACTCGTCTCGGCCATGCTGCTTGTCACAGCGGGCGGCTCCTCGCCCCATGTCACGGCCAACCCCAGCGCAGTGCCCCCCCCCTTGGGTACGGCGGCAAGCTTTGTGGGCCTGGCCGGCTCGACGTTCACCAATACCGGCTCAGGCGTCTATTATGGGAATGTGGGGGTCAGCCCAGGCACCGAAGTCGTGGGCTTTCCTCCCGGCGAGGTCAGACAAGGCGCGATTCACGCCGGTGATGCAGTCGCGCTGCAGGCGCAGATTGATGCCACCAGTGCCTACAATGCGCTAGCCATCCAGCCCTGCGATGTCAATTTGACGGATCAGGATTTGGGCGGAATGACACTCTCGCCGGGCGTCTATTGTTTCAATACGTCAGCGCAGTTGACGGGCGACCTCGTTCTGGATGCCCTGGGCGACCCCAATGCAGTCTGGGTTTTCCAGACCGGGAGCACGCTCACGACCGCATCCGGCTCGTCTGTTCGCGTGATCAATGGTGGTCAAGCGCTCAACGTGTTCTGGCAAGTTGGCAGCTCCGCGACGCTCGGTACAACCACGCGGTTCATTGGAAATATTCTCGCGGATCAAAGCATTACCCTGGTTACCGGCGCAGGCCTGTTCGGTAGGGCCTTGGCGCTCCATGGCGCAGTGACGATGGACACCAATGGCTCTCCCCCCATCGCCTTTGCTCCAGTTACTGATCTGAGCATCGTCAAGAGCGTAGACCCAGCCAACGCGGTCCCTGGACAGCCGATCACCTACACCCTCACCTTTTTCAACGTGGGTAATGTTCAGACCACGGGCGTAACAATCACCGACACCATTCCCATCAGCGTGACGGGCACCAGCGTCATCAGCAGCGGCGTCGCCATCACGCCGGTGAACGGCACGCGCTACGTGTGGGACATTGCCACTCTGGCCGCCGGCCAGGGCGGCGTCATCACCATCACCGGGCAACTGAGCGCTACGTTGCCGGCCGGCATCTTTACCAACACCGCCGTCATCACCACCTCGGCGCAGGATAGTGACAGCAGCAACAACAGCAGCAGCGTAGGCGTGAATGTCGCGCCGCCGGTGACTTTGACCCTCAACACCGTAGGCCGCGGCAGCGTGACACGGGAACCACCAGGTTCCGGGGGCTTGCCCTACTATATCTACCCAGCGGGCATCGTGGTCACACTCACCGCCACCCCGGATGCGGGCTGGCACTTTAGCGGCTGGTCGGGCGACCTGGGCGGCGCGGCCAACCCCGCACAGGTGACGATGGATGCGGACAAAACCATCACAGCCACGTTCGAGTGTCGTATCTATCTCCCGCTTGTGCAGAAAAACAATTAATGACTGACCCCAGTCAAAAGGTCGCAGCGGGTTTTAGCGCCGCTGCGACCCAGGGGGTCTTGATATCGGGAAACTGCTGACCTCGTCAACGGGCAGGTAGCGCTATGATTCGAGTTCTCATCGCCGAGAACCATGCGGTTGTGCGACATGGGTTGGTACAGATTCTGGGCGACATGCCCGAACTGGTGGTCGCCGGCGAGGCGACCACCGGGCAAGAGGTCCTGGACATGGTCCGGGCTGAAACGTGGGAGGTGGTGGTGCTCGACATCTCGATGCCGGACCGCAGTGGGCTGGATGTGCTCCAAGAACTGCGGGCGGAGCGGCCCGAACTGGCGGTGCTGGTCTTGGGCATGTATGCGGAAGACCAATATGCGCTGCACGTCCTCAAGGCCGGCGCCGCAGGCTATCTGACAAAGGACCACGCGGCCGACGAATTGGCCCAGGCTATCCGCCAGGTAGTGCGTGTTGGGAGAGACGCCAGCCCGTTGCTACGTTAGGCGGCTTAGTGATTTTCGCGCCGATCATGGAGCGCCGCCTGCCTTACCTGGGAGATCCTGGCCCCAACAAGATTTCCTGCGATTTGAACATGGCGCGAAAATTCCGAGGAATCTCGTGTGAATCCGGGGGCTCTCGCCCGGCATCTTGGCAGCCGTTGGAACACCGGACGATCCTTTAGCAACGCGAGATCCACTAAATGAAACCACACAAGTTCTTCGGAACGAATCTCTGGCGAAGTGAGAATTCCACCCTTGAAGTGGCCCAGGCCTTCAGGCCTTATTCCGGAGAACTTTTGTGGAGCTATTTAGTCGGAAGAAAGGAGGTTGCTGATGAAGCGCTCGCTACCGTTCGCCCTGACCGTGCTCGTCCTGGCCCTGGCTCTCGTCCCCCTGGGACAGGCCGGCCCCGACCTGGCCCAGACGCCACAAGTATCCTTCCTCCAGACGACGACCAACGACTGGCAATCCGGGACCCTGAACCAGGTGGATGTCCGCAACCTGGATGCCCTCCACACGCCCTATGACCTGGGTACCGACCCCCGCGGCAGCGTCCGCTTGGCCTCGTCTCCTGACACCTGGACGCGACAGAGCGTGCAGGAGCCGGCCGTGCCCCGCGGAGGCTCCGGCGAATGGGACGAGAAGCACACTGCCGAAGCCGCCGTCCTCTACGATGGCAGCAGCTACATGATGTGGTACTCGGGCCAGGACGCCACCGACCAGTGGCAAATAGGGCTGGCCACCTCCACTGACGGACTGACCTGGACCAAGCACGCTGCCAACCCCGTCCTTACGGTGGGACTCCCGGGCGCGTGGGACAACACCGAGGTCTCTTTCGCCACGCTCCTCTACGACGGCCAGACCTATTCCACCTGGTACAGCGGCTACGACGGCACCTATCGCCAGATCGGCTACGCCTGGTCAAACGATGGCCTCGTCTGGACCAGGCACCCTACCCCCGTCCTCTCGTACGGCGCTGACGACGCTTGGGACAACAACCTGGTCGGCAACGCCTCCGTCCTGTTTGATGGCACCCAGTACCACATGTGGTACGGCGGCTGGCAGTCGCCCGTAGGGCACTGGCGTATCGGCCATGCCACTTCCCCCGATGGCCTGGCCTGGACCAAGGACCCGGCCAACCCGGTGTTTGACCTGGGGCCGGCCGACAGCTGGGACGACGACCACGTCAAGTCCCCCAGCGTCCTCTACGACGGCCAGACCTTTCAGTTGTGGTACGGCGGCTGGGACGACGTCGACTATGGCGCCGATTCCAACGGCCGCATTGGCTGGGCGACCTCCGGCGACGGCACGAACTGGACCCGCGGCCCCGCCAACCCGGTCTTTGATCCGGCCGGCGGGGTCTGGGATCCCCAGTGGGCCGCCGACCCCGAGGTCATCTTGGACGGTGACCTCTACCATCTTTGGTACACCGGGGGCGTGACCTGGACCGGGCTGCAGATCGGCTATGCCACGGCCCTGCCGCACTATGCCGACCTGGGCACCTATACCTCGCCGCTGATCCCCACCGGCTGCGGCCAGAATGAGATCGTCCGTTGGAACGCCCTGCTTGTGGACCAGGTGCTGAACAGCCAGAGTATCGTCTACGCCGTCCTCGACGAGGCCGGCCAGCCCATCGCCGGCTTTGACGCCCTGCAATCGCCCGCAGCGCGGGCCGTTTTCGACCTCTCCGCCCTCTCGTTCACACTTCAACGCGTCTACGTGCAGGCAACCCTCGCGACGGACAATCCCGCCCGCAGCCCCGTCGTCGAGGACTGGGAGCTCCTCTGGACCTGCCAGGCCCTGCCCTACAGACTTTTCCTGCCGCTGGCACTGCGCCAGTCCCCGTAGGGCGAGGGGCATTGTTTTGAGAGCAGGCGTTGTTGCATATGCGGGGTCTGGCCACAAAACAACGGCTCGCACCCGACGCGGCTAACGCCTCACCCGCGCAGGGTTTCGTGCGAGGTGATGTAGGACAAACACCGACAGGCGAGTGCGCCTATCGCCTACAACGGAATCAGCCCTTGACCGATAGACCGCAGCGTGCCAGACGTGTACAATTGCCCTAGGCTCAATCGTCGACTGGAAGCAGCCAAGGTCGACTAGCATCGGCGCGAGGGTAAGACCATGCGAGAACAGCAGGTTACATCCATGGGGCCAGGGACAAACCCGGGCCAG
>JAFGEI010000003.1 GCA_016931695.1 Anaerolineae bacterium | reverse complement strand
CTTCTCAATAAATTGGGGGTTGGGGGTTCGCGGGCGGCTTCGCCGCCCGCGAACCCCCAAATCTCCCGCCGTTTTTTGAAAAGATACCTTGGCACAATTCATCCAAAGGAGTGACAATCGGTGAGCGAGCGATTTCGTATCCTTATGGCCAAACCAGGACTCGACGGTCACGACCGGGGGGTCAAGGTCGTTTCCCGGGCGCTGCGGGACGCCGGGATGGAAGTGATCTATACCGGGCTGCGCCAGACGCCCGAGATGATCGTCGAGGCGGCGCTGCAGGAAGACGTCAATGCCATCGGCTTGAGCATCCTCTCCGGCGCCCACATGACCCTGGTCCCCCGCATCATCGAGGGCCTGAGAGAAGCGGGCCTGGACGACGTCCAGGTCTTTGTCGGCGGCATCATCCCTGACGAGGACGTCAAAAAGCTGGAGGGGCTGGGAGTCGCTGCCATTTTCGGGCCCGGCGCTTCCACCCAGGAAATCGCCGCGACAGTCCGCGGCCGGCTCTCCGGGGGCTAGCGTGGAACTCGTGGCCCAAGTCCTGGGGGGGGACCGGCGCGCACTGGCCCGGCTGATCTCGCGCGTAGAGAACCGACAAAACGCGGCCCACGCCGTCCTTTCCGCCCTCTACCCCCACACTGGCCGCGCCCACGTCGTCGGCGTGACCGGGCCGCCGGGCACCGGCAAGTCGACGCTGGTCAACGAGATGGCCAAGGCGCTGCGGGCCCGCAAGCGCACGGTCGGCGTGGTGGCCGTCGATCCGACCAGCCCCTTTAGCGGCGGAGCGCTGCTGGGCGACCGGGTGCGCATGCGCGATTTGGCGGGCGACCCCGGCGTCTTTATCCGCAGCATGGCCACGAGAGGCAGCCTGGGCGGCCTGGCAAAGACCACCAGCGACGTGGTCAAGGTGCTGGACGCCGCCGGCTTTGAGATCGTCCTGGTCGAGACGGTAGGAGTGGGCCAGGCAGAAGTCGACGTCGCCCGCACCGCCCACACGACCATCGTCATCGAGGCCCCGGGTCTCGGCGACGAGGTCCAGGCCATGAAAGCCGGGCTGATGGAAATCGCCGACATCCTGGTGGTCAACAAGGCGGACCGGCCCGGGGCCGCCAACACAGCGCGCGCGCTGGAAATCACCCTGGAGCTGGGGCGCAGCCACCGCAAAGAGGAGCGGCTTTGGGAACCGCCGATCCTCAAGACAGTCGCCCTGACCGGCATGGGCGTGGACAAGGTGCTCGACGCCGTCGCCGACCACTACGGCTACCTTCAGCAAAGCGACCAGTGGACGCGGCGAGAGCGGGAACGAGCGCGCAGCGACCTGCTGCGCATGCTCGAGCAAGAGCTGGTCTGCCAGCTGGTAGAGCGGGCAGGAGAAAAGCGGATCGAAGCGTGGGTGGAGCGCATTGCGGCGCGGGAAGCCGACGTCTACACGGCGGTGCGAGAACTGATCGCCGCCAAATAGAAGAGAAACAGAAGAGTTGACCCGCCTCTTGTTAGTGCGCCACGGGCGCTCGGTGATGAACGCAGAGAAGCGCGTCCAGGGTTGGTTGGACTCGCCGCTGGACGACGTGGGGCGCGCCCAGGCGCAGGCAGCGGCCGAGCGGATGCGGCGAGAAGAACCAGCCGCCCTCTACTCCAGCCCCCTGCAGCGAGCCCGCGAGACGGCAGAGATCATCGCTGCGGCACTGGCGCTGGAACCGGTAGTCGACGGACGGCTGAAAGAACGAGGCCTGGGCCACATCGCCGGGCTGAGCGGTGAAGAAATCGACCGCAGTTTCCCCGGCCTGCGGGAAAAGTGGCAGGCATGGAAAATGGTGGCGGCGCCAGGGGGCGAGCAGCCGGCCGTTTTTTGGCAGCGGGTGGCGGAGGTTTTTGACCAGATCGTAGATCGACACCCAGAGGACGTGGTCGCCGTTGTGACCCACGGCGGCGTCCTGGCCGCTTACTTTGGCCATCTGCTGGAGATCGAAACGGGACGCTGGGCGCCCTTTTCCTTTTCCAATGGCTCGCTCAGCATCGTCGACGTAGCGGACGGCGGAGCCCGGATTTGGCTGGTGAATGACCGCTGCCATCTCGACGATGGCGAATAACGACGGAGGCAAGCAAGGATGATTGCTGGCACAAAAACGCGGCTGCGGCCCATCGAGCGGGACGACCTGCCCCGCTACGTCCGTTGGTTCGGCGATCCGGAGGTCCGCCGCCACCTGTCGGTCTACCTACCCTTCTCCCTGGCCCAGGAGGAAAAGTGGTTCGAGGGCCTCGCCGGGCGACTGGCGAGCGGCGCCGACGTGCTGCTGGCAATCGAAACGTCCGACGGGGTGCACATCGGCAACATCGGCCTGCACAACATCGACTGGAAGAATCGCCACGCCGAACTGGGCATCGTCATCGGTGAGCAAGAGTACTGGGGCCAGGGCTATGGCACAGACGCCATCCAGACCTTGCTGAAGGTGGCCTTTGACGAGATGAACCTGCAGCGCGTCTTTTTGCACGTCGACGCCGACAACCAGCGAGGAATCCGCTGCTACGAAAAATGCGGCCTTCAGAAAGAGGGCACGCTGCGAGATACCGTCTTCCGCGAGGGCGTATACCACGACCAGCTTGTCATGGGCATCCTGCGCAACGAGTTCCAACTGTAGGAGAAGAAAATGGGGCAGCATGGAAGACTTAAACTGTTCAGCGGCACCGGTTGTCCGGAACTGGCAAAAGAGATCAGCGATTATCTGGGCGTGTCCCTGTCGCCGGCGGAGGTCGTGCGCTTTCCCAACGAAAACATCTTTGTTCGCCTGGAAGAAAGTATTCGCGGGCAAGACGTCTTTCTCATTCAGAGCACTTCATCGCCGGTCAATGAAAACGTCATGGAGTTGCTGATCTTTGTGGACGCCCTGCGACGGGCCTCGCCCGACCGGATCACAGTCGTCGTGCCTTACCTGGCCTATGCCCGTTCAGACAAAAAGGACCAGCCGCGGGTGCCCATCACCGCCCGCTTGATCGCCGACATGATCGCCGTGGCTGGCGCAGATCGCTACATGACTCTCGACCTGCACGCCGACCAGATCCAAGGATTTTTCAGCATCCCCGGAGACGTATTGACCGTTTTCCCGCTTCTGGCCGATTGCGTGGGGGAGAAACAGATGGAGAACGCAGTCGTCGTCGCCGCCGACCTCGGCTTTGCCAAGAAAGCGCGCAACTTTGCCGAGGAATTGGAACTTCCCCTGGCCATGGTGGAAAAGCGACGGATCGCCAAGGATACAGAGGCCCTGACCCTGGTGGGCGACGTCGCCGGGTGCAACGTGATCATCCTGGACGACGAAGTCGATACGGGCGGGTCGGTAGCCAATGCGGCTACCCTCGTCCGCGAAAACGGGGCGCGCGATATCTATCTCTGCTTTGCCCACGCCGTCCTGTCGCCGCCAGCGGTGGAACGGCTGCAGGCGTTGCCAATCAAAGAGGTAATCACCACCAATTCCATTCCCATTCCTGAAGAAAAGCGGCTGCCAAACCTGACAATCAAGTCGGTGGCGCCGCTGTTGGGCGAAGTGATTCACCGCGTCCACATCGGATGCAGCGTCGGCGAGGTCTTTCTCCGCTACAATAAATATCGCTAACGGACAACCCCGAATGTCACACTACTCTGCACGCTCAAACTCCCACTGGTACACATTCCAGAACGGCGCCCCCCGCCAGGGGCTGGGCCCGACGAGCTGTTCAGCGACGGCCCACTGGTCCTCCCAGCGACAGAGGGGAACCCACCACCCTTCTTCGCGGGCGAGCTGCTGAATCTGGAACAACAGGCCCGCGCGCTCGCCAGGATCGGCGGTAGCGGCCTGGGCAGCAAGCAAGCGATCCAATTCCTCGTCGCATACGCCAGCCGGGTTGTTTCCCCCTGGCCGGGCCTCTACGCACAACCAGCGCGGGTCATCCGGGTCGGGGTATCCGGCCGGCTGCTCTGCCCACTGGGCCAGGTCCCAGCTATTGGGATCGTTCCAGGGTTCTGGCGATGCCGGTGACAGTTGCCAGGTGCCGATTCCCACTGCGGCAAGCATTTCGACCACCGCGGTTCTTTCCGGCCCGGCCGCAGGGACCACGAAGCGAAACGCGAGCGGCGTGCCCGCCCGGTCCCGTATCCCATCTCCATCCGTATCCCGCCAACCCGCATCGTCCAACTGGCGCGCAGCGGCGTCCACTGATGCAGAGGAAACGTCTTGGGCCGGACTCTCCAAGACTGTTCCGCTCAACAAGGACGCGGCCGGTTCTGCCCGCCCAGACTGCAGGCTGCGGCATAAAACACCACGGTCTATCGCCTGCACAATCGCCGTGCGCACACGAGCATCCTGCAAGGCCGGATGCCCACTGCGCGGGTCGAGATTGAACAATAATGTCTCGACGTAACCAGAAGGGGAAAAAAAGAGCTGCACTCCATCGGGAGCGGAGAGCGGGAATGGAACCTGGGGCCAGAGGAAAGGTGCCAGGTCGGCCTGGCCCTCGGTCACCGCGGCCCATCGCAGCACCGGGTCCGGCACGGCCCGCACGCGGACTCGGTCGATGCCCGGCCGGCCCCGCCAGTAGAGGGGATTTGCGTCCAGGACCAGCTCTTCGTCCTCCTGTCCAGCATAGCAAAAGGGACCGCTGCCAACGGCAGGCATGCGGTTCCAGACGGCTCGATCCAGGGTGCCATCGAGCGCAAAGACGGGCTCCAACACGTGTCGCGGCAGGATGAAAGGGAAAAGCGCAGTCGGCCAGGGAGCAAAGGGGGTGGAAAAAACGACCTGCACTGTCTGCGGGTCCAAGACGACGACCGTTTCCACGGCCGCGTCGTAGGGGAACCGGCTGGGTAGGTGGTTTCCGGGCGCAAGCGCCATTTCGTAGGTAAAGAGTACGTCGTCGGCGGTCAGGGGATAGCCATCGGACCAGGTGAGGTCGGCGCGTAGGCGGATGGTCATTGTTTTCCCATCAGCCGAAATTCCTCCATTGTTCAGCGAGGGAATCTCTGCCGCCAGTTCGGGCAGCAGATCGAGCCGCTGATCTTGATGCCACAACCCAGCAAGGAACAGGCCTTGCGTCGCCCGGGCAGACCAGGAACGGCTGTACAGGGGATTGAGAGAATCGGGGGGTTCGGGGAGCAGGACGACAATCTGCCGGTCGACCGGCGTCGAGACAGGGGGCGGCAAATCCGGGGTGGGCGATGGCGTCGGGAGCGGGGCCAGGGTCGGCGTGATCCAGGCCGGCGTAATCGGCAGCGGCGTGCAGGCAACAAGGGCCAGCAAGAACAGCAAAGGTAGTACAGACTGGATTTTCATCGGCGATAAGGATACACGCTTCGGCCGCAATTGGCAAGCTGAGCAATTGCCATCCAGCCAGGGCTATCGCATTTAGAACCTATTCTCGTGCTGCTTGTTCTCTGCCGGATCTGTCAGCCTGTCCCGCATAGGCGGGAATCCGGCAGGAGCACATTGGCTTGGAACGCCAAATGCAATCGCCCGAACCATCCGGCGAGGTTTGCCGTTTGCCTGGAAACCGATATAATAAAAGCAGTTGCTCCAGGAGGAAATCCGATGAAGGGAGAGATCAATCAGTTACATCACAGGCCAGATACGGC
The DNA here is from genome assembly GCA_016931695.1 of Anaerolineae bacterium. Taxonomy (GTDB): domain Bacteria; phylum Chloroflexota; class Anaerolineae; order B4-G1; family DUEL01; genus JAFGEI01. The sequence continues at coordinate 12,377 of JAFGEI010000003.1, read as the reverse complement.
AAGGGATGACGGTCTGGCTCAACTGCTCGAAGATTATCTCCCCCGTGTCAACTTGGCGCGCGGGCAGGTGATACGCGGCAAGATCATCCGGACAACTCCCACGCTCGTTGCCGTCGATGTCGGCGCCAAGTGCGAAGGAGTAATCAGCGGGCGAGAGCTGGAAAGGCTAGACCCCGACCTGGTCGGCCGGTTGCAACCTGGCGACGAGGTCATGGTCTGCGTAATCGATGCGGATGGTCCATGCGGCGAGATCGTCCTCTCAATGACGCGGGCACAACTGGAAATGGATTGGCACCAGGCGCAGACGCTGCTAGAAAAAGAAAAAGCCATCGAAATCGTGCCCATCTCGGCCAACCGCGGCGGGCTGATCGTGCAGCTCGACCAACTGCGCGGCTTTATTCCTGCTTCCCAACTCTCTCCCGACCGCCGCGTGCCGCGTATTTCTGATCCGACCTGTCGCCAGGTCCTGGAAGAAATGGTGGGGCAAAAGCTCTGGGTCCAAGTCATCGAAGCGGACCGGGAACGCAACCGCCTGATTCTCTCCGAAAAGGCTGCCGAAGCAGGGAAAAAGCAGGCAGAGCGGCAAAACCTGTTGTCCACCATGAAGGAAGGCGAGATTTGCAGCGGGCGTGTCAGCAACTTGACCAACTTTGGCGCTTTTATCGACGTGGGTGGGATCGACGGCCTGGCCCATCTCTCCGAGATATCCTGGGAGCGGGTGAACCACCCCAATGAAGTGCTGTCGGTCGGCCAGGTGGTCGAGGTAATGATACTGAACATCGATCTCGACCGGCAGCGGGTCGCCCTCAGCCTCAAGCGCATGGAACAAGACCCCTGGGCGACGGTGGAAGAGCGCTATAAAGTGGGCCAGATGGTCGAATGCTGCATCACCCGCCTGACCAAGTGGGGCGCTTTTGCCTGCATCGTGGAGGAACAGGCCATCGAAGGCCTGATCCACGTCTCTGAAATTGCAGAACGACCAGTCGATCATCCCGATCAAATCGTACAACCCGGGCAGGTCTGTACGCTGCGCATCGTCGGCATGGAACCACATCGCCACCGCCTGGCGCTCAGCCTGCGGCAGGCCCAGGACAGCAGCGAGCCCGCCCCTCCCCAGGCCGAGGAAAGCACCGCAGGGGACTGAACGAGCATGTAGGGGGGAAATATGATGGACAGGCATTGGGATCGATTTACCCTACAAGCTGAAAACGTCCTGCGCATCGCCGAAGAGGCAGCGCGGAGCATGAACCATCTCGAGGTCGGGACCGAGCACCTGCTGCTCGGGCTGATGCGGGAAAAAGAGAGCGGGGCAGCACAGGTCTTGCGGCGCATGGGATTGAGAGAGGAGCGGATACAGGCGTTCATCATCCAGTTCCACCCAGGAAAAGAGCGCGGACGAGCAAGCCGTCCGCAGCTGACGGAAAGCACCAAGCGGGTCATCCAACTGGCCCTCGACGAGGCGCGCAGCCTGGGCAGCAGCCAGGTCGACACCGAGCACATCCTGATCGCCCTCCTGCGCGAGCGGGGCGGAATGGCAGCCGACATCTTTCGTTACCTGGGGATCAACACGGATCTTTTGCGCAGCGCGGCCGCCCATTCGCTGAAAACACGCTCGACAGCACCGGCTGTCACCAGGAGCCGGCCACACCCGCAGACGGCAAAGCCGCGCCCGCGCCCCCGCCGCACCTCGATGGTCGAGCAACTGGCCACCGACCTAACGGCGCTGGCCGGAGAAGGGAAACTCGATCCCGTTATCGGCCGCAAGACCGAGATCGAACGGGTCATCCAGATTCTCGCGCGCCGGACAAAGAACAATCCCGCCCTGATTGGCGAACCCGGGGTGGGAAAAACGGCCATCGTCGAGGGACTGGCGCAACGGATCGTCTCCGGCGATGCCCCGTCGATCTTGCTCAACAAAAAGGTCTTTCAGCTCGACGTGGGCTCACTGGTGGCCGGGACCATGTACCGCGGCCAGTTCGAAGAGCGCTTGAAAAAGGTCCTGGAGGAGCTGAAAGAAAGCAATTCGATCCTCTTTATCGACGAGATGCACATGCTGGTAGGAGCCGGAGCGGCCGGTTCCTCAGTGGACGCGGCCAACATCCTCAAACCATCCCTGGCCCGCGGCGAGCTCCAGTGTGTTGGCGCGACGACGATGGAAGAATATCGCCGGCACATCGAGTCGGACGCGGCCTTGGAACGGCGCTTTCAGCCGATCATGGTGGAAGAGCCGTCAGTCGAAGAAACGATCGCGATCCTGCACGGCCTCGTCTCCTTGTACGAAGCCCACCACAACCTGCACATTACGGAAGAAGCGCTGGTCGCTGCTGCCCGTCTCTCTGCACGCTACATCTCGGACCGCTACCTGCCCGACAAAGCCATCGACCTGATCGACGAAGCCGCCTCCCGCGTGCGAATGTACAAGTCGCCGGAAGCGATCCAGCTCCGCGAGCTCCACAGCCAGGTGCGCGAGCTGCAGCAAGACGTGGAGCGGGCAATGCAAGAGAACCGGTCAGAGCAAGCCAGGGCCGCCCAGAAGCGGGTCTGGCAGCTGGAAGACGAGATCAAGCTCCTGCAGGCAGTGTGGGACAAGGGGGAGAATATCGCGGTAACGCCGGACGACATCGCCGAGGTTGTCTCGATGATGACCGGCGTCCCGCTGATGCAGCTGGCGGCGGAGGAAACAGAGCGGCTGCTGCAAATGGAGGCAGAGCTGCAAAAGCGCATCGTCGGCCAGGGCGAAGCGATCAACGCCATCGCCCGTTCAATCCGCCGCGCTCGCGCCGGCCTCAAAGACCCGCGGCGGCCCATCGGCTCCTTCATGTTCCTTGGGCCCACCGGCGTGGGCAAGACGGAGCTGACCAAGGCGCTGGCATCTTTCCTGTTCGGCACGGAGGACGCGCTGATCCAGCTCGACATGTCCGAGTTCATGGAGCGCCACACCACGGCGCGGCTGGTCGGCGCGCCGCCCGGCTACATCGGGTACGAAGACGCCGGGCAGCTGACCGAAGCGGTGCGCCGCCGTCCCTTCTCGATCGTCGTCTTTGACGAGGTGGAAAAGGCCCATCCCGAGGTCTTTAACATGCTGCTCCAGATTATGGAAGAAGGGGGCCTCTCCGACGCCAAGGGGCGCAAGGTCGATTTCCGCAACGCGATCGTGATCATGACGGCCAACATTGGCGCGGAAGGGATCGGCAAAGGGGGAGTCGGGTTCGCGCTGCCCTCCGATCCGGACGGGCAAGGAGAGCAGGAATACAAAGAGATGAGCCAGCGGCTCCGGGAAGAGTTAAAGCGCGCCTTTCGCCCCGAATTCCTGAACCGCCTGGACGCCGTCGTCATCTTTCGCCCGCTGGGGCCAGAGCAAATCGCTCAAATCGTCGACCTGGAGCTGGGCAAGGTGGCCGACCGGCTCTCCGACCGCCAGCTCACCCTCGTGGCCCTACCGTCAGCACGCGCGTGGCTGGCAGAGCAGGGGCATTCACCCGAGTACGGCGCCCGCCCCCTGCGGCGAATGATCCAATCACAGGTAGAGGATCCCCTGTCCGACGCGCTGCTCCGGGGTCGCTTTTCGCCGGGCGATACGGTCTACCTGGACGCCGACGCAGAAAAGATCGCCCTGCTGAACGAGCCCCGCAAGCCCAAAAAGCAGGGGCCAGAATAGCGGCCTTGAAAATCCGCCTCTCCGCATAGCGCATGGGCCCCTCCGCCTCCGTTGCGAATCCCCATCTTGAATCGCAGCTTGACAGCCCTCCCTTTTCACGGTAATATACAAGCGTCCATTTATAAAGTGTTTCTTTATGCATTGGGAGGCACCGTGGAAACGAGCCACCATTCCGATACACAGCTGAGACAGATCGCTCGTTTCTTTTACGCGCTCAAAGACCCGCGGCGGCTGCGCATCTTGATCACCCTGGCCCAGGCCGGAGAGATGACGGTGACGGAGCTGGCAAAAAACATCCGCATCAGCCAGCCGCTGGTCTCGTGGCACCTGGGCCAACTGCGTACTGCGGGCCTGGTCAACGTAGAGCGGTCCGGGCGCATCGCTCGCTATTCAATTGTGCTAGAGTCGATCGAGGAACAGCTGATGGCTTTCCGCACCCTCCTCCTGGCAAGTGCCGGCGAGGAGACGGCATAGCCCACCCCCGACCTGTCGGGAAAATTGTAGGAGAAGAGAATCATATGGCAAAAAAGGTGCGCGTGGCAATTATCGGCGTCGGAAACTGCGCCTCGGCTCTCGTCCAGGGCGTCCACTTTTACCGTGACGCTGCGGAGGACGCGGCAATTCCAGGATTGATGCATCCCCTCCTCGGCGGATATCACGTCCGCGACATCGAGTTTACCGCCGCCTTTGACGTCGATAGCGAAAAAGTCGGCCGAGACCTGGCAGAAGCCATCTTTTGCGGGCCGAACAACACCGTCCATTTTTGTGACGTGCCCAAGCTGGGGGTGATGGTTCACCGCGGCATGACCCACGACGGCCTGGGCAAATATCTGAAGCAAGTGATTACCAAGGCCCCAGGCCCGACGGCCGACATTGCCCGCATCCTCAAAGAAACCAAGACCGACGTCGTCGTCAACCTCCTGCCGGTCGGCAGCGAAATGGCGACCAAGTGGTATATCGAGCAGGTCCTCAAGGCCAGCTGTGGCTTTGTCAACGGCATCCCGGTATTTATCGCCCGGGAGGAATACTGGCAGCGGCGCTTTGCCGAGCACAAGCTGCCCGTCATCGGCGACGACGTCAAGAGCCAGGTCGGCGCCACCATCGTGCACCGCTTGCTGACCCGTCTCTTCCAGGACCGCGGCGTGCGCGTCGACCGCACCTACCAGCTCAACTTTGGCGGCAACATGGATTTCTACAACATGCTGGAGCGCGAGCGGCTCGAGTCCAAAAAGATATCCAAGACCAACGCGGTCACCAGCCAGTTGGAATACGAACTGGGAGAAGAGAACATCCACGTCGGGCCCTCGGACTATGTGCCGTGGCTTCAAGACCGCAAGTGGTGCCACATCCGCATGGAAGGCACCACGTTTGGCGACATTCCCCTCAACGTCGAGTTAAAGCTAGAGGTTTGGGACAGCCCCAATTCAGCGGGGGTGCTGATCGACGCCGTGCGCTGCTGCAAGCTAGCGCTGGACCGCAAGCTGTGCGGCGCTATCCTGGCGCCGTCCTCCTACTTTATGAAATCGCCGCCGCTCCAGGTGACGGACGACGAAGCGCGCCGGGCGGTCGAAGCATTCATCAGCGGCGACAACGACGATACCGCACCATAAGGGAGAAACGTGGAAAAAGTAGGGCTCGAAAAACAACTCAAAAAGAGGCCGCAGAAGCCGCGCCACGAGACCTTTACCGACTGGGCGCGGGACGCTGCCCAAGTGATTACTGTCCCCATTGCGCGCTTTCTGGCCAGGTTGGGCATCCACCCGAACAGCGTGACCGTGCTGGGATCGCTGCTCAGCATCGGCATCGGGGCCATCCTGCTCAACGGCAACCTGGCGTTGGGGGGATGGCTGCTGGCAATCGTTGCCCCGCTCGACGCGGTCGACGGCGCGCTGGCCCGGTTCGTGGGGCAAAAAAGCGACTTTGGCGCATTCCTCGACTCGACCCTCGACCGCGTCTCGGAGGCCGCATTGCTGATCGGCCTGGCCGGTCACTTTCTCCAACAAGGAGCGACCACCGCTGTCATCCTGGCAATTGTCACCCTGTTCAGCTCGGTAATGGTCAGCTACACCCGCGCCCGCGCCGAGAGCACCGGCTTTTCCTGCAAAGTAGGGGTTTTCAGCCGGCTGGAGAGGACGGTCGTGCTGGCGGCCGGGCTGATCCTGGGCTATGCGACGGTCGCGCTGTGGGTGCTGGCAATCGGCGCCACTTTCACCGCCCTCCACCGCATCCTGCACGTCTACCACCAGAGCCGGCAGCAGAGCGCGGGAGAATAGCGGCGGCAGTCCGCTCAAGGAGCGGCCGAGAGCGCCGTTTCGATCTCTAGCCGCAGGGCGGGATCGGTATTGCAATCCAGCGCCAACGACAGCGCCTCCCGCGCCTCCGCACCGCGCCCCAGGTAGGCGTACAGCTGTCCCAGGTGATAGTGAGCCAGAGCCAGGTGCGGATCGAGTTCTACTGCCTGGCAAAGATAAACCTCTGCCGCTGCGGGTTGCCCGGTAAGAAAACAGGCCCAACCCAGCAAGTCGTGGGCCGTCGCGCTTTCCGGCGCCAGGGCCACCAGTGTCTGTGCCGCGCCAACATCCCGCATCCCTTCCCCCGTGCGGCGGTCCAGGTAAAAGCGGGCCGCCTGCTCCCAGACCGCCGGGTCGGAAGGCGCCTGGCGCGTGGCCTCATCGATCCATATCGCGGCGACGTCGTAGCGGCCCAGCCCAACGTAAACCTCGGCAATTGCCAGGGCGAGCGCCGGGTTTTCCGGGTCCAGGTCGTAGGCCGCCTCAAGATGTAAGCGGGCCCGTGAAAAATCTCCCTCTTGCAGCCAGTACAACCCCAACAAGGAACGGGCCAGGCCGGAATCGGGGGCCAGATCGACTGCCAGCTCCAGGTGCTCCAGCGCTTCCCCGGTGCGGCCGAGCTGCCCCAGCGCCTGGCCCAACAATGCCTGGGCATCGGCGTAGGTTGGGTGATGATTGACGACACGGCGCAAAACCACCCCGGCCAGGGCCGGTTCATCATGGGCCAGGCAGACCTGGCCGATGCGCGCCAGCAGATAATCGGGGTCGTCGTGGTCCGCCGCCAGCAGCGAGGTCAAATCGACGGCAAGCGGGCTGTCGACGTCTTGCACGTAGGCCAGGGCCGCAGCGGGGTCGTACAGGGCCAGCAGGACCCCCAACCGGGCGCGGGCCAATCCGTCGCCCGGAGCCAGCTGGAGCAGCGCGCCATACGCCCCCCGCGCATCCCCGACGCGCTCCTGCACCACGTAGGCGAGCGCGACCTGGTGCCAGACGGAAACGTTGGCCGGGTCCATCTCCAGCGCCAGCTCGCCACAGGCAACAACCTGTCGCCAGTCGCCAAGGGCGGCGTAGAAAGCGGTGCGCAGAACCTGCACCGCAAGCGGGGCAGCACCGAGACGCTCCGCTCTATCCACAGCCGCCATGCCTTCCTCGAGCCGGTTCCACTCCAGGTAGAGCGCGGCAAGGTGGAGAAATGGCGCGGGGTCGCCGGGGCAGGCAGCGGCGGCATCCTGCAGAGCCGCCTCTTGCTCCGACCGCTCGCCCACGGCGGCATGCTGCGCTGCAGCCTGCAACAACACCGGGCAGGGATCGGGTGCAGCCGTCAACGCGGGGCTGGGAACAGCCGGTCCCGAGTAAGAGGTACAGGAGACGAGAAAGAGAGCGGACAGGAAGAGACCAATTGCCCGTGCTGCCGACATTGGGTCAAGTCATCCAATCAGCAGGGGTGAGGCAGCGCCCCACCCCTGCCGCAACCCTGGCTACGCCAGCCGCTCGACCTTTTCCTCCAACTTGATCCCCAGCCGCTCCAGCTCGTCCAGCACTGGCTCATAGATCTCGGGCCGGACCGGCCGATGAACGCCGGTCAACTGAATCTGGCCTTTGAGGATCATGCGGGCGGCAATGGCCGCCGGCAGCCCCACCGTGCGGGCCATCGACGTGTCGCCATGGGGAATACCAAAGTCGACCAGGGTAGAAGTGACGTGCTCTTTGCGGTCGGGATATTCGACGATAAAGTCGTGCCGCATCACGATCATGTCCCGTTCTCCCTCTTTGTACTGCAGCCGGGCCTCCATCTGGCCGGCCAGCGCGTCGAGGACGGTCACGTCCGAGGGCAAGGGGGCATCGCTCAGCAAGCCCAGCCACTCAAAGCGCATCATCACCGCGGAATCGGGGGCGATCCCCAAGTGGGCCGCCAGGTCTTGCTTCAGGTCGTCCGTTCCTTCGCGGCCGATCCGGCGCGCCAGCAATTCCCGCCAGCTCAATCCCGCCAGGTCACTCCGCTCTTCCAGGTCGAGCAGGTTCAACTCGACAAACTTTTGCCAGGTCGCGCACCAGCCGGGGTAGCGGAAGGTACCGCGATACATCGTCTGGGCTTGGGGGATGCCATAGACGTCGATATAGCTCAACGAATCCCGGTTGGGGTAAGCCTCCAGGGCTCCGACCCCCTCGATGTCGACCGTATGGCGGGTGGCAAAGAGGCGGCGGTTCGGAATCTCAACGATTTCGCCATCCTCGAGATACCGCGCGTCATTGCGCCCGGCCAGGAGAACCCCGCGCGGACTCCAGGAGAACTTGTAGCCATAGGGATTGGTGTTGGCCTCCGGGGCCGGTAGCCCGCCGGTGTAGGAACGGAAAGCGGTCACCCGGCCGCCACCATCGTGCGCGCTATCGATGATGCGCATCGCCGACATGTGATCGATACCGGGATCGACGCCGATTTCGTTGAGCAGCATGCTGCCCGCCTCTTGGGCCGCGCCATCCAACGCCTGCATGGCCTCTTTGACGTACGACGTCGTGACCATGTGCCGGCGATGGCGCACGGCCTGCCCGGCTACCTGGGGATGGTAGGCGTAGGGCAGCAAGCTGATCGACAGATCCGCCTCCGCCACCAATTCGCCCAGAGACGCGCCCTCCCTGGCAATGTCAAAAGCAACGGCGCGCCCGTTCGGCCGCCCACCGACGAGGGCCTGGGCCTTGCTGACCGTCCGGCTGGCCACAGTGACGTGAAAATCGGGCTGATCGAGCAAATAGTGCACGAGCGGCCTGGCAACCAGTCCGGCACCGAGAACAAGAATCCGCTTCATGACTCAAAAACCTCCGATTGACAAGTTTGGTAACGACCTCAACAGCGAACCGTGCACCGATTGGTGTCGTCGGTTGTTCTCGGCCGTCAGGGAACAAGGTATTGCGCCAGGTATTGGTAATCCGGGGCCAGATGTCCCCGGTACACCACTACCGCCCGCTTGATCTCGGGCGGCAGTTCCAGGGCGTCGAAGGGAACGTCATAGTCGGCCCGCGCGATAGCCGGGACGAACAGCTTGAGAATGTCGCTGAAATACTCGGACGCTTCGCGCGGCAGCTCGCTGGGCAGGATGTCGACCGCCAGCACCACCACCCCTTCCCCGGCATGGCCGTCGGATGTCTCCCCGCTGAAAGGATGATAGACAAAGATGGGATTGTCCGGCTCGGTCCAGCGCACGGTGAACTCGATCGCCCCATTCACGTCACAGCTAATGTCGCCGACGACTCGCAGGCGGGGCGGTTCAGGGCCGCTAAAGAGCTGGCGCAAATCGTCCTTGGTCACCAGGCGGGGATACCGTTCGTCCCAATAGATGCCATTGACCAACACCGTCAGGTAAGGAACGTAGCGGGCAAAGATCGAACGATATTTTTCCGGATGGTCGTAATAATCCTGCAGCACAAAGCGACCGTCCGGCGAGACCGGTTCGACAATGTCCTCTTCCTTGAAAACGACCTTGTACAGGGTGTGGGGATCTGGCTCGCGCTGCAAGAGCGACGGCAGATCGGCGGGGGCAATCTCCTCAAAAGGAAGCAGGTCGAACATATCCTGCGCGCCCTTCGAGACGTTGCCATAACCGGCAAATCCAACCACGAAAGGGACGAGATGCGGCGGCAATCCCTCCGTTCGGATTTGCTCACCGGCCCGGGCAATCGCCTCTTGGGCCGCTTTCAGCCGCGGATAGTCGTAAGCGCGCTCGACCTGGCTGAAAGGGGTCGGGGTTCCCTCCCACTCCAGGCGCTTGCCCAGCGCCCACAGGGTGTCGATCATCCCCGCCCAACCGGCGTGTCGCCCGAAAAAAATGAGCCGCCGTCCCTTCTCGTCGGTCACCTTCTCATAGTCGATCAGCGTACAGTTTCGATCGAGCAACCGCTGTAACATTGGCATGTTGTAAGACTGCCCCTTGATGACGTGGGCAAAAAAGATATAGACCTTGTCCGCCTGGATCAAGTTGGGCGGTATCTCTTTGAGCGCCAAGATCACGTCGCACTCGGAAAGGCCCTCGTCCAGGGGAATGCCAGCGGCCAGGTATTCCGCATCCTGAAAGACGCGAATGGGTGAAGGCTGGGCAACCACCTGAATCCCCTGCTGGGCCGCCAGTTCCCGGGCATCCTCGGGGACAATTGGCGTGCGCCGCTCCCAAATCGACTTGTCCTCCCGTCGAATGCCAATTTTTTTGACCATCGTAGATGCTCCTTTTGTGAATAGTGTAACGATCCGGCTGAAAAACCGGGGGGTTCGCCGCCAAGGCACGAGGAAGGAGACGGCCTACAGGCCGTCGAATATCGCTCCCCCGGTAGATGAACAGATCCCCATACCCCACACGCCAAAACCCAGGCACATGGGTAAAACGCTCAAGATGACCGAGATCCAGCCAATGCCAACGGCGATCCGGGCCAACTGCTCGCTCTGGCCGCTTTCTTGCGCCTCCCTGAGCGCCTTGTACGCCAAATAAAGGCCCAGCGCGCCGCCGATAAAAGAGAGCATCATCGTGCCGACAACCGTCACCACGATGCTGACCATGGCCGGGTCCGCCCGCTTTCCGGCCGGCCAACTCCAGGTTGGCGCGGAGAGCGGTTGGCCGCAGCGATAGCAATGCATCGCTTCCGGTGGGTTATCGGCTCCACACTTTGGACAAGAGATCGTCCGCGGCGGCTCCTCCGGATACGCGAACACTGTCCCACAGTACTCACAGCGCCGCCGATTGGCGTCAACGTCGGCAAAAGCGGACCCGCCGCAGTTGGGGCACTGCCAGATGGTTCTGTCAGACAATGTCGATCTCTCCCCGCCGCCTCAGGCCGAACGGGCCAGTCCCAGGCGGCGCATGACCTTGGCCGGGGTGAGGCGCCGGACGCGCTGGCCCTGGTAGCTGGCCCAGCGCCTGAAGCGGTTGAGTGGTTTGCGGCGCTGGCTTTCCATCATCGCCCACTTGAGAAACGCGTAATCCTGTCCGCGAATCTTGGGCTCGGTCGGATTGCGACGGTAAGAATCATAATCGGTGATGCGGCTCAGGTCGTGTTCGACGACGAAATCATACAGGTCGGTGCCGGGATGGGGAGTGAAGAAAGCCGGGCTGTAATAATCCGGATCGATCTCTTTCATCATTCGCACCGTTTCGAGCACCTCTTCCTTCGTCTCTGTCGGCAGCCCCATCATGTAATTGGCCCAGATCTTGATGCCATACCGGCGGCAAATCCGGGCCGCCTCCAGGTTCTGCGCCACCGTCGTCCCCTTGCGAATGAACTTGAGCACGCGGTCGCTGCCGCTCTCAAAGCCGATGAAATAGCCCCGCAGGCCGGCCCGCGCCATCTGCGCCACCATGTCCTCGTGCTTGACCAAGATATCCGCGCGGGTCTGGCAGAAAAAGGGCAGGGAAAATCCAGCGGCGACGTACTTTTCGGTAAACTCGCTCACCCAAGCCCGGTCCTCGGTCAGGCAATCGTCGTGAAACATAAAGGAAGCCAGCCGATACCGCTCGGCCAGCATGCGAATCTCGGCCAGCACACTGTCCACGCTGCGGCGGCGGGTGCGCTTGCCAAACAGATAATCTTCCCCCGGCTTGCAGAACGAGCAGTTATAGGTACAACCGCGCCCGGCAATGATCGTTGCAAAAGGGGGCCCAAGTTCGGGAACGAAGGGAACTTCGGGGGAATCGAGCGTATACCCCCACTTTTTCCACTCGTCCAGGAAGAGGCTGCGATCGCTAAAAGGGATCGCATCCAGGCCGGGCGCGTCTCCCCGCAGCACTCGCTCCGGCGGGGGACTCCCGGCAGCGATCGACCGCAGCAGTTGGGGAAAAGCCAGCTCGCCCTCGTGCAGCACCAGGTAATCGACGTGCGGTATGCGCAAGCTGTCCTGCAGTGCAATAGTGACGTGGGGGCCGCCGATGACGGTAACGGCTTGCGGCCTGACTTGCTTGACAATCGCCAGGGTCTGGCGGGCCGGGTTATAATCGACGCTCATCATCGTCACCCCAACGACGTCGGGCGCCCGTCCCGCCAACACCTCGCGGAAATGGTCCCAACCAGAGAGGGCGCGCAGGTCGATCAGGTCAACGGCAAATCCCGCCTCCTTGGCCACCGCGCTGAGCGAGGCCAGCCCGTGGGAAATCCAGCCCGCATCCATTCCCTGCTGGAGCGAATTCCAGCCGCGACCAGCAATACCTGGATAGATCAACGTCGTCTTTAGCGCCATACGTAATCAACGCGATGGAAACAGCAGTAAAACAAACAGGGCAACCGAAACCCAGCCGGATGCCCTATAAACTCGAAAACCGCCAACGACCGAGATGACCTCACCAAAACGAGTACCTTTTCAACAGGGTTTTGATATGTCATTCTGAGCCCGGCTTTTTTGGTCATCACTCATGATAAACCACATCAGGGCGAAGAATCTCGTTTTTCTCTAG
>JAFGEI010000106.1 GCA_016931695.1 Anaerolineae bacterium | reverse complement strand
AGGCGGCGAAGCCGCCTGCGAAACCCCCCTTTTCCCCCTTCCCCGTGCTTGGCAGAGCAATCTACTGAAATGTGCCATTGTCAAATTGAACATCTTGTGCAAAATGGCGCGTATCGGTACAGATTCTCTTGTTCAAGAATCTTGGCGCTCTTTGGGTCTTTGCGGTACAGATAGCCTTTTTGCAGTGGAGTCATCTATCTCGACAATGTCACATTTGTCATTGCGAGGGCGTCCTGCACTTGCGATAAACTCCGCGCCCTCGCAATGACCTGCGAGCGGGCAGGCTGAGCAGTTACCAACCAGATGTGTCTCTGCGGCCAGATTTTGGATCTACTGAGACTTGGGAGAGCATCCAGGGACAACTGCCCGAGCAGTTACGAAGGATTGTCACTGCTGTACTTCCCGACAATCTGGATGTGCAGTTCCTCCAACTGCTTTGGCTCCACCGGCGAAGGGGCCCCGGCCATCAGGTCCATCGCCTGCAGCGTCTTGGGAAAGGCCATCACCTCGCGGATGTTGGGCTCGCCGGCCAGCAGCATCACCAGCCGGTCGATGCCCGGCGCGATGCCGCCGTGGGGCGGCGTGCCGTATTCGAACGCCTCCAGCATGTGGCCGAACCGCTCCCGCGCCGTCTCCAGGTCGAGGCCGATCAGCTCAAAGACCTTTTCCTGCACCGGCCGCTGGTGGATGCGGATGCTGCCGCCGCCGGTCTCTTCGCCGTTGATCACCAGGTCGTACTGCTGGCCGCGGGCCGCGCCGGGGTCGGTCTCCAGCAGGTGCAGGTCCTCCGGCATCGGCGACGTAAAGAGGTGGTGGCTGGGGTCCCAGCGTTGCTCGTCCTCGTTCCACTCAAAGAGGGGAAAGTCGATCACCCAGCAGCAGGCCAGCACCCGTTGGTCGCGCAGGCCGAGCTGCTCGCCCGTCTCCAGCCGCAGCGCGCCCAGCGCTGCCGCCGTCACCTTGGGCGGCGCGGCGACCAGGAGCAGCAGGTCGCCCGGCGCCCCCGCCAGCCGCTCGACGATCGCCGCCACCTCCGCACCGGAGAGGAACCTGGCGAAGGAGGAGCGGTGCTCCGCCCCCTCGCCGACGGCGAGCCAGGCCAGCCCGGCCGCCCCCTCCTGTTTTGCCCGCTCGGTCAACGCGTCGATCTGGCGGCGGCTGTAGCCACCGCAGCCAGGGACACGGATGCCCTTGACTTGGCCGCCGCTGGCGATGGTCTTGGCAAAGACGCGGAAACCGCTCCCTGCCACGACGTCCGAGAGATCGGTCAGCTCCATGCCAAAGCGGAGGTCGGGCCGGTCCGTGCCGAAACGCGCCATCGCCTCGGCATAGGTCAGGCGGGGGAACGGCTTTTGCAGCAGTTGGCGGTCGGAGCACTCTTCGACGATGCCGATCATCATCTCCTCGGTCAGCGCCATCACGTCCTCCCGTTCGACAAAGCTCATCTCCAGGTCCAACTGGGTGAACTCGGGCTGCCGGTCGCCCCGCTGGTCCTCGTCGCGGAAGCAGCGCGCGATCTGAAAGTAGCGCTCGAACCCGGCGACCATCAGCAGCTGCTTGAGCTGCTGCGGCGACTGGGGTAGGGCGTAGAAATTGCCCGGGTGGATCCGGCTGGGCACCAAATAGTCCCGCGCCCCCTCGGGCGTGGTCTTGAACAGGATTGGCGTCTCGATTTCGACGAAACCCCGCGCGCCGAGAAAATCGCGGATTTGCTTGACCACGCGGTGGCGCAGCAACATGTTGTGCTGCATCCGCTGCCGCCGCAGGTCGAGGTAGCGATACTTTAACCGCAACGCCTCGTCGACGGGGCTGTCGTCAAAGATGTAAAAGGGCGGCGTCTTGGCGGCGTTGAGGATGACTACCTCGTCTGCCAGCACCTCGACCGCGCCAGTATCCATGTCGGGGTTCACCAGCCCTGCGGGCCGCAAGCGGACCCGTCCCCGTACCTGGAGCACGTACTCCTGGCGGGCCTGGATGGCAGCTTTGTGGGTGCCTGACGCGTGGTTCGGGTCCGCCACGACCTGGACGATCCCGGAGCGGTCGCGCAGGTTGATAAAGACCACCCCGCCGTGATCCCGCTGCCGGTTGACCCAGCCGGCCAGGGTGACGAGCTCGCCGTCGTGTTCTGTTCGCAGTTCACCGCAATTGTGTGTCTTGAGCACCGTTGCACCTCCTGAGCGATAAACGGACAAGCCGCCCTCTGGTGGGGCGGCTTGGTGGTTGAATCCGGTCGATCAGGCGCACGGCAGCAACAGCCACCGCCCCCAGGATGGGCGGCGCCAATCGTCGTCGGCTGTCGATGCGCGTGTGGCCATGGTAACCCTCTCGCCCCGATTATACCATACTCTGACGCATGAGCAAGATCGCTGCGCTCTGCGCGCGGGCGCAGGTTGTGAACTTGGACAAAGAGGTGTATATTTCGAGAGATGGTGTGGAGTTGTCGATGAGCCACTTGCTTGAAACCCACGTTCCCTACTGGCTCCTGATGCAGCTTGATCAAGGGGCGATTTCCCCCGGCCGGACTTTTCCACTCGAGGCCGCCGTTCTCTTTGCCGACGTCGCCGGTTTCACGCCGCTGACCGAGGCTATGGCCCAACAGGGGCCAGAAGGGGTCGAGGTGCTCGGCCGGACGATTGGCGGCGTCCTGGGCACGTTTGTCGAGGTGGTCCACGCCCACGGCGGCGACGTGGCCCGCTTCTTTGGCGACGCCATCACCGCTTTCTGGCCGCTGGCGCCAGGGGCGGGTGGGCGGGAGGAGCAGGCTGCCGTCCTCTCCGCCGTCGCGGCGGCGCAGGCCATCCAGGAAGCGCTGCAGCGCTTCAGCCGGGTCGACACCCCTGTCGGCCCCATGTCCCTGGCCATGCGCGTTGGGATCAGCCTGGGTCCTGTCACGGCGATGGTCGTGGGTACCATGGAGCAGCAGCGCTTTGTTCTCGCCGGCCCGGCCATGGTCGGCGCTGCCGGGGCGGAGAAAAAAGCTGCGCGCGGCCACGTGCTGCTGCACCCATCCGCGCAGCGCGTGATGTCGGACGCCGTGCGCGATGGCGCGCCGCCTTTGCACCTCCAGCCGCTTGTCCCTCTCCCCAACGTCCCGTTGGAGCGGCTGTGCCCCTTTGTCCACCCGGCCCTGATCGAGCGCATGGGGATCGCGCAGGAGGCTTTTTTGGCCGACTTTCGCCACGGCGTCGTCCCCCTGTTCGTCTCTTTCGCGGCCGACACTGCCGCCGCAATCCAGGATTACGTGGTGCAGGCTTTTGACGTATCCGGACGGCACGGCGGCTATCTCTGCGAGGTAGACGTAGCCGAAAAAGGGAACGTGCTGGTCATTCTCTTTGGCGTTCCGCTCTCCCAGGGCGATAACAGCGCCCGTGCTGCCGCTTGTGCTCTCGACCTGGCCCGTTTCTCGGCCACGCGCTCGATCGGCGCGACCAGCGGCGCGCTTTTTGCCGGCATCGTCGGCAGCGAACGCCGTCGCCACTATACCGCTTTCGGCAACGAGATGAACCTGGCCTGCCGGCTGATGGAGGCCGGCGACGCCGCCGGTGCGTGGCCGGTCGTCCTGTTGAGCAGCCACATGCGCCACCAGGCGGGAGGCCGCTTTGCCTACGGGGAACAGCAGGAGCTCGAGGTCAGGGGAAAGAGCGAACCGGTTGCCGTCATCCGCCTGCTGGGCCGCGTCGAACTGCAGAGTGAGGAGGCAGTCTCCTGGCTGGGCAGGGGCCGGTTGATCGGCCGCAAGAGGGAGCTGGCCTGGCTGGACGAACAAATTGCTGGCGCACTGGGTGGGGAGAGCCGCCTGGTTACCCTGGTCGGCGAGGCCGGCGTGGGCAAGAGCCGCCTGGTCGGCGAACTGCTGCGCCGCTGGCTCGAGCGGGGTGGGACGGCCTACCTGGGTGCGTCTCTGGCCTCCACCCAGTACAGCCCGTACTATGCCTGGGGCGAGTTGCTGCGCCCCTTTTTCGGACTGCGTGGCGACGGGAACGACGCGGCCCGCCTCGAGGCGGTCGTCGCCGCCGTCAATCCCGACTTTGTCGACCGCCTGCCGCTCTTGTCTGACGTGCTCGGACTGGGCCTGCCCGACACGGACCTGACCCGCCAGTTCGACGCACAGCTGCGCCAACAGTCGACCCAGTCCTTGCTGACCGACCTGATCCACCACCGCGCGGCCTGTCAACCGCTGATGCTGGTTCTCGAAGACGCCCACTGGCTCGATCCGCTCTCCTGGGAGATGGGACTGGCCATCGCCCGCGCCATCCGCTTCCAACCCTTTCTTCTCGTCTTGGTCAACCGCCCTTTGGGCGACCCGCACCCCGCAGCTCATCTGGCCATGACCGACCTGGAGCACTATGCCAGTCTCTCTTTGAGTGAACTGGAGCCGGTAGAGGCGATCGACCTGGCCTGCACCCGGCTGGGCGTCGACGCCCTTCCGGCCGATCTCACCGCCCTGATCCAGGAAAAAACCCACGGCCATCCCTTCTTTATCGAAGAGATCCTCCTCGCCCTGCGCGAGCAAGGCAGCATTTTGGTCGAAGAGGGCCGGGTCGTCGTCCAGACTGACCTGCGCCACGTTCCGCTGCCCGACACGGTGCAGGGCATCGTCCAGGCACGCATCGACAACCTGGATGAGCGGACCCGCCTGACGTTGATGGTCGCCTCGGTCATCGGGCGCACCTTTCCCTTTCGCATCCTGCGCGACGTCCACCCCCTTGCTGGTGCCGAGACAGAGCTGCGCGCCCAGCTCGACCAGCTGCGCCGGCTGGACATTACGCCGTTGGAACAAGTCGATCCGGATTGGGTCTATATCTTTAAGCACGCCATCACCCACGAGGTCGCCTACGGCACGCTGTTGTTTGCCCAACGGCGCCAGCTCCACGCCGCCGTCGCGGGCTGGTATGAACGGGCCTACGCCGGGCAGCCGGAGGGGCTGAGCGCCCACTACAGCTTGCTGGCGCATCACTATGGGCATACGGAAAACCAGGCCAAGCAGGCCTATTACCTGGAGTGGCTGGCCCAGCAGGCCCAGGCTCGCTACGCTGCCGACGTCGCCGTTTCCGCTTATGAGCAGCTCGTCGCCATCCTGGACGGGTGGGTGGGGGCGGATGAGTCTGTCCACGAGGCCCGCGCAGCCGAGATGCTCGTCCTGGACCCGGGCTGGGGCCGGGAGCCCAGGCCGCTGGAGGGACCGGCGCCGACGGATGCCAGCAGCCAAATCCGCAACGCCCGCTTCCAGGCCTTGATGGACCTGGAGAGCGCACTCGGCGGGCTTGGGCGGCGGGCTGAGCAGCAGGCCGTGCTCGAGCGGATCGAGCGCCTGGCCCGGCAGGGGCGCCGCCCGGATTGGCGGGCTATCGCCCTGGCGCGCAAGGCTTCGTACCAGTATCTGACCGGCACATCGGTCGAGAGCGCCGCCATCTCCCAGCAGGGCCTGGAGGCTGCCCGGCAGATCCACAACGTTCCCCTGCAGGTTGAGTGCCTGATTCACTGCAGCACAATCCACTGGAGGATGTCGCAATATGAACTGGCCCACGACGCTATTGCCCAGGCGCTCGAAATGGTCCACGCTCTTGGCGATCAGCAGCTAGAGGCCGAAACGCTCTCGACCATGGCGCTCATCTATAGCACCCAAAATCAATATCAGACGGCGCAGGATCATCACCTGCGAGCCATTGCGATATACCGCGCCACAGGCAATCTGCAGAGCGTCGCTACCTCCCTGCTCAACCTGGGCGTGATCAAGGTGGGAGAAGGCGACTATGGCGCTGCGCTGCAGCATTTTGAACAAGCGCTGCAGCTGACCCAGCGCGTCGGCAACCGCCGCCTGGAGGGCGCCGCCCGCCAGATCATTGCCGAGGGGTTCAAAGCCGTTGGGCAGTACGAGCGCGCCGTCACTTGTGGCGAACAGGCACTGGAAATTCTCCGCGCCGTCGGCGACCCGATGCGTACCTGGCACGCTATGCACACCCTGGCGGACGCGTGGTTCGGTTTAGGGGAGCTGGAGAAAGCCGAGGGATATGCGCGCCAGGTGGTGGTGCAAAGCCAGGGCACAGGGGCCCGTTTTGTCGAGGGCTTTGGCTGGCACACCCTGGGCATGGTACTCTTGTCCACGACGCAGATCGACGCCGCGCGGCAGGCTTTTGCCTGCGCCGCCGAACTGCGGCAGGAAATCGGCACCCCCGGCGACCGCGCTGCCAGCCTGGCCTGGTTGGGGGTTGCCCACCTTCACCTCGGCGACGTCCACGCCGCGCTCCAGTGCACAGAGGAAGGCCTGGCCCTGGCCGAGCAGGTTGGGAACAGCGGCGAGTACCCGTTCCAGGAGCTGTGGTGGTGCCGCTACCAGGTGCTGGCTGCCGCCGGGGAGGAAGAGTTGGCCCGGCGCGCGCTGGCCCAGGCCTGCCGCCTGGTCGAGGAGCAGACCGAGCGCCTGGATGATCCCCAGTTGCGCCGTTCTTTTCTCGAGAACATTGCGCTCAACCGTTCCGCCGTCCAAGCGTGGAGCGGTCTCGATCGGACCGATCACCCATCAGGTGCCGGTCGCTCACCGTAATGCGGTACGTTCCGAGATAGCAGCGCAACCAGTGCCTGAAGGCCGGTTCGAGTTCTGCGAACTCGACGACGTCAGAGCAGATGCCGCGTTCGAAATAGAGCGTCCTGAACCCCGTTTCAGTTTTGATCAACCAATAGCCTTCACTGCGCGGGGCGGCGGTGACGAATCGTGCCAGCCCCTGTCCCTTGGCCGCTCGGACCACGTCCTCGAACGGGACCCGCCACAGCCCGGGCAGGCGCTCCCAGTTCCCGTCGCAGAAACGTTCCACGACGTCGTGGAAATTACCGCTCAGCGCCGCTTCAATGAGCATCGTATCGGACGGTTCCCTTTTCATCTCGCTTGTATTTGCGTTGAGGAGGCCTAATCCTCTTGCCACAAGATTCCATAGCGGTTGAGCAGTTCCAGGATTTTGGCCCGCGCCCGGGCCTGGCGGGAGGTCGTGGCGGCGGGCCCGCGGAGAGCGGCTTGCCAGGCCAGTTCGGCGACCTGGTAGGCCGCGCGCGGATGGCCGAGCCGCTGCGCATTCCTGGCCCGCTGGGCGAGTAGTTCGCCGTTGTGGTCGAGCCAGTGGTAGAGGATCTCCAACACCTCGGCCGGGCTTTGCGCCCGTTCGCCGGCTGCTTGCTCGATCACATAGTCCGCGTTGCCGCTCTCCTGGCCGGGCAGGACGTCGATCAATAGGAGCGGCAGGCCGCAGGCCAGCGCCTCGGTCACGATCAACCCGCCCGCCTTGCAGATGATGCCATCGGCGGCGTGCATCATGGCGGGCATGTCGGTGACAAAGTTGTAGGAATAGGCAGGAACGTGCCATGCGAACTCTTGCAGGCGCTGGTATAGGGCGTCGTCGCCACCGGCGACCAGGGCGAGCTGGATGGGCAGCCCAGAGTGGTTCAACAAGTTCAGTGCGGGCTCGAGATGGCCGACCCGCTTGCTGCCGACGACCAGGATGGTGACCCGGTCCTCCTGCCAGCCCAGCGCCGTGCGGATGTCGCCGGCCTCCTGCTTCTGCGCAAAGGCCGGGTGGACGGGGATACCGGTGACGAGAACCCGTTGCGCTTCGAGCCCGTAGCTCAACGCCAGGTTGCGGGCGGGTTCCGTGGGCACCAGCGTCAAGCTTGCAATGTTATGAAACCAGAGCCGATGGACCGCAGCCAGGTCGGTGACGACGGTCAGGAGGGGCACTTGCTGCCGCTGGAGGACGTATACCGCCTTCAGCGCGGCCTGGTAGAGCGGATAGGTGGTTACGATCGCGTCGGGCTGGCAGCGCCGCACCAGGTTTCTCATGACGTCCAGCATCATCAGCATCAATGCGCTCTCGACGACGGTGCTGGGCACAGAGGTGTCGCTCATCTCGTACCCCAGGCGGTACAGCTCCGGCACCTCGCGGACGATTTTGTCGTAATCCGACTCGCCGTGCCGGAGGAGCAGTGAGGAGCCGGGCTCTTCCAGGGGATTGACGATCTCTACGCGGCAGCCGTCGGGATGCTTCTCTGCCAGCGCCGCGGCGATAGCGTTTGCCGCGCTGCGATGTCCGAATCCCGCGTCGGACGTCAGAATCAGGATTTTCTTGTCCTTGCCCATCTGCTGCGACCTCGAGCGAACAAGACGCCGGCTGTCGTGTGCGGCGTCGGTTACAGTGTAGCATGGATTTGCGGCGGGAACAAATCTTTGCCGTGGGGACGATTGCTTCAACCCCCCGCTCTCCCCGTACGGGCGCATTTATTAGTTGGGGGAGCCCTAGATGATCTCGGAATTTCTGCCACGAATTAACACGAATTTCACGAATTTTCTACTTT
>JAFGEI010000105.1 GCA_016931695.1 Anaerolineae bacterium | reverse complement strand
GCTGTTCAACGGGCAGGCGCTGTGGCTGGGGGTGCAGGTGGCGGGCGACACGGAGATGTCGCCCCGGCAACCGCTCCTGCCCGCGCCGTACGCGCTGGCCCTGCCGGGGCTGTGGACGCAGCAGAACGCGACCAGCCCCAACCTCATCGGCGGCTACGGCGGCAACGGCGTCGCGCCGGGCGTGGTGGGGGCCGTCATCGGCAGGGGAGGGGATAGCGCCTATCCCAACTGGGTGAGCGACGACTACGGCACGGTGGGCGGGGGCGTGGGCAACCAGGCCGGCAACGCCGACGGCGACCCGTCCAACGCGGCCTACACCACGGTCGGCGGGGGCTGCGCCAACGTGGCGTCCGGTGGGTACGGCGCCATCGCCGGGGGCGACGGCAATCTCGCCGCAGCCAACCACACGGCCATCGGCGGTGGGCTGGTAAACTGGGCTCTCGCCCCTTTCTCTACCGTCGGCGGGGGCTATATGAATCACGTCGCCGCGCTGACGGCCACCATCGGCGAAGGTGAGTATATCAGCGTGACGGGCCGGGCGGCCACCGTGGCCGGCGGGTCCTACAACACCGCCTCCGGGGACTATGCGGCCGTGGGCGGTGGACGGGGCAATATCGTCACTGCCACGCTCGCCACCGTGGGCGGGGGCGGGGGCAACGTCGCCAGCGCCGAGTACACCACCGTCGGTGGGGGTGGGCTCAACGCTGCCAGCGGTGACTACACCACGGTCGGCGGGGGTATGATCAACACCGCCAGCGGCGACCACGCCACCATCGGCGGGGGCGCCTTCAACACCGCCAGCGGCTTTGCAGCCAGCGTCGGAGGAGGTGCGGCGAACACCGCCAGCTACACCTACACCACCGTCGGCGGGGGCGAGTCCAACGCCGCCAGCGGCCAGCACGCCACCGTCGGCGGGGGCCGCAACAATGACGCCACCAACAACTACGCCACGGTCGGCGGGGGCTGGGGCAACGAAGCCAGCGGCGACAACGCCACCATCGGCGGGGGATCCTGGAACACCGCCAGCGGCCAGCACGCCACCGTCGGCGGGGGTGTGGGGAACACTGCCAGCTACACCTACACCACTGTTGGCGGGGGTGGGGCCAACACCGCCAGCGGCGACAACGCCACCATCGGCGGGGGTTACTACAACACCGCCAGCGGCACGGACGCCACCGTCGGGGGAGGCATTATGAACGTCGTCACAAACAACTACGCCACCGTCGGCGGGGGTTACCACGGCGCCGCCAACGGATATGCGTCCACCGTCGGGGGGGGCGACCGGAACGAAGCCAGCGGCGACTGGTCCACCGTTGGCGGGGGCTACTACAACACCGCCAGCGGCGACTCCGCCACCATCGGCGGGGGCTGGGCCAACGTCGCCAGCGGCGGCAACGCCACCGTCGGCGGGGGCTATTCTAACACCGCCAGCGGCGGCAACGCCACCGTCGGCGGGGGGTATGACAACACCGCCAGCGGTATCTACAGCTTTGCCGCCGGCCGGTGGGCCCATGCCACCCACGAAGGATCCTTCGTCTGGTCCAGCGACGCCAGCACGTACTCGTGGGGCGACAACACCTTCACCGCGCGCGCCCACGGCGGGGTGCGCTTCTACTCCGACTACGGCACGTCGAGTGGCGTGGAGCTTGCGGCTGGCGGCACGTCCTGGGGCTCCATCAGCGACCGCAATGCCAAGGAGAACTTTACCGACGTGGATTCCGAACAAGTGCTAGAGATCCTGGCGACGATGCCCATCCAGACGTGGAACCTCAAGGCCCAGTCGCCCGATATGCGCCACGTCGGGCCGGTGGCCCAGGACTTTAACGGCGACTTCGCCTACCTGTTCGGCGAGGTCGAGAGCCCGACGCACATCAACAACATGGACGCCATCGGCGTGGCCCTGGTCGCCATCCAGGGGCTCCACGCCCAAAACCAGGATTTGGCGGCGGAGAACGCCACCCTACAGAAACAGGTGGATGACCTGGAGGCGCGGGTGGCGGCGCTGGAGGCGGCGGTTGGAACGTCCCAGGCTCCCGGCTTCGGCGTCTCCCGCGGCTGGCTGTCCCTCGACAGGCTCGGGACGTTGCTGGTGGGCGGGCTGGTGGCGGTCGTGGCCGTGGTGAGGCGGCGTCGGTCGCCGGGGGGTGGGCTATGAGACGGTTACGAACAAGCCTTGCGAAGGCGCGAACCCTTCGCAAGGCTGCCCTGATCGCCCTGGCGCTGGTCGCCTGCCTGGCCCTGGCCGTGCCTGTACTGGCCCACGTGTCGGCTGCCTACGATCTCTCCTGGAACGTGATCGCCGGGGGCGGCGGGAAGATGGAGAGCACGCAGCACACGCTGTACGGCACGGTCGGGCAGGCGGCGACCGGGCACATGTCCTCCAGCGGCCACACGCTGTGCAGCGGCTTCTGGTGCAGTGGGGAGGTGGAGTACTGGGTGTACCTGCCGCTGGTCCTGAGGTAACTCGAAGGGCTGGTCGTGAAGGAGTGAAGAGCCGGTGTTGAGACAGGGTTGGCAGGGCCGTTGCAGAGTCTCTTCTGCACGGCCGGCCAGGGCTAGGGAATTCGGTCTTTCTGGAGAGAATCCTCTGCGGCCTCAACTCGGGCGGCGGAGGAGGCGTGACCACTTTCTCCAACTCCGCGACGTGTTGTCGAAGCACCGCGTTCTCAGCCCGCAGCCGTTCGCTTTCGGTCGCCAGGTTTGTGTCCATTGTATCTACAGGATGCGCCAGAATCAACGCGCTTTCCATAGCGAATTGTCGCTATTGACACGAACGCTCCACCTCAGTTACAATGATGAAAGGGAGCATGCGGTAAACAAATACGTTTTACGCTTCACATTTTACGTTAGTGCTCAGCAGTCCCAATTCGGAGGATAACTATCATGGCTAAGCAATGCCCATCAGGTTACAAGAAGTTCGGTTTTTCGCGGATTTCCCCCCGGTTTGTTGGAGTGGCGCTGGTACCACTACTGCTTCTGGTAATGGTTGTTTCGCCCGCCCTTCCCCAGGACACCCGGGCCCAGGCGTGGACCACGCTCTTCCAGGACGACTTTGAGGACGGCAACGCCGACGACTGGCAACTGGAGACCGGCTGGGGAGTCGAGACAGAAGGCAGCAACCACGTCCTCAGCGGTTCCGGCCACAGTTGGGCCCGCGCCGCCGCCGGGCACGGTTGGACCGATTATCGCTTCAGCCTGCGGGTCAAACTGATCCAGCAGGCAGTGCACCTCAACGTCCGCCTGAACGACACCGGGCGCTACTTCATCGGCTTCGGCGAGGGAGGTGTCACCCTCAACAAGCAGCTCTGGCCCGACACCTTCTTCAACGACCTGGCTCGGTCGGATTTCTCCATCACCAAGGAAGTGTGGCACACGGCCTCCATCACCGTACAGGGCAATCGCATTCAGGTGGCGGTGGACGGCGTGGACCGCATCGACTACACGGACGACGATAGCCCGCTGCTCCAGGGAGCGATCTCTTTGGAGACCATCTGGGATACAGGCTCCCACGTCCACTTCGACGACGTCGAGGTGGTCGGAGAGCCTCCCCCCGCCCCCCCTCCCTTGCCCCCGGACTGGGTAGCCCTCTTCGAGGATGATTTTCAGGACGGATCCGCCGACGGGTGGGATCTGGGGCCGGGATGGCAGGTTGAACAGGAAAACAGCAACTACGTTTTGAGCGGTGAGGATCACCAGTGGGCTGGTCCTTACGTTGACGGCTGGGTGGACTGCGTCGTCGAGACGAGGTTCAAGCTCATCGCCGGAGACTTTCACCTCAGCTTCAGGATATCCGAGCAGAGAATATCCGAGACAGAGCGGCTGCTTACCAGGTACTTTCTGGGGCTCGGCGAAGGTGGGGTGTCCCTGGCGAAGCAAGTGGGCTCTGAATTCTTCACCTTGTATCAAAGCCCCGTCCCCCTAGATCGAGGAAGCTGGCATGTGGTGAGGATCGTCCTGGAGGGAGCCTACATCAAGGTCTACCTGGACAACGGGTTGGCCGTCGAGTTGACGGACAGCGATGCGCCGCTTCTATTCGGCGTGTTCGCCTTCGAGACGCTGGACGATGCCCACGTCCACTTCGATGACGTCGTGGTCTTCGGGCAGCCTTCTCCCGCTCCTCCTCCCGGCTACACCTGGACGAAAACCGGTGGACCAAGCGGAGGCCTGGGATACGACGTCAGGATTCACCCCCAGAACGAGAACGTCATGTTCGTCACCGACAATCCCAGCGGGGTGAACAAGAGCTACGACGGCGGGGCCACCTGGGTACAGAGGAATGAGGGGATAACCACCAGGACCGGGCCCTCCGGTGACGGTTTCCCCATCTTCTCTCTAACCATTGACCCCAGCAACCCGAACATCGTCTGGGCGGGAACCCAGGACGCGAAGGGGATCTACAAGTCAACCGACGGCGGTGAGACCTGGACAAAAAAGGACAACGGCGTCACCGAAGCAAATGAGATCAGCTTCCGCAACTTTGGCGTTCATCCCCACAACTCGAACGTCGTTTTCGGCGGGGCGGAGATCTCCACCGGAATCCTGGGGATCGAGTTTGACAAGACCAAAGGCAAGATCTACAAGACCGAGGACGGCGGGGAAAACTGGCGTTGCGTCTGGGAGGGAGACAACCTGGTGAGGTTTGTCCTCTTCGATCCCACCAACCCGGACGTGATGTACGCATCCACGGGAATCTTCGACAGGGAGGCCTACAACGACGTGGGGGTTGGCGTTTTGAAGTCAACCGACGGCGGGGAGACGTGGTTTCAGATCAACAATGGGTTGAATACCCTATTCATCGGCTTTCTGGAGATGCATCCCACCAACCCGCAGATCCTCTTTGCCGCTGCGGGAAACCATTCGTATCGAGAAGGGAGTGGAGTCTACAGAACGACGGACGGTGGAGAGCACTGGAGTTGGGTACTGTCAGATGAGGACCTTGGTGCCTTCAGCGCCGTAACTGTCAGCTCTTCCAATCCAGATGTTGTATATGCCGGCAGTGACCTGGCCTTCTATAGAAGCGATGATGGTGGCGATACTTGGCAGAAGTTCACCAAGCCGGGGGAAGAAAACTACGGGCCTCCGGGAGTCAGGGCCGGAATCCCCATCAGTGCGGTGGTGGATCCCAACGATCCCATGACTATCTTCGTCAACAACTACAACGGAGGGAATTTCAAGTCCACCGATGGCGCCCAAACCTGGGTCAATTCCAGCAAGGGGTACACCGGTGCCCACCTGCACGACATCGCCGTAGATGCCGATCATCCGGCCATCGTTTACACTATCGGCCGCAGTGGGCCTTTCCGGAGCTTTAACGGCGGGGAGTACTGGGCTGGTCTGGCGTATAGCCCAGCCTCCCTCCCCGAGTGGTACGCCGTGGCCGTCAATCCTGGCAACGCCAACGAGATACTCATCTCTGACGAGTTCGGGGGGGGCATCCTCAAGAGCACGGATGGCGGCAATACTTGGCGAATCGTTTTCGACCATCCTGATGCTGGAGGTTCCTGCGCAGGTGGTCCCCAGGAATGCAGGCACGGCTTCAAGGCCATCGAATATGCTCCCTCGAATCCAGGGGTGGTCTACGCCGGTATGAGGAAGGGGCGGCGTAGCATTGACGGAGACTTCCCGGCCAGGCCCAGCTTTGGAATGTACAAGTCCACCGACGGCGGCGAGACCTGGGTGGAGATAAACAACGGCCTGCGAACCTCTCTTATCAACGTTCACTGCATCGCCGTCCACCCTACCGATCCCAATACCGTCTACGTTGGCACCTGGAAAGATGGAATGTTCAAGACCACCGATGGTGGACAGAACTGGGTAGCGAAGAGCAACGGTCTCGTCTCGGCCGACGTGCGCTCGCTGGCCATTGATCCTCAGAATCCAGGGGTGGTCTACGCCGGGTTGGGTGAGGGGGCCGGCATCTTCAAGAGCACCAACGGCGGGGAGCTGTGGGGGGCGATCAACGCCGGCCTCAGCATCGAGTGCCCCTCCTACCTGTTGCCCATCGGCGGGGTGGAACAGGGGGTCTCACTGGAACGGCCGCCGCGCAGAGCCGTGGGAGCGGACTACTATGCGGTGCCCTGGACCTCGATATGGGGCATCGCTATCGATCCCACGGATTCGCAAACCGTGTATGCCGCCGACCATCAGGGTGGGGTCTACCTATCTACCGACGGCGGGGCCAACTGGGTGGCCGTCAACGAAGGACTGTCCAATAAGGCCGTCACCGCTCTGGCGATCTCTTCCGACGGCAAAGTGCTCTACGCGGCGACCGAAGGAGAGGGGGTCTTTCGCCTGGGAGAGGTGGAGCTGCACAGCGTGTACCTGCCGCTGGTCGTGAGAAACGCACCCTGAGCGCGAATAAAGGGGCGATGGTAGCGACGTGGATCGCAGTGCGTTTTCGCCACCATCGCTCCATTTCCGCCTAGGGCGCTTATTCTTCGGCCAGTTGCGCCTGTAGCGCCGCGATCTCCTGCTCCAACCGCCGCTGGCGCGCCCAGATGGAAACCACCAGGGCAAACGTCAAAGCCCAGAAGACGGCATAAGCAGCCACAAGGTACACCGACATCCTAACCTCCCAACCTGCCCCTCTGCACCCGCAGGCGAGCCAAAGCGTCGGCTGCGCGCTCCACTCGTATCCGCTGCCGCAGCAGGGTCGCATACAGCAGCGTGAACGCCAGCAGCGCGGCCAACAGCGTATGTCCCATCTTGGGCGTAAAGGCCATCCCCTCCCCGCCCGTCATGATATCCGGATGGATCGTGCGCCACCAGCGGATGGCGAACCACGAGAGCGGCACCGTGACGAAGGCGACGATGCCGTAGACGGCGGCAAAGCGCGCTTTCCGCTCTGGGCTTTCGACCGATGCACGCAGCATCCCATAGGTCACATAGAGCAGCAACTGCACGGCAGAGATGGTCAGCCTGGGTTCCCACGTCCAATAGGTGCCCCACACCGGCCGGGCCCACAAACTGCCGGTGATCACGGTCATGGCGATAAAGGTCAGCCCGATCTCTACCGAAGACAGCGCCAGGATGTCCCACCGCCGCTCGCCCCGCACTAGGTAGCCGATCCCCGCCAGAAAAGTGACGAAGAAGGCGAAAAAGCCCACCCAGGCCGAAGCGACGTGGAAGTAAAAGATGCGCTGCACATCCCCCATCGCCGCCTCACGCGGGGCATACAAAAAGACCATCCCCAGCGCAGCCATCAGCGCCACGGCGCTGACCAGGGCCAGAACGAGTCCCAAGACGTCGCGCTTCTCTCCCACCTCACTCCTCCACCACGTAGTTGTAGGTCAGCATCGAAACAGCCACGACGAGCAGATCATAGATCACCAGCAGTTGCAGCCACCCGCCGACCTCGCCCAGGCTCGCGCCCTCCATCAGCCTGCCGGTGGCCTGGACGGCGGCAATGAGCAGCGGGACGGCCAGCGGCAGGAGCAGCACGGGCAACATCACCTCGCGCGCCCGCGTGTTGACGGCGATGGACGCCAGTAGGGTGCCCACCGCGGCGTATCCCAGCGTCCCCAGCGCGACCACCAACAGCACGCCCGGCAGCAGAAGGGGTACGTCGAACAGGGCGGAAAAGAGCGGCAGGAGGACAACCTCAACGACGGTCATAAAGATCAGGTTCCCCAGGGCTTTACCAAAAAAGATGGCGCTGCGGTCCACCGGGGCGAGCAACAAACCGTCGATGCAGCCGCTCTGCTGCTCGCGCGCCAGGGAGCGGCTCAGCCCCAGGGTGCTGGCGAAGGCCACCGTGGCCCACAACACCCCCGGCCCCGCCGCGCGCGCTACCGCTCCGCGCAGGTCAAGGGCAAAGCTGAAAATCAGAAGCGACAACACAGAAAAGACCAGCATCGCGCTGACCATCTCGCGGGTGTGAAGCTCGGCGGCGACGTCCTTGACGACGATGGCCCACACCTTGCGCAGGAATCCCAAGTCGCCGGCCTCCCCTCACCGCGCCGTCAGCGCGCGATGGCGGGCCAGATCGAACCCGGCCCGCGAGCCATCGTACACGACCCACCCGCGGCTCAGAACCACTACGCGTCGCCTCATCGCGAATCCCCGGTCCAGGTCGTGCGTGGTGAGCAGGGCCGTGCAGCCTTCGCCCACCAGCTCCCCCAGAAGATCGGTCAGTGCCTGCACGGCCTCGACGTCCAGGCCGGTATAGGGCTCGTCGAGCAGGAGCACCTGGGGACGCGGCAGCACTGCCCGCGCCACTGCCAATCGCTGCTGCATACCGCGAGAGAATGTGCGCACCAGGTCGTGCCGCCGCTCGGTCAAACCCACGCGCTCTAGCAGTTCCCCAACGCGAGCCGGCCCATCGGGCAGGTCGTACATGCGGGCGTAAAAGCGCAGGTTCTGCTCGGCGGTCAGGTCCTCGTAGAGC
This sequence comes from Anaerolineae bacterium, assembly GCA_016931695.1. Taxonomy (GTDB): domain Bacteria; phylum Chloroflexota; class Anaerolineae; order B4-G1; family DUEL01; genus JAFGEI01. The sequence continues at coordinate 4,572 of JAFGEI010000105.1, read as the reverse complement.
AGCGTGCGATGGGAAAGAAAGCCGATGCACCGGCGCACCGCCTCCCCGGCCTTGGCCGGGTCCAGCCCGGCGATGCGCACCTCCCCAGAGGTCGGGCGGATCAACGTCGCCAGGATGCGCAGCAGCGTGGTCTTGCCCGCGCCGTTGGGCCCCACCAGCGCGACGAACTCGCCCGCATCCACCGAAAAGCTCACACCTGCCAGCGCCGCGCGGGGACCAAAGGACTTGGCCAGTTCACAGAGCTCGATCATTGGCATTGTCGAGTCAACGCCTCCCGGACACGCCGCTTGAGCGCATCCCGCTTTTGACGGTAAACGCCCTCCTCCGTCCCCCCCGCCTCGAAATCCGCGTCCAGCGCGGCAATCTCTTCCACCAATGGGCGGATCTCCACCGGACACGGGCCGGGAGCCGGCGAGCGCCACAGCAGGTAAACCACGGTCAAAGCCACAGCCAGCGCCAGCAGGCCAATGGCCACCTCTCGGGCGGTATTGCGAGTCAGTGCAGGTGCCGCCGGAGCGAGTGCTGACAGCGACTGCCCGGCAACCACGCTGAAAACCAAGGGCTCTCCCGCCTCCAGCGGGCCGGCGGTGTAGGAAAGCGCAGGCCCCAACTGCGTATCCAGCGTCCCCGCCGGCGTTACCCCATCTCCCACCAACGCCAACCCCTCCTCGGCGATCACCAGCACCACGGAGATCACCGGAACCCCAAAGGTGCGCTCCACCTGTACTCCCTCGCGGTAAGGCAGCTCGTAGGTGAAAAGAACCTCCACCGTGGCCATCCCCTGTGGGATCGGCTGCGTATCGGCAAAACCTTCCTTCACCTCCACGAAACGCTCCCCCAACCCGGGACCATCGAAGCGCAGCCCCTGTGCCCCCTCGGGCAAAGTAAAATGGATCGTGACGCGCTCCCCGGTCTGTGAATCCTCCACGCCCTCGTAGGTCTGTTGGCCCATATTGCTGAGCAGGTAGTATTCCACGACTCCCAGGCCGCTTTCGCTCCGGGTGATAAAGATGTGCAGTTGGGTGACCACGATGTCGGACGGCGGCTGGCCGTCGCCCGTTTGGGGGGCGGGCGCCCAGGCCACCGCCAGCAGCAAGGTCACGAGGAGCGGGATCAACCTAGCCCGTCGCACAGATGGCACCCTCACCGCTCGCTCCCTGGCAACGGCTTCCCACAGCCGGCACAGAAACGATCATCCGGCCCGACGCGGTGGCCACACTGAGAACAGTGGTTCGCCGCTTCCTCCGCAGCACCTTCCGCAGGGATCTCCCCTCCCTCGCCCATTCGAATCTGCGACACCCAGGTCTCAATGGCCCGATCCAGGTCCACGCGCCCTCGGCGGAACGGCCGCGCCAGGTAGGCCCCCACAACCAGGGCAAAAGCGACGCCGACGAGAATAGAACCGATGCTCATCCCTCACCGCCCCGCCAGCAGACCATCCAACTCTGCCCGCAACTCGTCCGCCGTCACCGGCCCGATGTGGATGTACGCCACGCGCCCCTGCTGATCCACCACAAAGGTCTCGGGCACGGCAGTGATGCCGTAGGCCTCAGAGATGCGCTCCCCCATATCCAGCCCCAGCAAATAGGTGACGCCGAACCTGGAGGCTATCTCCTGCACAGCCGCTGTCTCCTCCTGGAAGGCAACCCCAATGACGATGACCCCATCTGCCTGATACCCCTCCCAGACGGCCTGCAGATCGGGCAATTCGTCCTCGCACGGCGGGCACCACGTGGCCCAGAAATTGACCACGACAACCTGTCCGCGCAGGTCAGAGAGGGTTAAAGTTGAGCCATCCAGCAGATCGAGCGTAAAGTCAGGGGCCATCTGGCCAGCAAGGGGTCGCCCCCTCGACTGGGGCCGGCTGCCCCCCCACATCGCCACGCCGGCGGCGACGAGCACCAGTATCCCCACAGCCAGCCCAACCGCGGTCCCTATCTTTCGCCGCCTGGCCTCGGACACGGGCAGACGTGCCGTGCGAGTCGGTGGCCACAGCGCCACCGCCCCGCCTGCCAGGAAGACGAGCGACCCCAGCCACAGGAAACTGGCCAGCGGATTGACAAAAACCTTAAGAGCGGCTGTCTCTCGGACGCTCCCCCATCCTGCCAGGACCACGTAAAGGTCCTCCCGCAGGCTCGTTCGCAGCGCGGGTACCCCCACCGTTTGGCCCGAGTTCGCATACTGGTCCATCTGGGGCCGGAGCGTCGCCAGGTAAGCGTTGTTGCGATAGACCGAGAGCACGGCCTGCGTGCTCAGGTGATCCTCGGCAGGCTCCTGCTGCATATCCTCCAAGACCAGGACGTAATCCTGCACGGTGGCCGGTTGGGCCAAGGCCAGCACCAAATCCGTCTCAAAAGGATACAGGCGCGTGCCGACGACGCCCAGCGCCATGAGGATCACGCCGGTGTGGACCAGGTACCCGCCATACCGGCGGCGGTTGCGCCCGAAAAGGTTCCACAGCGCCTCGAGGATAAACTCCCCCTTCTGGCGGCTGCGTTCGGCTGCATCCCGGGCGTATTCTGCCAGCATCGTCGTCCCCGCCAGGCCGATGACGGCGAATCCCACCAGGGAGACCGGCCGCGTGAAGCCCGCCAGAGCAGCACCGACCGTCAGCAACGCGGCGCCCAACAGGGCAGGCCATCCCCGTGTCCGCAGTCGCTTCAGGCCGGCGGCGGTGCGTCCCAGCAGGGGACACACCCCCATCAGCAGCACCAGCGCGCCGAGCTGCGGCCCCACCACCCGGTCGAACCACTCCGGGCCTGCCTCGAAGCGCCTGCCGGCAAATGCCTCCGTCAGCGTGGGGAGCACGCTCCCGACGAACACCGAAGCCGTGATCGTCAGCAAAAGCACCAGCGTCAGAAAGAACATCCCCTCCCTGGAAAGTAGCCCCTCCAAGGAGCGAGAGGTAACCAGTGCCGCCCGGCGGATGATCATCAACACCAGCGAACCACCCAGTGTCAGACCGATAGCGGCTAGAAAGTACGGTCCCAGGCTGGAATACGAAAAGGCGTGCACCGACTGGATCATCCCGCTGCGGGTGGCGAAGGTGCCAAACAGGACCAGGACGAAGGAAAGAACGGCCAACAGCACGTTCCACACGCGGAAGGTCTTTCGCTGATCCTGCATCACCGTGCCGTGCAGAAGGGCGGTCGCCGTGAGCCAGGGCATCAGCCCGGCGTTCTCCACGGGGTCCCAGCCCCAGTAGCCGCCCCACCCCAGCACGTCGTAGGCCCAGCGGGCGCCCAGGATGAGCCCCACGCCCAGGAACAACCAGGCCGCCAGTGTCCAGCGCCGGGCGGCGGCCGGCCAATCCTCCACCTGCTGCGTGACCAGCGCCGCCAGCGCAAAGGCAAAGGGCACTGCCAGCCCCACGTACCCCAGGTATAGCACCGGCGGGTGAAAGATCATCCCCGGATGGCGCAGCAGCGGGTTCAACCCCTGCCCATCGAGCGGAGCCGATACCGAGAGCGCAAACGGATTGGAGAGAAAAAGCGTCACGGCGACAAAGAAGGCGGCGATGAGGTTAAGAAAGACGGAAGCCCAGGACACCAGCGGATGGGTACGTTCCGAAGGCCGCCCTCCCACCAGGGCGGCGAAGAGCACCTGGAGGAAGGACCACAGGAGCAGCGACCCCTCCTGCCCGGCCCACAGGGCCGAGACTTTCAGGTAGAGCGGCAGCGCGCGACTGGAATGCAGCGCGACGTATTCGACCTGGAACTGGTTAGCGAGGAAAGCGGCCAGGAGCACCAGCAGGGCCAGTCCCAAGAGGAGCGTGGCAGCGTAGACGCCGTTGCGCCCGCTCTGTGCCCAGCGGGAGTCTGACCGACGAGATCCCAAAAAGGCAGCAAAGGCCGCATAGAGAACCGCGGCCAGCGCCAAGCCTAAGAAAATCGGACCTACCTCTACCAGCATCAGGGTTCCTCGACCTGATCGGGAACGTCTTCCTCGTAGCGCGTAGGGCACTTGAGAAGCACTTCATCGGCGTAAAAGCGCCCATCCTCCCCCAACTGGCCGCGGAGGATGGCCTGCGCCTCGTGCTGGAGAAGATCGGGTTTCACATCCTCATACACAACTTCGAGACGGGGGGCATCGGGGTCGTTTACGGCCTCGTGGAGTACCATCGCCAGCCCGCCGGCTCGCTCCACCTCCTTGGGGTCAGCCGGCACCTGGACGACGGTAAACGTCACCCGTGGGACAGACGAATCGTAAACGATGGTATCGCCCAGCACCGCGCCGGAGATGGTGATATTGCGCCCGACGGCCCCATCACCCATCGCCCGGAGTTCCTCGATGGTGAGGAAAAAGTGGGCCGTGCTACCAGTGCTGCTGACGATTATGTAGACCACCGCCGCTGCGATGAGCAGGCCGGCGACGACAAACTTGGCGTTGTTTTGCATTCCATCCTCGCTCGACGATCGCGGACAACGCTTGTCCTGGCACAGACTATACTATGAACGGAATCCACTGTCAATCACAACCGCCGACGTGTTACTTCAAGTTGAAAAGTGAACCATTTAAGGCTGAAAGGTGAACCACTTGCAGTTGAAAAGTGAACAGCTCATGATAGGCTTG
>JAFGEI010000104.1 GCA_016931695.1 Anaerolineae bacterium | reverse complement strand
GGAAAAGGTGGAGGAGGCGCTCAAAGCAATCGAATACCCCAACGTCCAGAGTGTGCAGATTATCTTCAACATGTTCCGCCATCGCCCCGCCGAGCTCCTGTTCGAGCAGGCCAAGAAGCGTAACGTGGGTATCCTGGCGCGCGTACCGCTGGCTTCGGGGATGCTCACGGGCAAGATGAAACCCAATAGCACCTTTTCACCGGATGACCACCGCGCGTTTAACCGTGAGGGCGAGGCGTTCGATCGGGGCGAGACTTTCTCCGGCGTCAATTACGACGTAGGCCTGCAAGCCGTGGCGGAACTCGAGGCCATCTGCCCGGCGGGGAGGAGCATGGTCCAGTTTGCTCTGCGCTGGATCCTGATGTTCGATGCCGTGACCTGCGCCATCCCTGGAGCGAAGCGTCCGGCGCAGGCCGAGGAGAACTTTTCCGCGGCTGATCTGCCTGCCCTCTCCGAACAGACCATGGCCCAGGTACGCGCGGTCTACGACCGCCACATCCGCGCCCTGGTACATCACTACTGGTAGACGCTGCGGAATGGCGACCGCGTCAGAGGATCCACCTCCGGCGGATATGCTGCACACTGATGGCGAACAAGCCTACACAGAACAAACCCAGGATTGCCAGGTCCAAAGTCCGCGGGAAGACGTTCTGTCCCTGGATCGCGCCGTGCAGGAGGTCCACGCCATAGGTCAGCGGCAGCAGGTAGGAGAGGGGCCGCAAGAATACGGGGAGCGCGCTAATGGGAAAGAACAGTCCACACAAAAAGATCATCGGGAAACGAAAAAAGTTGGAAAGGGTCTGGGCCTCAAAGACCTCGCTCACCATGACAGCGATGAGCAGCCCCATAAAGGTCGAGGAAATCGAGATCAGCACCACCGCGAGCAGTACGACCCCCCAGGCGACACCCGAAAGGTCGGCCAGTAAAGCGGCCAGAACGATGGGGACCAGGGGGTTGACGACGCCAAAGAGGACAGCGCCACCGGTCTTGGCCAGCATGAGCAGTTCCAACGGGATCGGGGCGAGCAGCAGTCGCTCAAAGGAACGACCCCTTTTTTCAAAGGTAACGGTGACGGCCAGCAGGGAAGTGGTGCCAAAGAGGATAGAAATCGCGATGACGGCCGGCAGCAGTTCCGGCACGCTTTCCAGTCCCCGGCCGGAGCGGATGAAGAACATCCCCGTCCAGGCAAGTGGAAAGATCAGGCCCCAACTGACGTTGGGCGGCTTGAGGTAATAGGCCCGCATGTCCTTGAGCAGGATGTTCCAGAAAGCAATCCACCGTTTCATCAGCCGCCCCCCCGCTCTTTCCGCATCACGTCCGCTTCGAGGCCGGTCACCTGTACAAAAACGTCCTCCAACGACGGGCGCAGCCGGCGCGCTTCCAGCACCTCGACCCCTTGCTCCTCCAGGAAACGAACCAGTGGGCCGACCGAGATCGGTTGGGTAGATTCGACATGCACCTGCCCTCCGGTCAGGCTCTGGAACTCGAGTGGAGCAAAAGCTACGGCCAGCCGCTCGCGGAGCGCGTCATCGGCACCGGGCACGGTGAGCTGCAGTCTGTGCCGTCCGCGCACCGGTTGCAGCAGGTTGTCCACGGTATCCAGGCGGACGATGCGGCCCGCGACGATAAAGGCGATCCGCTCGCACAGCCGCTCGGCCTCTTCGATGTAGTGGGTGGTCAAAAAGATGGTCGTTCCGGCATGGTGCAGGCCGGCAATCAACTGTCGGATCTGGCGAGCGCTGGCCACGTCGATGCCGGTGGTCGGTTCATCCAGGAAGAGGATCGCAGGGTTGTGGATGATCCCCGCGGCGATGGTCAGCTTGCGCTTCATTCCTCGGGAGTAGGTAGCGAATTTGCGGTCCGCGGCCTCGGCCAGGCCGAAAGTCTCCAGCAATTCCGCCGCCCGGTCGTGACGCTCACGCTTGCCCATACCATACAAAGCCGCGCAAAAGGCGAGGTTATCCCGCCCCGTCAGCTCGGGATAGAGGTTGCTCGCGTCGGGAACGACGCCGATGAGGTGCTGGACGGACTTGGGACGACGCGTGCTCTCCAGACCGTCGATGCGAATCGTCCCCGCGTCCGGCCGGGCCAGGCCGATGAGCATGTTGATCGTGGTGGTCTTGCCCGCGCCGTTGGGCCCCAGGAAGCCGAAAAGCTCGCCCGGATACACGCTGAAAGAAACCCCGTCGACGGCAGTGACGCCGGGGAAGCGCTTGGTCAGGCCGGCGACCTGGATGCGGGGGGAGCGATCCTGCGACAATCCAGACGTGACTGTAGCCATCGAGGTCTTGTCCATGGCGAAAGCAACCATTCAGTCCGCTGCGCCGCGATCCGCCCATTGGCGCCGGTAGAGCCGCTGATAGGTCGGGTTATTGGCAATCAGTTCCTCGTGGCTGCCCTGGCCCACGATCCGGCCATCTTGTACCACCACGATTCGGTCGGCCTTGCGCAGCGTAGAGAAGCGGTGGGCGATGATGACCGTGGTTCGTCCCTGCCGAATCTCGTCCATGGCCTTTTGGATCAACGCCTCGGTGTACGCATCCACGTTGGCCGTCGCCTCATCCAGGACCAAGATCTTGGGGTCGGCCAGCAAAGTCCGGGCAAAGGCCACCAGTTGGCGCTGCCCACCCGACAGCATGGCCCCTAGCTCGCCCACCGGGCTATCGTACCCGCGAGGTAGCCGGGTGATAAAATCGTCCGCCTGGGCGCGGCGGGCCGCAGCTTCGACCTCCCCGTCGTCGGCCTCGGGGTCGCCGTAGCGGATGTTTTCGCGGATCGTATCGGCAAAGAGAAATACGTCCTGCGGGACGACCGCTACCAGACGGCGCAGGTCGGTGGAGGCAATCTGGCGCACATCCACGCCGTCGATGCGCACCGCCCCTTCTTGCACGTCGTACAGGCGAGCGAGCAGACGAGCGATTGTGCTCTTGCCCGCGCCGGTCGCGCCGACCAAGGCGACCGTCTCACCGGCAGCCACCTCGAGGTGCACATCGTGCAGCACCGGCGTCTCGTCGTAGCCAAAGGTCACGCCCTCGAAGGCGATGTGGCCCACAAAACCGCCCGCCGGCCGCTCGGGCTGCACCGGTTCGGCCACCTCGACCGGGCGCCCCATATAGTCGGCAATGCGGTCCAGGGAAGCGGCCGCGGCCTGGAAAGTGTTATAGACCAGGCTCAGCTCGCGCAGCGGCCCAAAGAAACGGTAGACATAGCCTATAAAGGCGAGCAGCACGCCG
>JAFGEI010000002.1 GCA_016931695.1 Anaerolineae bacterium | reverse complement strand
TAAATGTGTTGCGCAGGCGGATATTGCTGATGCATACTGAACCCTCCTAATGGGTTAAAGATTACGCCCTATAACTCCTGACGCCTCTCCAGCGCGCTGGCCAGGGTGACCTGGTCGGCATATTCCAGGTCGCCGCCCATTGGCAGTCCGCGTCCTAGCCGGGTGACGCGCACGTTCAGCGGCCCCAACTTGGACAGCAGGTAGGCCGCCGTATAGTCCCCCTCGCTGGTCGGATTGGTGGCCAGGATGACCTCCTGGACCCCGCCCTCGCGCACCCGGCGCAACAGATCGGGGATGCGCAGGTTCTCGGCAAAGATGCCCTCCATCGGCGAGAGCGCCCCGTGGAGGACGTGGTACACGCCCAGGTATTGCTCTGTGCGCTCGATGGCCAGCACGTCCAGCGGTTCCTCTACCACGCAGAGGAGCGCGTGATCACGGTGGGGGTCGCTGCAGATGGGACACGGGTCCTGTTCGGTGATGGTGTGACAAACCGAGCAAAAACGGGTGCGTTCCTTCAGGTCGCGCAACGATTCCGCCAGCCGCAGCGGCAGGTCGGACTGGCCGCGCAGGAGAAAGTAGGTCAGGCGAGAGGCGGTTTTGGGACCGATCCCAGGCAGCTCGGAGAGCGCCTCGATCAGCCGTGTTACCGATGCGGGTACACTCGACATCAGCCGCCCCAACTACCCCAGCATCTGCTCGAGTCCCAGCCCCATGCCGCCGGTCACTGTGTTCATCTTTTCCGCCGTCTCTCTTTCCAGCTGCTCGAATGCCTGGTTCACCGCGGCGACGACCAGGTCCTGCAGCATTTCGACGTCGTCGGGATCGACCACGCCGGGATCGATGGTGATCGATTCGACGCGCCGGTTCCCCGTGACCACGGCGGTCACGGCCCCGCCGCCGGCGGTAGCGGTGGTCACCATTTGCGCCACTTCTTCCTGGGCCTTGAGCAGGTCGTCCTGCAGGGTTTGCAGCCGCTTTAACATGCCGGGCTGCATCATGCCTCCCATTCCACCTCTTCTTTTCGCCACTGTTTTTCCTCCTACTGTTACTTGGTCTCGACGGTGATGTCCCGTCCCCCCCCCCGACGCTTTCCCCAACCCGGGAAGTGGGAAGGGGCGGGTGGTGCTTCCATCTCTCCAGCGCTGTGGGAGAGCTGTCGCGGCGAGAGCTCGCTGCGCTGGTCCCGGCACGAAAGGCGCGCGTCGTCAGCGCGAAGGATCGATCGGCTGCGCCCCCAGTTTTTGCACCGCCGCCTGGACTAGTGGGTCCTCAGCCGCGGATGGAGCGGCGGCGGGCGGTGACTGCCGCGGAGGGGCCGGTTCTTGCTGTTGTCCGGGGCGGATCATCACACAGCGAACGGAGAGCGATTGCCCGAGCAGTTTGCCAAGGGCCTGTTCGACAATCCGCCGGCTGCTTGCGTCCTGGACTTTGCTCTTGTGAAAGTCGTGCATAAAACCGATGAGCAGCGTGTCGCCCTCCACACCGACCGGCTGTCCGGAGCGCAGCAGCGCCTCCAGGGAGAGGTTGAAGGGACGCACGGCGCTCAACAGGTCTGCCCAGCGGGCCTGGATCTCTTCCAGTAGCAGGGGGGCGGAGGCCGGGGGCAGTTCCGCTTCCTCCGGACGGCCCGCGTGGACGGCGGGTTCGCCTGGCTGTGCCCTTTGCGGCGGCGATGGCGTGCGGGCCGCTGCCGCGCGCGCCTGTCGCGCGGGATGCTGCCCCGGTGCGGGCCGGCGCTGAGCTGGGGCGGGAAGAGACGGCCCGGTGCCGGCGGGTGACGGGGGCGGTTCGGCGTCCGGGAGTGCCGCCTCGACAAACGCCAGCTCCAGCGGCAGTTGGGGCTGCCAGGCAGCCTTGCCCTCCACTGCAGCCTGGGTGAACAGGCGCACCAGGCGCGCCAGTTGGTGCGGGCTGAAGCGGGCTGCCTGGGCCTGGAACACCTCCCGCTGGCTGTTGACAACGTGCAGCAGCGTCGCGTCGGAACCAAGACGGGTGAGCAGCAGGGCGCGCAGGTGCTCTGCCACCTGCCGGGCAAACTGCCGCGGGTCCGCCCCCTGATCGACCGCTTCGTTGATGATCGTCAAGCCCCTGGCCATGTCTCGATCGGCCAGGCTGTCGGCCAGGGCGGCCACTGCCTCCTCGTCGCCGGTGCCCAGTGCCGCGCGCACGACCTCGACCGTGATCCCGCCGTCGGTGTAAGCTGCCAGTTGATCCAGCAAGCTCTCGGCGTCGCGCAGGCTGCCCGTCGCCTGGCGGGCGATAAGGGTGAGCGCCTCGGATTGGACGTCGATGCCTTCTTGCTCCGCCAGGTATTCGAGACGGGCGACGATGTCGTTGAGCGCGATGCGGCGAAAGTCGAACCGCTGGCAGCGCGAGAGGATGGTCGGCAAGATCTTTTGCGGCTCTGTCGTCGCCAGGACGAAAATCACATGCGGCGGGGGCTCCTCCAGGGTCTTGAGCAGGGCGTTAAAGGCGTTGGTCGAGAGCATGTGGACCTCGTCGATGACATAGACCTTGTAGCGGGCCTCGTTGGGCCGGTAGCCGACCCGCTCCCGCAGTTCCCGCACGTCGTCCACCCCCGTGTTGGAAGCGCCGTCGATCTCGATCAGGTCGATCAGCTGGCCCTCGTTCACCGCCCGGCAGATGGCGCAGGCGTTGCAGGGCCGGTCGCCGGGTTCCTCGGCCAGGCAGTTGACCGCCTTGGCCAGCAGGCGCGCGGTCGTGGTTTTCCCCGTGCCGCGCGGCCCGGCAAAGAGATAGGCGTGGTGCGTGCGGCCAGAGGCCAGGGCATTGCGCAGGGTGCGCACCACGTGCTCCTGCCCCACCATCTGCTCAAAGGTCTGGGGGCGCCACCTGCGGTATAACGCCTGCACCATTTGCCACCTCCTTGGCAATAGTCTAACATTGAATGGGGTTTTGTGCAATCCGACAGTCGGTGTCCCGCGCGCGGTCCTACTCCGGCGGTACACCGAGAGCCGCGCGCGCTTTTTCCAGCTCTGCCGCCACGCCCAGCTCGGCAAAGATTTGTATCGCCTGCTGGAGATGCTGCCGCCCTTGCGGATCGTCCAGTGCCAGGAGGGTGAGGCCCAGCTCGCAGCTGCTGCGGCCCAGCTCCAGCTTTTCTCCTGTCTTGGCCATCACCGCGACGCTCTGCAGCAATTGTTCCCGGGAGGCAGCCAGCCGCCCGGCGATGCGCTCGATCCGCCCCAGCACGCGGTAGGCGATGCCCTCAAAGCGCTGGTTTCCCAGCTCGCGGGCGATCGCCAACAAGCTCTGGCCGTGGTCTCGCGCTGCGGCCAGATCTCCCAGCTCCAAATTGGTCTCTGCCAGCAGCTTGTGGGCATCCAGCAGTGCGTCCTTGTTCCCAATCTCGGTGACGATGCGTACCACCTGGCCCAGGTATTGGAGCGCCTGGCGGTGATTGCCCAGGCCGTGATGCACTTCTCCCAGGTTGTTATAGACGTCGGCAATGCCCTGCATGTCGCCAATGGCCTGGCGGATGTCGAGGCTCTTTTCGTAGCGTTCGATGGCCTGGTGATACCGCCCCAATGTGTAGAGGATGACCCCCAGGTTGTTGTAGCCCATGGCCATGGCATACGTGTCGCCGATCTTGCGGCTGACCGCCAGGCTCTGTTCGACGTATTGGGCTGCCGCATCAAAGTTGCTGCGGCTCCAATAGACCGCCGCCAGGTTGTTGTAGGAACGGACCAGGTTGTAGAGGTCGCCCGCCTGCTCTCTCATCTCGATGCATTTCTGAAAGCGTGCGATTGCCTGGTCAAAATCCCCCATCCGCCAGTAGATGGTGCCCATGGTGTGCTGGAGCTGGTCCTTGACCTGACGGCCCGGCTCGTCCGCTCGCGGCAGGGCCTCGGCGATCTCTAATCCTTGCACGCAGAGCTGGAGGCCTTCCTGGTACTCCCCGCGCTGGTTGGCGATCCAGCCCATGTCGTTATAGATGCGGGCCATCTCTGCCGTGTCTTGCGCGCTGCCGAGCGTGGCGTGGGCCAGCTGCAGGTGCTGCCAGGCTTCGTCGTACCAGCCCTGCAATTCCCAGGTCTTGGCAATTTGGCGCTGGATGTCCGCCACGTGAAACGGGGTCGGCGGCTGGTGGCTCAACGCCTGCTGGTAGCTTGCCAGCGCCTGGTCGTACTGGCCGATGAGGCGGTAGACTGCCCCCAGCGACTCGTAGACGCGGTATGCTTCCGCCCGGTGGACCTCGAGCGCCAGGGCCTGGTTGTAGTAAGCGATGGCCGACTCGTTTGCGTACTGCCCGCGGGCCTTGTCGCCCGCCTTGACCAAATAGTCCCACCCCTTTTCCCGGTCGCCGCTTTGCCCATAGTGGTGCGCGAGGAGCTCGTAATACTCGGCCAGATTCTCCCCGTAGGTCCGTTCCAGGTATTCTCCCAGCCGGTGGTGCAGATCGCGCCGGTGCGCGTACAGCAGGCTCTCGTAAGCCACTTCTTGGGTGATGATGTGGCGAAAGATATACTCCCACTCTGGCGCCGGCCGGTCGAGGGGGGTCAGGTCCAGCGCGTTCAGGCGAACCAGATTCTCTTGCAGTTTTTCCGGCTGGATGGTGATGGGATAGATTCCCTGCAGCGTCCGGTAGCGAAAAGTGCGGCCGATCACCGCGGCGACCTTGATCGTCAGCTTGCTGCTCTCGTCCAGGCGGTCGATGCGGCTCATGACCAGGGCCTGGACGCTGTCGGGGATCGCCACCTGCGCCAGGTCCCCTACCAACTCGTATCCCTCTCCCCCTGCGCGCGGCAGCAGGTAGCCGCGGTCGACCAGCGAGTTGACCAGCTCCTCGACAAAGAAGGGGTTGACGCGCGCCTCGCCCCGCAGCACGCGCTCCTGCAGGGGCTGGGGGACCTCTGCCATTCCCAGCTTGAACTGCACCAGCTTGATGGCATCCTCCGCCGGCAGGTCGGTGAGCGCTAGGTGGTGGCAGTAATCGTACCGCGGCCACTCTGCCAGCTCGATGGTCGGGCGGTGCAGGGCGACCAGGAGCACGCGGTCGTTGCCGATGTTGCGAGCAACGTAATTGAGCATCTCGAGCGAGATGGAGTCGATCCAGTGAACGTCCTCAAAGAGGAGCAGGAACAGGGGCGCACAGCGGGCGCGGTGACGCAGCAGGGCCAGGGTGATGTCGAACACCCGCTGCTTGCGCAGTTGGGCGTCCAACGAGGCGGTCAGTTGGTTGTCGGGCGCCGGCAGGCCGAGGATCTGGGCGACGAGAGGGGCCCAGTCTCCCAGCCCTGGGCCCACCGCGGCCATCTCGCGCTCGATCCGGGCAATTTTGGCGGCGGTCCCTTCCCTCTCGCCCACGCCGAGGTCGAACAAGGCGTTGAAAAAGCCGATCCAGGGCAGGTAGGGGGATTGGGCACCGTAGGAGAGACAGTTTCCGCCCAGGCTGTGCGCCCCCTGCCGCTGAGCCCGATTGACGATCTCTTCCAAGAGGCGGGTTTTGCCGACCCCCGCCTCCCCGCTGATGACCAGCAATTGCCCCCGCCCCTCTCGGGCCAGCCCGATGATGTGGTCGATCTGAGCCAGCTCGTCCTCACGACCGACGAGGGGGCTGGCGTGGCGGGAGGTTTTGGGGCTGCTCCAGGCGCGGTATTTTTGCCGCAGCCGCACCGGCCGGCAGACCGGGATCGGGTCGCGTTTCCCCTTGACGTGGATCGGGGGCAGCGATTCACAGGCGAATTGTCCCTCCACGCGGCGGGCGGTGTACTGGTCGAGGAGGATGCCGCCAGGGCTGGCGGCCTGCATCAGGCGGGCCGAGAGGTTGACCACGTCGCCCATCACCGTGTACTCTCGCCGCCGCTCGGCGCCGACGTTGCCAGCAAATACGTATCCGGAGGCGATACCGACCCGCTGATCCGTGATGAACGACAGGTCTCTCGATTCCACGACCAGCCGCTGCATCTCCATTGCACAGCCCACCGCGCGCACTTCGTTGTCCTCGTGGGCCACCGGCGCGCCAAAGATCAGGTGCAGCATGCTGCCCTTGTCGCCGGTGTTGACCCGGTTCAGCCGCCCGCCGTAGCGGTGGACGACTGCCTGCATCTCGCCGAAATAGCGCTGCAGCTTGGTCGCCGCCTGGGGGTCGTCGTCATAGTCGATGCCAAAGAAATTGACGAACAGGCTCGCCACCCGGCGGTGTTCTCCGACGAATTGGCGCTGGCCCTCGGCAAGGCGCTCATAGACCGTCGGCGGCAGGTAGGGCACCAGTCGCTCGACGACCCGCTGCACCACCTCGGCCCCCAGGGCCGTCCAGTCCACGTCGAGCGCTTTGCCGGTCTCTAGCGGCCGGGTCATTCCCTGCACCCGCAGCAAGCTGCCGCGCTCCTCGGCGGCGACGATGCCCAGCTCCTCCCAGCGCATGCCGGCATCCGCCAGCCCCTCCCCGTCGAGCCACACCTCCCCGGCGGCGGCCTGCTGTTCGGCTTGCGCCATGCGGTCCAGGGGGCGTCCCGCCGGGACGTGTTCCATTCCCTCCTCGGCGGTGCCCACGCTCAGGAACAGCACCGGGCCCATGCCGATGCCGATCTTCATCCGCAGTTGAAAGGTTTCCCCTTTCGTTTCCACTGCCTGGAAGCGGGCCATTTCTTGCTGCATGGCCAGGGCACAGTGGACGGCTTGCTGGACATTGAGCTCCAGGCTCGAGTCTCCATCCGCTGCCGGTGCCATAAACGCACAGGTGATGGCGTCGCCGCCAAACTTGATAATTTGGCCGCTGTACTGGTATACACGGTCGATCATGGCGGCAAAGTAGGTGTTGAGGATTCGGGTCAGTTCTTCCGCTCCCTCTTTGCCCAGCCGGCTCAGGTTCTCGGAGATGGCGGTAAAGCCCGACACGTCGGCAAAGAGCAGGGCGGCCTGGCGATGCTCTACCCATCCAGGAAAAAAAGCGGATGGATTGGCTACAATTTGGCGGATGATAAAGCCGGGGACGTAGGCGCTGATCGAATGAAGCAGGGCTTGTTGTTCCATGGCCAGCTCATTGTACTCGATTTCATCCAGAATTCAAAGGGGGCGGCGAAGCAGCATCTGCGGCAAGTGGATTGGGGGCCCCGCGCTGCATGGGAGATGGCACAGGACCCCCGCCGCCAGGTGCGGGTCCAGTTATATGAACAGCGTGATATCTGCCGACTGGGCGTGGAGAACGTACGTCGCTGCGCCGACAACATCTTCTACCTGGTCGACGAGGTGCTCTTTTTTGATCTCCATCACGTCCATGCTCATCTGGCAGGCAAAGAGGCGAACGTCAAGGTCGATGGCCATCTGGCGCAGCTGGGAGAGGGAAGCGACGTTTTCCTTTTTCATCATCTTTTTAAATATCCGGCGTCCTACCCCGCCCATGTTCAACCGGCTCGGACCGATGCCTTCGATATCCTTGAAGGAAAGGCTCAGCAGGCGGCCGAACAGACTCTTCCCGCTGGAGACGCCCTTCTTCTTGAGAGCCTGGAGCCCCCAAAAGGTAAAGAACATCATCGTCTCCATGCCCAACGCAGCCGCCGTCGTGGCGATGATAAACGCGCCCATGATCCTGTCCATATCGCCGCTAAAGACGATGATGGAACACCTCTGACCCCTGTTATCGTCCATCAACCCCCTCCTGTTTGTATGATGCGATCAAGTAACCGCTCAGGCTGACCGCCTGAGCAGTGCCCCCACCCCGAAAAGGGGAGAGATGGGGGTGTCGAGAGCGGCGAAGCCGCTCTCGACACCCCTGCTTTCCCTCCTCTCGCGGGCGAGGGTGGCAACTGCGAAGCGAAGCTGAGCAGTTACGCGATCAAAATGAATCGAGCACAAGCCACCTGAGGCGTCATTTCGCGCCGTTTTTTGCATCCCGGTGGTCAACTGTACCACTTTCACCACAAAACACAAGTATCGGTAATTTGACAATGGCACATTTCAGTAGATTGCTCTGCCAAGCACGGGGAAGGGGGAAAAGGGGGGTTTCGCAGGCGGCGAAGCCGCC
>JAFGEI010000103.1 GCA_016931695.1 Anaerolineae bacterium | reverse complement strand
GGTCGGCGGGGGCTGTGGCGAGGGCGAGGGGAGCGGGGTTGGAGAGACCCCTCCCGCTGCCGTGTGCAGGGGTTCCAGCGTCGGCGGCGTGTAGGAGGGCGTGTCTTCCGCCGTGCAGCTGCCCAGGCTGACGATGGCGACCAGGACCAGCAGCGCACATTGGGCGCGGGTTCTGCGACAGTTAATCATGGGGTTCTGTGACAACCTTTGCCGCGGCTCCTGGGCGGCAGACCAGGACATCTTGGACCGCAGGATTGGCTTTCAGGCCGGCCCGGATGGCCGGCACGTGTTCCGGCAGGGTCAGCACGTGCACGTTGGGACCGGCGTCGATGGTAAAGCAGGCGGCGATGCCATCCTGTCGCCAGCCGCGCACCTGTTCGACGACAGTCAGGGTGGCGGGGAGCCAGTAGATGAGCGAGGGGACGGAGGTCATCATCACCGCGTGCATCATCAGCGCGTCCCGTTCGGCAATTTCTCCCAGCGCGGCCAGGTCCCGCGCGGCCAGGGCTTGCCGGAGCCGGCGGTTCATCTCTGGGATTTGGGCCACTCGGGCGGCGTGGAAGGGGCTGGTCGCCGCGCGGCGATGCCCGTCGCGGGAGGGAACCCGTTTCTCGCTGCGAGAGAGGACGGCGATCAGGTCGTATACTTCCCACCAATCGGGGCCGTGGAGCGGTTCGGCGACTGCCTCTTCGTCGCTGCCGGTGTGGAGGAGGACGTAGCCGCCCCAGATCGAACGGGCGGCGGAGCCGGAGCCCCGCCGCGCCCAGCGGCTCAGCTCGCGGGGGGGGAGGTCGAGTTGGAGGGCGGCAGCACAGGCCAGGGTGAGGGCGGCGAATCCCGCGGCGGAGGAGGCGATGCCCACCCCGGCTGGAAAATTGTTCTGCGAGGTGACGCCGGCTTTCCAACTGGTCCCAGACAGGCCGCGGAAGAGGTCCAGGTGCCGGCGCACCCGCTCCGCTGTTGGGCTGGGGGGCGCCTCTCCGTTCAGCGTGATTCGATCCTGCGCCAGGTCGCTTCGAAAAGAGACCGTGGTCAGGGTGCGGAGCGGCTCCAGGGTCAGCGAAATCGACTCGTTGGCCGGGATGTGCAGTGCGTCGTCGGTGTTGCCCCAGTACTTGGTCAGGGCGATGTTGGCCCTTGCCGCGGCGGTAGCGCGTCGTTCCTCCATGCTATAATCTCGCAGCATACCATAGGTCGCTGCGACCTGCAAATGGTCCCGGCTGACAGGAACTGGCGTTAGGCGGGCAGCTGACCTTGTGGCCGGGTCGCGTCCTGCTCATTCCATGGAGGCTACATCCACCGCCCGCGGGCCTTTGGGCGAATCTTCGACCAGGTATGTCACAGCAGTTCCGTCAGGGAGATTGACCGGCCCGTCGCTGATGATGCCGCTGCGGTGGAAAAAGATCTCGTTGCCGCTGCGCTGGACGATAAAACCATATCCCTTTTCAGAGTCATACCACTTGACGGTTCCTTCGAAGGGTCCTGGCCCTGACTCGGCCTGCAGGCAGTGGTGGCAAAGAGTTGGTTGGGCCACTTCCTGCCCCGTTTTTGCTATCTGGCGCTGTTCTTCCACGGTAAAGACGAATTTTTTGCCGCACTCTTCACATTCAACCCACACGTCACGATAGGACATGAATCAACCTCCTGAACCTGATTCTTGTTTGCTGCGGGGGAGGGGGGAGAAAGCATTGCTGACTCGATCCCCCTTGCGCAGGGCGATGATAGAATTCCCCTGGGCCGTGCGTCCCATTCTGTCTGCAGAGCGGGCGCGGATTGTCTTGGCGGCGCCCTTTTCGGTGATCAGTACGACGGGATCGTTCGACTGGACGACGCAGGCGCCTGCCAGGCCGATGCCGGGCGACGAGAAACGGGCGGCGATGACCCCTTTCCCGTTACGGCCCTGGGTCGGGTAGTCGGTCAGCGACGTCCGCTTGGCCCGCCCATCCTCGGCGACGACCAACAGGTCGGAACGGGGGCGGGTGACGGCCGCGGCGACGACCCGGTCCTCCGGCCCCTCCAGCTTGACCCCCATGACGCCGCCTGCCGGCAGGCCCATCGTTCGAACCTCTTCTTCCTGGAAGCGGATCGCCTGGCCGGCATAAGTGGCAAGGATGACCTCGTCCTTGCCGGTTGTCAGGACGGCCCAGCCCAGCGCGTCCTCCTTGTTGATACCCAGGATCTGGAAGGTATCCGCGCTCACTCCCGGTAAATCTGCCAGGGCGACCCGCTTGACCATTCCCTGCCGGGTTACCAGGAAGAGGTGCCCGCTGGCGGCGGGAGAAATCGCCGCGGCAGCCACGACCGACTGGCGGCGGGTGAGGGGAGTCAGGTCGGCCAGGTGGGCGCCGCGTGCCTCCCACGGCACCCCTTCGGGCAGCTGGTGGATGGGGTAGGCGGCCGCCCGGCCGTCGGCGGCAAAGAGGTAGAGAATGTCCTGCGTCGACGCGGCAATCAGCGCCAGCGGTACATCCTTGACCCGCGAGGGGATGCGGGGTGGCTGTTCCTCGTCGGCCATGCGGGCCAGCAGTCCGTCGCGCGTGAGGGCCACCCAGACCGGCACGTCAGGCACCAGGTCTTTGGCCGTTACCGTGGCCGCCCCGGCTCCGACCACCTCGGTGCGGCGTGCGTCGGCATACTTTTCCTTCACCGCCCGCAGTTCGTCGCGGACGGCGCCGCGGATCTTGGCCGGGCTTTTGAGCAGGCCCGCGAGATAGCGGATCAACAGCTGTTTTTCCTTGTACTCGTCCTCGATCTTGCGCCGTTCCAGGGCAGCCAGCCGCTTGAGGGGCATGTCGAGAATCGCGTTGGCCTGGATCTCGCTCAGCTTGAAGCGGCGGCACAGGTTTTGCCGCGCGGTGTCGGTGGTGCGGGAGCGGCGAATGAGGCCGATCACTTCGTCCAGGTTTTCCAGCGCCGTCAGCAGCCCTTCCAGGACGTGGGCGCGCTCCTTGGCCCGCGCCAGGTCGTATTGGCTGCGGCGCGTGACGATCTCCTGCCGATGGTCGAGGTAGACGAGGAGCGCTTTCTTGAGGGTCAGCAGCCGCGGCGCGTTGTCGACCAGGGCCAGGAGGATGATGCTAAAGGTCGATTGGAGCGGGGTGAGGCGGAAGATGTCTTCCAGCACCGCCTCCGGCGACACTGTCCGCGTCAGCTCGATCACCAGCCGCAGCCCCCGCCGGTCCGACTCGTCTCGCAGGTCGGTGATCCCTTCCAGCCGTCCATCTCGCACCAGGTCGGCGATCCGCTCGACCAGGTTGCTCTTGTTGGTCTGGTAGGGCAGCTCGGTGACGACCAGCCGGTGGCGCGAGCGGCTCATCTCTTCTACGTGGGCCCGGGCGCGCACGGTGACGCGGCCCCGCCCGGAGCCGTAGGCGGACGCCAGGGCGTCTTCGACCTTTTCCCGTCCCTGGTAGACCAGGCCGCCGGTGGGAAAATCGGGCCCCTGGATGAACTTGAGCAGATCCTCGACGCCGACGTCGTCCAGTTTTTTCCAGTTATCCAGCAAATAGATCAGGGCGTCGCAGACTTCGCCCAGGTTGTGGGGGGGGATTGACGTCGACATGCCGACGGCGATGCCGGACGAACCGTTGACCAGCAGGTTGGGAATGGCGGCGGGCAGGGCGGAGGGCTCTTGCAGGGTGTCGTCAAAGTTGGGGCCAAAGTCGACCGTCTCTTTTTGGATGTCGGTCAGCATCTCGACTGCGATGGGGGCCATACGGGCCTCGGTGTAGCGCATGGCGGCTGGGCTGTCGCCATCGATGGAGCCAAAGTTTCCCTGGCCATCCACCAGCGGGTAGCGCAGGCTGAAATCCTGGGCCATTCTGGCCATGGTTTCATAGACCGCGGCATCGCCGTGGGGGTGGTATTTGCCCAGCACCTCGCCGACGATGCGGGCGGATTTCTTGTACGGGGTGTCGGGCCGCAAGCCCAATTCGTGCATCGCGTAAAGGATGCGGCGCTGGACTGGCTTGAGGCCATCGCGGGCATCCGGCAGCGCCCGCGAGACGATGACGCTCATGGCATAGCTCAGGTATGCCTCTTGCATCTCTTCTTCGATCGCGACTTGTCGAACCGTTCCAATTTCCATACTCGTTCTCCCTCAGCCGTTGATACTCCCTAACTATACGTGAATGTGCGCGGTCTGTCAATTCCGTTCTGCACCTTGCTTGAGAAGTCGGATAACTTGTGCTATAGTCTGTGGCACACGAATTTCTTGACGAGGAGAGGGAGACATGGTTGTCACCACGGAAATCCAGCTCCGCACCGGGGGGCACACCGACGTGCAAGACATCACCCGGCAGATTGCCCAGGCGGTGCAGGCATCCGGCCTGGCGGCGGGAATCGCAACCGTCTTTTGCCCAGGCTCGACTGGGGGATTGACGACGATTGAATACGAGGACGGCGTCATCGCCGACCTGGCGCAGGTGTTGGACGAGATCGTGCCGCCGGAGCGTTCCTATCGCCACCACCTGCGCTGGGGGGACGACAATGGCCATTCCCACGTCCGCGCGGCCTTGATCGGCCCTTCGCTGACCATCCCCTTCGTCGACGGACGGTTGACGTTGGGGACCTGGCAGCAGGTCGTCTTTTGCGATTTCGACACCCGCGCCCGCTCCCGCCGGCTGGTCGTGCAGCTGATTGGGGAAACGGCAGAGGGATGAACGAGGGCCTGCGCGAGGGATGGGGAAAGCCGCTCGTTCGTCTCGGGCGGCAAACCTGGCTGCTGCTGGTGATCCTGCTGGTCTTTGGCCTGCAGGCCAGCTCGCTGACGGTTCAATCCCTGTGGCGGGACGAAGTCGACGCCATCTGTTTTGCGCACCAATTCCCCCACATGCTGGCGCAGGCGCTGAGTCCGCAGCGGACGGCCCCCCTGGTTCTGCCCATTACCTGCCCGCCTTCGCCGCTTCACGTCGCCAAGTCTCCAGAAGGCGGGGGGCTCTCTCCGCTGGCCCAGGTCGTGGCGGCAACGATCCGTCACAACGGCCCGTTCTATCACTTTGCGTTTCGCGCCTGGATCGCGCTGGCGGGCTGCAGCGAGTACGCGGCCCGCTTTTTCTCTCTCTGCTTTGGCATACTGATGATCCCGCTCACCTACGCGCTGGGCAACCGCCTGATGGGGCGCCTGGAAGGCGGGTTGGCGGCGCTGCTCGTCGCGGCCTCGCCCTATCTGGCCTGGTACAACCAGGAGGTCAAGATGTACAGCCTCGTCCCGGCGTTGGCGCTCTTGTCGCTCTATGCGCTGCGGCGGGCGGCCGACGAAGGGGGCATCTGGTGGGCGGTGCACGTCGTCGTCACCAGCCTCTCTTTTTACACCCACGTCTGGTGTGCGCTCCTGGTGCCGGTTCAGCTGATCTTGCTCGTCGCCTGGTGGCCGCGCTGGCGACAGCGCTGGCCGTGGGTGTTGGTCGGCATGGGCCTGATCACGCTTCCTTACCTGCCGCTGGCCCTGTGGCAGAGTCACGCCGCCTTTATCGAAAAAGAGACCGGTTTCGGCGATTACTCGCTGGGTCAGATGCTGGCGATTCTGATCGACCGCTGGAGCCTGGGCATCACCGGTTGGGGCGGGTTCGGCGGGATCATTGCCTGTGGTGAGCTGGCGTTATTGGGCCTGGCCAGCCGGCCCAATCCGGCGAAAGAGCCGGGCTGGAGCCGGCTGGGGCTCGTCGCCTGGATCGTGGTGCCCGTTACGGGGATTTGGTTCATCTCGCAGTGGCAGCCATTGTTTACCGACCGCTATCTGATCTGGTCCGCGCCGGCATTCTACCTGCTCATTGCCGCCGGCCTGGCCTTTCTCTGGCGGCGGACGAGCCCGCCGGATATCCGCATGCTGGCTGTCGTCCTGGTGATTTTTGCCGCCAACCTGGCGGCCCAGGCGACGTTGCCGCTCAAGTCGGACGTGCGGGCGGCAGCGGCCTACCTGGAGGAACGGTACCGGCCGGGGGAGATGGTCCTTTTTCACATTCCATACGTCCGTTACACGTTCGAGTATTACTTTACCGTCCAGGACTATGCGTGGCGAGAGGGGGTGTACACCAATCACCGGCGGGAGGACGGGGAGTATTCGCTATCGGACGCCGATGCCACGGCCCAAATCGCCGGCGATTTGCAGGGCTGTCCTGCTGTCTGGCTCGTGCTTTCCGAAGCCCCTTTGTGGGACGAGCGGGGATTGGTGCAGGGATGGCTTGAGGGGCACGGGGAACGGCTGGAGGAGGCCCACTTTGCCCACGTGAGCCTCTACTATTACCGGCTGGGCAATTCCTGGCCCTGACGACCTGTTCAGGGCGTGTGGAACAATTGGACGTATTGTTGGTTCAGGAGCAAGAGGGCGCATTCTTGGGGAAAGGGAAATGGCAGGTCGATCAGCATAAAGAGCCGGGCCTGGGTGATGGGGATGTACGCAGTTTTTGTCGTGGCCAAGAAATCGTTGATGCGGGCTTCGGCCGTCATGTGCACCGATCCGCGCAGGATGGCCAGCGGGGTGTAGAGAACCAGCTCTTCCGTTCGGGCCAGCAGGCGGACCTGGTTCTGTGCTTCTTGCTCCGGAAAGTAGGCGAACGAGACCTCCGGCTTGCGGATGCTGATTTCCGGCCGGGTCATACTGCGGATAGGGCCGCCGGGCGGGATCGAGGAGAGATTGGCTTGAGAGAGGATCAGCGCGTCCCGCGCAGGGTCGGTGAGAAAATCCGCCAGGTTGCCAATCACGTCGATCTGCCCGGTGGCTTGAAAGGATAGCGTCAGGACATGGATTTGGAATCGGTTGACAGGAGGGCCTTCCATTGGTTGCTCCCTTGGTTGTTTTGTGGTAGAATGACTTTACACGGTGGGTGTGGCCTAAAGGCAAGGCACCTGGTTGTGGCCCAGGCGATTGTGGGTTCGAATCCCACCACTCACCCCTCATAGCCGGGGATTTCCCCGGTTTTCTTTGCCAACGTGCCCCCGTAGCTCAATGGACAGAGCGCCGGACTTCGAATCCGTAGGTTGCGCGTTCGAGTCGCGCCGGGGGTGCCTGAGCAGGAGGGCCAGCGGCGGCTGGCTCTCACATTTTCTGCTGCGTTGGCTATTATAGCACAATTTGGCAGGTGGAGACAATAAGCACGACACGCAAAGGAATGGATCGATAGGCGTAACTGCTCAGCCGGTCGCCCCTGGATCCAAGTCCGGAAAAGGGGAGGGTGTGGGTGCCGGCACCCACATTTTCCCCCTTCTCT
>JAFGEI010000102.1 GCA_016931695.1 Anaerolineae bacterium | reverse complement strand
AACATTGGATGCTCTACCGCAGTGGGAGAAGGGGAAAAGGGGGGTTTCGCAGGCGGCGAAGCCGCCTGCGAAACCCCCCTTTTCCCCTTCTCCGTGCTTGGCAGAGCAATCTGCTGAAATGTGCCATTGTCGAACTATAGTCAGCAGAAATTGTTAGCCAGACTCAATTGTTTTCACCACAAAAGATGAGGAGATGATGATGACGCAACGGATATTGATTATGGGCGCTGCAGGGCGCGACTTTCATAACTTTAACGTCCACTTTCGCGACAACCCGAATTACCAGGTGGTTGCCTTCACCGCTACCCAGATCCCCGATATCGAGGGGCGCCTCTATCCGCCGGAATTGGCGGGCAAGCTCTACCCGGAAGGAATTCCCATCTATGCCGAGGCAAGGCTGTCCGAGCTGATCCGTCAACACCAGATC
Organism: Anaerolineae bacterium; assembly: GCA_016931695.1. Lineage (GTDB taxonomy): Bacteria > Chloroflexota > Anaerolineae > B4-G1 > DUEL01 > JAFGEI01. The sequence continues at coordinate 47,478 of JAFGEI010000102.1, read as the reverse complement.
GACCAGGTTGTCTTTGCCTACTCGGACGTTTCCCACGATTACGTGATGCACAAGGCTTCTCAGGTGCTGATTGCCGGTGCCGACTTTCGGCTGATGGGGATGGGCACGACCCTGGTGGAGAGCACAAAGCCGGTTGTGGCGGTCTGCGCCGTCCGCACTGGGGCGGGCAAGAGCCAGACTACCCGCTACATCTGTGACGTGCTGCAGAGAATGGGCAAAAAGATGGTCGTCGTCCGTCACCCCATGCCCTACGGCGACCTGGCGGCCCAGGCGGTGCAGCGCTTTGCCACCTACCAAGACTTGGATCGCTACGAGTGCACGATCGAAGAGCGGGAGGAGTACGAACCGCACATCGACCGCGACATCATCGTCTACGCTGGCGTCGATTACGAGGCAATCCTGCGCCAGGCGGAGGCGGAGGCGGACGTGGTCGTCTGGGATGGCGGGAACAACGACCTGCCCTTCTACCGTCCGGACCTGTTCATCGTCGTGGCGGATCCCCACCGGCCCGGGCACGAGATTCGCTATCATCCTGGCGAGGCCAACCTGCGCGCTGCTGACGTGGTCGTCATCAACAAGGTCGATACCGCTAACCTGGACGGGGTGACCCAGGTGCGGGACAATGTCTATGCGCTGAATCCCAAAGCCGTTCTGATCGAGGGCGCCTCGCCGATATTTGTCGATCATCCGGAGCAGATCCGCAACAAGCGGGTATTGGTGATCGAGGACGGCCCCACGCTGACGCACGGCGAGATGACCTACGGTGCTGGCGTGGTGGCGGCGAACCGGTTCGGTGCCGCGGAATTGGTCGATCCCCGGCCCTATGCCGTGCGGTCCATCGCTGCGACTTTTGAAAAGTATCCCCACATCGGCAGCCTTTTGCCGGCGATGGGATACGGCGAGCAGCAGATGAAGGACCTGGAGGAGACGATCAATGCCACCGACTGCGACATGGTCCTCTCGGCGACGCCCATCGACCTGCGGCGGCTGATTACCATCAAGCATCCCATCGACCGGGCGCGGTACGAGTTGCAGATGATCGGCCGGCCGACGCTGGAGGAGGTTCTGCAAAAGTTTGCGTAACGCAGCCGCGCGGCTGCGTTCCTGTGACGGGAAAAGAAAAAAAGGGGGTTTCGTGGGCGGTTCCACCGCCCGCAAAACCCCCTTTGTCTTTACCGGAAAAGCAACGCGCTGGATCGCCGCCGCTCTAGTAATCCGGCATGGGGGGGGCCTGTGGCTTTTCTTCCTCGGGAATGTCGGTGACGAGCGCTTCGGTGGAGAGGATCATGGCCGCGATGGAGGCGGCGTTCTCGACCGCGCCCTTGGTCACCTTGGCCGGGTCGATGATGCCTGCCTCGACCATGTCCAGGAACTGGCCGGAGATGACGTCGTACCCGATCTTGTCGTTGCTCTTTTCCTTCTGGATGCGGCGCACCGTGTCCAGGATTACTGCGCCGTCCTTGCCGGCATTGCGGGCGATTGTGGGCAGCGGGGCTTCCAGGGCGACGCGCAGAATCTTGACCCCGGTCTGCTCGTCGACGTGCTCCATCTCGACGTCGGCCAGCGCAGAGATGGCGTTGATCAGCGCCACGCCGCCGCCGGGGACGATCCCTTCTTCTACCGCCGCGCGAGTGGCCGAGAGGGCGTCCTCGACGCGGTGCTTTTTCTCTTTCAACTCGGTCTCGGTCGCGGCGCCGACGCGGATGATGGCGACGCCGCCGGCCAGCTTGGCCAGCCGCTCTTGCAGCTTTTCTCGATCATAGTCCGAGCTGGACTTGTCGATCTCGATCTTGATCTGCTCGATGCGGCCGCTGATCTGGGCGTCGTCACCGCTGCCGCCGACGATGGTGGTGTCGTCCTTGGTCGAGACGATCTTGTCGGCCCGCCCCAGGTCCTCGAGGGTGACGCTGTCCAGCTTGCGACCTTCTTCCTCGGTGATGACGTTGCCGCCGGTCAGGATGGCAATGTCGCGCAGCATGGCCTTGCGGCGATCGCCGAAACCGGGCGCCTTGATCGCCAGACAGTTGAGCATGCCGCGCAGCTTGTTCAGCACCATCGTCGCCAGGGCATTGCCGTCCACGTCCTCGGCGATCACGACCAGCTCCCGCTTGCCGATCTGGACCAGCTTTTCCAATACCGGCATCAGGTCCTCGGCGGCCGAGATCTTTTTGTCATAGATCAGGATGTAGGGGTCTTGGATCACCGCTTCCATCGACTCGGGTTCGGAGATGAAATAGGGGCTGATGTAACCGCGGTCGAACTGCATGCCCTCGACGTACTCGGTCTCGAACTCGAGGCCCTTGCTCTCCTCGACGGTGATGACGCCGTCCTTGCCGACCTTGTCCATCACTTCGGCGATCAACTCGCCGATCTCGCGGTCTTGGGCAGAGATGGCAGCGACGTTGGCGATCTCGGCCTTGGTGGTCACGTCGATTGCCTGCTTGTCGATCGCTGCCGAGATCACCTGGGTGCCGGCCAGGATGCCGCGCTTGAGCAGCATCGGGTTGGCGCCGGCGGCGACGTTCTTCATGCCCTCGGTGATGATGATGTAGGCCAGCAGGGTGGCGGTGGTGGTGCCATCGCCGGCAATGTCGTTTGTCTTGGTGGCCGCCTCTTTGAGCAGCTGGGCGCCCATGTTCTCAAAGGGGTCCGGCAGCTCGATCTCTTTGGCCACGGTCACCCCGTCGTGGGTGATGGTGGGAGAGCCCCACTTTTTATCCAGGGCCACGTTCCGTCCCTTGGGGCCCAGCGTCGTCACGACGGCGTTGGCCAGGGTATCGATACCGCGCTTGAGGCCGCGGCGTGCTTCCTCGCCGAAAACCAATTGCTTTGCCATAGTTTATTTCCTCCTGATTGAAAGGTAGTTGTCGTTATTCGATGATTGCCAAAATATCACTCTCTTTGAGAATGAGGATCTCTTTTCCGACCGCCGCCTTGAAGGTTGTGCCGGAATACTTGGCATAGATGATCGTATCACCCACCTGGACGTCCATCGGGATGCGCTTCCCTTCGTCGTCCCGGCGCCCGGGCCCAACGGCCAGGATCTTGCCCTGCTGGGGTTTTTCCTTGGCTGTATCGGGCAGCACCAGCTTCCCGCCGGCAAAGGTCTGCACCTCTTCCTCGATGGGCTCGACAACGACTCGATCGCCAAGCGGCTTGATGTTCATAGACATTCTTACACCTCCTGTGATTTTGTTGGCGTTTTAGCACTCTGTTTCGTAGAGTGCTAAGCGGGGCGTATGATACCACTGTTTGTGAGAGTTGTCAAGGTATGCGCTTGTCAAAGCAATAGCCGGGTGGTATAATCGGTCCCAGGATCCATAGGGAGAGGTAGCATAGTCCGGCCTAATGCGCGCGCCTGGAGAGCGCGTGAGCCTTACGGCTCCGTGGGTTCAAATCCCACCCTCTCCGCTGCCCTGGGCGACCCCGAAACCGGGGTCGCCTCGTTGCGATATGAGATGGTCACGACCTCGACGATGCAAGCAACCGTTCGCCGCGCCACGCCGGATGATGCCCGGACAAATACAGCTGTTTGGGAGATTGTCTGCGCTGGGCAGGCCCACACCGCGGTCAACCGGCCCTTTCCCCTGCGGCGGGAGCACGCGTCCGTCGCTTTGCCGTCCATCTGTACGGCAATCTTTTTCGCGCCAGCAGCGGGCGCCAGTTCCCCCAACTCCTGCGCGTGTGGGCGCCAAAGCACAAATGTGCTATAATAGCTGACATGACCAAGCGCACATCGCGTCGCAGGACGAGCAGCCCAAAGCGGCGGGCATCGCCCCGGATTCAGATCAGCCCGGACACCCAGCTCGACATCCTGGGGTATGGTTTGCTGGCGATCGCCGTGGTCACCCTGCTGGCCCTGCCGTCATTTCAGCGCGGCCTCCTGTTGGGGCCGTGGATCGACCTGCTGCGCTATGTTTTTGGCTGGGGGGTCTATGTTGTTCCCTTCTTTCTCGGCGCGGTGGGGCTCTATCTCATTCTGCGTCGTTTTGGCGACCGCATCCCCCGCCCGCAGCCAGCGCAGGTCGCCGGGGTCACGATCGCCTTTGTCGCCCTGCTGACCACCGTCCACTTTCCCGTCATCTGGGTCACGGGGTTGGAGCCGCTCGACGCCGTTCGGGCAGGGTATGGCGGGGGGTACCTGGGGGCCGGGTTGGGGATGTTGTTGGTCGAGGGCGTCGGGGCAGTCGGTACGGTGCTGGTGCTGGCGCTGATCTGGTTCGTGGCCGTCCTGTTTACCTTTGGCATTTCCCCTACCGACGTGATCAAAAAAGTGGGCCAGTGGCTGCAGCAGGTGCAGTGGCGCCGCCCAACCCAGCTTCCCCTGCCCTTCCGGCGCGAAAAGCCGCTCGCCCAGCCCCCATCCGGCGTTCCGGCGGGCCGCCCCACCGCTGCCCGGACGGCAATGTCACCATCCGCCTCCGCTGCATCCTCCCCCCTGGGCAGCTACGCCCTGCCGCGCGTCGTGGGCGGGCCGCCCTGGCACCTGCCGCCGCTCGACGCCATCCTGGAACCCGGCGACGAGCAGGACCTGGACCAAGAGTTTATGCGCCAGCAGGCGCGTATCATCGAAGAGACGCTGACCAGCCTGGGCGCGCCGGTCCAGGTGGTGGAAGTCAACCGCGGGCCCGTGGTCACCCAGTTTGGCATCGAGCCGCTCTTGGTCGCCAACCAACGGGGCAAAGAGATGCGGGTCAAGGTGAGCAAGATCACCAGCCTGCAAAACGACGTGGCCCTGGCCCTCTCCGCCAAGACGATCCGCGTCCAGGCGCCCATCCCCCGCAAGGGGCTGATCGGCATCGAGGTGCCCAACCAGGAAGTCAGCCTGGTCGCGCTGCGCGATATTATCGAGAGCGAGAAGTGGCAGGCGCTCGACTCGCCGCTGCGCCTCGGCTTGGGGCAGGATGTATCCGGTGCCCCCTTTGTTGCCGACCTGCAGGCAATGCCGCACCTGCTGATCGCCGGCACCACGGGGTCTGGGAAATCGGTCTGCATCAACGCCCTCCTGGCGGCCATGCTGCTGCAAAACAGCCCCGAGACGCTCAAGTTCCTGATGGTCGATCCGAAACGGGTCGAATTGACCCTCTACAATGACATTCCGCACCTCCTCGCCCCGGTGGTGGTCGATATGGAGCGGGTGGTCGGGGCGCTCAAATGGGTGCTGCGGGAGATGGACGGCCGGTACCGCAAGTTCTCCCGCGTCGGCGCGCGGGATATCAACGACTATAACCGGCGCCTCGTTCCACAGAACGCCGACAAGGAAAAGATGCCCTTTATCGTCGTCGTCATCGACGAGCTGGCGGACCTGATGATGCTGGCGCCCCAAGAGACGGAGCGATCCATCTGCCGCCTGGCCCAGATGGCCCGCGCGACGGGCATCCACCTCATCATCGCCACCCAGCGCCCCAGCGTCGACGTCGTCACCGGCCTGATCAAGGCCAACTTTCCCACCCGCATCGCCTTTGCCGTCGCCTCCTCGGTCGACTCGCGCGTCATCCTGGACAGCCCCGGCGCCGAACGGCTGCTGGGGCGGGGCGACATGCTCTACATGCCGCCCGATGCGCCGCAGATGATCCGGCTGCAGGGCGCCTTTGTCTCCGATCTCGAGCTTCACCGCCTGGTCCGCTACTGGAAGGGCGGCCGCGAGCTGGAGCAACCCCCGCCGGCCGAACCGCGGCCAACCTTTGCCGCACCGTCCCAGGCGGTCCAGCTCCCGCTGCAAGAAGACATCGTCGCCGCAGCAGAGCTTTTTGAGGACGACCTCTTCCCTGACGCGCTGGAGGTCTTGCTGGCCGAAGACCGCGCCTCGATCTCGCTCCTCCAGCGCCGGCTGCGCATCGGGTATACCCGTTCCGCCCGCATCATGGACCTGCTGGCGGAGAAAAACGCCGTCGGCCCGAACCAGCCCGGCGGGCAGGCCCGCGAGGTCAATCGGGCCGTGGCCGAGGCCCTGCTGCGCCAGGTGGGGCGGGAGTGGCGCCCGCCGGGATAGCCGCCAAGTGCCGTCTGGCTGGAAGCAAAAGTGTGCGCCAGTGCCCTCGCCCATGCTGTCTCCGACGAACGGTAAAAATCGGTTAAACGGGCAAAAAAGCGCCGTTTCCGGCATCTTTTTTGCATTTCGAGCTTCTTTTGATCGATTGTGTGCCAATTTGCGCAACATTGCTCGCCCAGGACGCAATGACGGGTTGTTGACTATTCCTTTTTTTGTTGTATAATTTTGCATGATCGGATGGCCTCCGATCCAGGAAACGATGTCAGATCATACTTTGAGCGAGCCGGTCAAAGCTGGCGCGGGCTCTTGGCCGCTGCGGTTGCTTTCCCGGTTCTTTGTCCTTATCAGCACACTCCTTTGGCGCGCCTGTGTCGATTGGCGGACGCGCCGCCCGGCACTCACGCGGGTCTCTGCCCACGTGAGCCTGGCGCTGCTGGCAATCGCCGTGCTCGCCCTGGGGCGGATTGAGCCCCCTGCCCAGGCCTGGGGCAGCCCGTCCTCAGACGGAGGAGAGATTCCCCCTGCCCCAATTGTGGTGGAGGAGAGTGCTTTTTCCTGGCGGCCGGCTGCCGCGCCTATGGTCACCCGCCAGGCGCTGCCGCACACGACGATTCCACCTCGTCCCCGCTCGTCGGTCATTACCTATACCGTGCTGTCTGGCGATACGGTTTTTGGCATCGCCGAGCAGTTCGGCCTGACCCCCTATACGATCTATTGGGCGAACTCGGAGACGCTGCAGGACAACCCCCATCGATTGTGGCCGGACATGAAACTCAACATCCTGCCGGTGAACGGGGTGTACCACACCGTGACGGCGGGGGAGACAGTGGCCTCGATCGCCAGCGATTACGGCGTCGATCCCAGCGTGTTGTACAACGAGTGGAATCGCCTCCAGCAGGGCCAGCCCCTGCAGGCCGGGATGAACCTGGTCATTCCCGGCGGTTCGCGCGAATTCATCGTCTGGCAGCTGCCCCAACCCAGCGCCCTGCGCGGTTCCGCAGCCTATGATTCCGGGCTGTGCCAGCTGCCGGCAGTTTGGCAGCCTGGGTACGGCTGGTTCGATTGGCCTACCGACAGCCGCCGCATCTCGGGCTGGATATTTCACGATCCGACAAATCCCCCCCACGGCGGCATCGACATCGGCGTGCGCGTCGGCGATCCGATCTATGCCGCGGACAGCGGCGCAGTTGCCTACGCCGGGTGGAGCAACGCCGGATACGGCTACCTGGTCGTCATCGACCACGGCAACGGCTACCAGACCTATTACGCGCACCTGAGCGCCATCTGGGTCTATTGCGGCCAGGCGGTCTCGAAAGGAACAGTGATCGGCGCCGGCGGCAGCACCGGCTGGTCCACCGGCCCGCATCTGCACTTTGAAATTCGCTACGACGGGTATCCGCAGGATCCCTTTCACTACCTGCCGTGAACTTGCACGTTCTGGCTTTCTGAGGTAAGATAACGGACAACTACCCGGGTCATTGGGCCGGGAAGTTGCAAACAAAGCCTATGCTTGACGTGGATACAACGACTGACCCACCGGCAACTGGCACGTTGGAGCCGGCCAAAGAGGGAAATAGCGGCTTGACGGGGGGGCTGGAGAGCGCGTTGGCGCGCTCCTTCGCCTGGCTGGCCTGTACCATCTGGCGCTGGGCCGGCGACTGGCGGGGTTTGCGGCCGCTGTTGACCCGCACGTCAGCCCACCTGGGGCTGATCGTGGTGGCGCTGCTGGTCCTCGGACTCAGCAGCATCCGCTGGCCCGTGTTGGCGGCGCGCCCCACTTCCTCTGTCCCGGTCATTTTTGCCCAGCAATCCACGCCGGAAGCGACGGCGGACGCGCTGGCAGAAGTGATGGCCAACAACGGCCTGCCCCCGCAGCCCAATACGCGGGCCCCTATCACCCGGCAGGCCGATCCCCACACCATCATCCCGCTCCGACCCCGCCTGGAAGTCATCACCTACACCGTGCAGGCCGGCGACACGGTCCAGTCCATTGCCACGCGGTTCGGGCTGGATCCGACCACGATCATGTGGTCCAATCCAGCCATCGAGGACGCCCCGGACCTGCTGCGGCTGGGCCAGGAGGTCGTGATTCTCCCCATTGACGGCGTCTATCACACGGTCACCGAGGATGACTCGCTGGGGTCAATCGCCGAAAAGTACAAGGTCGAGGTAGACGCCATCGTCAACTGTACGTACAATGGCCTAGAGTCCAGCTTGAGCATCGTACCGGGGATGCAGCTGATCGTGCCCGGCGGCGAAAAGCCCTACGTGCCGCGCGTCGTCACCAGCTACGTGGGGTCTGTCCCCGCGGGGGCGCGGGGAACCGGGCTGTTCCAGTGGCCGGTGCTGGGATACATCAGCCAGGGCTACTGGTATGGGCACCGGGCCATCGACATCGCCGCCCCCACCGGCACGGCCCTCCACGCCTCGGACGGCGGGTTCGTCAGCTTTGCCGGCTGGACCGACATCGGCTACGGCTACCTGGTCGTCATCGACCACGCTAACGGCTTTGCCACCTACTATGCCCACATGAACAACATTTACGTCACCGCCGGGCAGGCCGTGGAGCGCGGCCAGGTGATCGGGGCAGTCGGTTCCACCGGCTGGTCCACCGGGCCGCACGTTCACTTTGAGATCCGCTACGAAGGCGTCCCCTACAACCCGCGCGCTTATCTGCCCTAAACGTCCGGTGCCATGCTGGGCACAATGTCCAGGGCCCAATCTGTCTCGTCGTTTAGAATCTTGTGCCCCAATTCATCCCCGTATTCGGTCAACAGGGGAATCTGGCTGACGTCGTCCATCTCGATCACCTGGCGCAGGTCGACCTGGAAGCGTCGGAAATCGAGCGCCTCGAAAAAGGTGCGCACCAGGTGAACCTGCTGGTCGTCGGCAGAGCGCAGGAACGCCCCCAGCAGGGGGTCGATCCACTGCCAGGCCCAGAACCGGTCGGCGTCGCCGGGGTGCAGGGTATGGGGGTCTCGCCCTGTTCCCAGGCTGATCAACGTCGTCTCGGCCGGGTCCCAGCGCAGGCAGAAGCGGGCTTCGTAGGCCGCCACGTAGCAGGGATTGGCGTACGACCCGACGCCGCCGTCCACGTAGCGCCCCTCGACGACCGGAAAGTAGGTCGGCACGGTGGAGGAGGCCAGGACCGCCTTGACCACCGGCCAATCGGCATACTTTTGTTTCCAGGGCTTGATGAAGCAGGTGTGGTGATTGACCAGGTCGAAAGCGGTGATCACCACGTCGGTGGGGGGAGTCGACGACCAGAAATCGCCCATTTTCATGTCCCCGATGCGCTGCTGCAGCCGGGTGCGCAGCGGTTCGCTGGAGTAGCGGTAGCGGCTGAGGGGCCACAGCCAGGAGCGCCAGGTCTTGGGAAAGACGGCCTGGCCCAGTTCGCAATAGAGACGGTGGACCTCTTCCCCGCTCACCCCGGCGCCGATGGCCGCCGCAATGATCGAGCCGGTTGACGTTCCGGCCGTCAGGCGGAAGAGATCGTGGCAGGACTGCCCCAGGTGATCTTCCAGGATGGCCAGGGCGCGGGCGACGATCACGCCGCGGATCCCCCCCCCGTCGATGGCAACAGCGACATTCTGGCGAAATGGTTTCATCGCACCCTCCTCGCGCCCGATTATATCCGAATCCTGGTCATTGCGCCAGGGCGCCGCCCAGGGGTGGATTCAAAGCAGGCAGATGCTGTCCTTTCCAGCGCGCTCACCCCTGTCGCTTCCAACGCGCCGCCTCCAGGACGTTGGCGGCGCTTTTTTCCACCGCGGCGACGACCGCCTCCGTGAGCCGGCCCGCGCGATGGAAGGCGTACAGCACCGCCCCCGCCGCCGGGGGCAGGCGGGCGAATTCGATCTGGGCCTGGGGGGCAACCTGGAGGACGGCGCGGGAGAAGCGCCCACGGAACAGGGCGGACTGGAATACCCCGCCGATGAGGCCGACGATAAAGCGCTGCCGCTCGATGCCCAGGCGATGGACGACCGCCTCGACTGCCAGGGCGACCTCGTCTGCAGCGGCGAGCATGATCCGCCGCGCCGCCGCATCCCCCTCTGCCGCGCATTGCGCCACCGTCCGCGCAAACGCCGCCACCTCGGTCTTGCCAAACCCGGCATCGTAGACGACCTGGACCATCTCCCGAGGGTCCTCGAGGTCGTAGCGGGCCGACATCGCCGCCAGGAGCGCGGTCGGTTCCCCGCGCCCGTCGTAGGCGCGCATGGCCGCGCGCATCCCCTGCAGCCCGATCCAGTAGCCGCTCCCCTCGTCGGCGAGCAAATAGTCCCACCCGCTCGCCTTCCATTCCTGCCCCTGCTCGTTGACGCCAAAGGCGTTACACCCCGTCCCGGCGATGACGATCACGCCCGGCTGGCAATACGTCGCCCCGGCCCAGGCAACGACGGCGTCGTTGACCGCCACAAAGGGCAGGTCCCACTTTAGCGATTCGACAATTTCCCGATAGATCGCCTGGTCTGAGGGATGGTCCAACCCGGCCAGGCCGAGCGCCAGGGAATCGACTGCCGCTAACCTCACCGCCGCCGCTTTCAGGGCGGCGTGGACTGCCGCCCGCAGCGAAGCGGCGGCCCCCTCCCGGCCGGCAATGCGATAGTTGGCCGGTCCCGCCTCGCCCCAGCCGCGGATGTGGCCCTGCGCGTCGCTGACCACGGCCGTCGTGCCCGTCGCCCCGCCGTCGACGCCGACAATATAGCTGTTGGTTGGTCGTTCAGGCATGGTTCAACCTTGTGAATTGCGTCGCCGCTCGGCCGGCCCGTCGAGCCGTCTGCCAAGCGTGGAGGGAATATAGCACAGAGATGGCGGTTTCGCCAGTTGCTTTCCCCGTTGGAACGCTCCCTCCGGTTGCCAACCCGCTCACTTTGGTGTATGCTTGTACCGGCTCCAACCTGCCGGATGGAAGAGGTTTGATTGCGTGAGGAAAACCTGCCACGAATTCACACGAATGAAGAGAAAATTTGCGCCAATTTGTGTTATTCGTGGCTAAAACTGACAACAACATGCAACAGGGAGATTACCGGAGCACTCAAAGGGCGAAATTTGAGCCTGTTGGCGAAAATTTGACACAACACGTGACAGGGGAATCACCTGGCACCTGGAGGTGGCGAAAATGAAACGTGCATATCTGACGATTCTGCTCATCCTCGCGGCAATCTCGCTTCTGGCCTGGCCCGCTTTGGCCCAGGGTGGCCTCTCGTACAACACGGGCATCCAGGTGCAGAACCTGGGGGATAGCAACGCCAACATTAACGTCTACTACTATCGACAGAACGGTCAGTCCACCGTCGTCGGCCACGTCGTGCCGGCAAACGGCTCGCTGACCATCTTTCCCCTCGACGTCTCGGCCCCCTTCAACGGCTCGGCCGTCATTGCCGGCAACCAGGAGATCCGCACCATCGTCAACGTGCTGGGCAACGGCACGGACTATGGGGCCAGTTACAACGGCTTTGGCTCGGGATCGACCATTGCCTACGTGCCGCTGCTGATGAAAGAGAACAACGGCTATTCCACCTGGTTCAACGTGCAGAATGTGGGCGGCGGGCCGGCCAACGTCACCGTTCGCTACAGCGATGGCACCGAGGCTTACTGCAACGACCTGCAGCCGTGGACCGCCTGTACCTTCGACCAGGCAGCAGAGAGCCACGCCGCGGGATGGGTCGGCTCGGCGACCATCCAGACCATCAACCAGCCCATCGTCGTGGCGGTGATGGAGGTTGGCCCGAGCACCCTCTTCGGCTACAGCGGCTTTACCAGTGGCTCGCCCTACCCCGTCTTTCCGCTGATCAATGCCAACAACAACGGCTACGTCACCGGCATCCAGATCATGAACCGGGGCACCGTCGCCACCGACGTGACCGTCGAATACACCCCCAGCGAGACGGGCTATCAATGTACCGAGACCCAGACCATCGTCCCCAACTCCTCGGCCACTTTTGCCCTCAACGCCTTTGCCGGAGGCAGCTGCGGGACGCAGACCTTTGTCGGCTCCGGCGTGGTCACCGTCAACTCGGCTTACCAGGACCTGGCTGCCATCGTCAACCAGTTGAACAACGGGGCGAACAAGGGCTCGGCCTATGCCGGTTTTGCCGCCGACAGCGGGACGAGTTCCATCGTGCTGCCGCTGATCATGGACCGCAACGAGGGCTATTTCACCGGCTTTAACGTGCTGAACGTGGGGGCGAACTATACTGACGTCAGCTGCACCTTCTCCGGCTCCACTTACACCGTTGGGCCGATCACCCTGGCCCAGCGCGAGGCGCTGACGGAAATCCAGAACGGCCAGATCGCCGCCGGCTATGTCGGATCGGCTGTCTGCACCGCCAGCAGCAACGGGCAGATCGTGGCGGTGACCAACGAGCTGCACGTCACCCTGCCGGGCGACACGCTCCTGACGTATAACAGCTTTGGCCTGGGCCAGCAGGGCGTTGCTTCGACGACCTCGGCGATTCCCATCGTCCGGCGGGACAACTGAGAGAACGAGGAAAGGAGCGAGCCATCGTGACGCAACCGTTCGAATGTCCTTGCAGCGCTTGGCTGGAATACGCCGGCGGCAAGCTAGGGCGCTTTGGCGTCCGATTATCGTGGATCATTGTCATCACGAAAGAGTCCAGGCTGGCTGCTTGAGCAGTCACATGGCTGACAGAACAGTGGAGAGCGAGGATGTCCCGCCCAGTTGTTATCGTGGACTATGACCCTCAATGGCCAATTCGTTACGAAGAAGAAAAACTGAGAATTCTAAAAGTTATCGGCGACAAGGTGATCGACATCCAGCACGTCGGCAGCACCGCCGTTCCCGGCCTGGGGGCCAAGCCGATCGTCGACATCATGGTCGCCATCTACTCGCTGGACGACGCCGCGACCTGCTTTGACCCGCTGGCGGCAATCGGTTATCAGTACGTCCCCGAATACGAAGCGTTCATCCCCGAGCGCCGCTTCTTTGTCAAGGGATCGCCGGAGACGCGGACGCACCACCTGCACATGGTCGAACGGCGCAGCAATTTTTGGCGGGACCATCTCTTGTTCCGCGACTTTTTGCGCACCCACCCCGAGGTCGCCCGGCGCTACCACGCGCTGAAACGGGAGCTGGCCCAGCGCTATGGCACGAACCGCAACGGCTACACCGACGCCAAGGGCGCCTTCATCGAAGCCACCATCACCCAGGCCCACATCGAGGCTCCCAATCTGCTGCGACAAAACCCAAGCGACGAATCATAGCTCAACGACGGTGCATCAGACCTCCGATTTTTGCCGCGAATTAACACGAGCCGGAAAGGGGAGAAGCGGCGGCGGTATCCCCATCTTTCCGTCGTGGGGAGGCACCCAGGCGGCAACAGCTTGCTTTTCGCTCAGGCTGTGCTATCATACGCCACCGAGCCGGGCCGGCCCCGTGCTCTCGAATCAACGCGAGGGGTGTGATAACGGTTTGAAGACGGCAATCCGCTTCCAGAACGTATCGAAAAAGTTCATCCTCCAGCAAGAGCGGGCGCGATCGTTCCAGGAACTGGTCTTGGGCCTTTTCCGCGGCCGCCAGGACGACAATCGCGAGGTGGTCTGGGCGCTGCGTGACGGCAGCTTTGAGATCGAGGCGGGGGAGACGGTGGGCTTTATCGGCGCCAACGGCGCGGGAAAGAGCACTATCCTCAAGCTCATCTCCCGCGTCCTCGAGCCGACCGCAGGCAAGATCGCGGTCGATGGGCGGGTCGGGGCGCTGCTGGAGCTGGGGGCTGGCTTCCATCCCGACCTGACCGGGCGGGAGAACATCTACCTCAACGGCTCGATCCTGGGCCTGAGCCGGGCCGATATCCGCCGCCAGATGGACGCCATCGTCGCTTTTTCGGAGCTGGAGCGGTTCATCGACGCCCAGGTGAAGCATTATTCGTCGGGAATGTACATGCGGCTCGGTTTTTCCGTCGCCGTGCACACCGACCCCGACGTCCTCCTGGTCGACGAAGTGCTGGCAGTGGGCGACCAGAACTTTCAGCACAAGTGCCTGGAGCGGATCGTGCAGATGCAAAAGCGCGGGGTGACGATCTGTTTTGTTTCCCACGACCTGGCGACCGTCCGCCGCCTCTGCTCCCGCGCCATCTGGCTCGACGACGGCATCATCTATGCCTACGGCGACGTCGCCGACGTCGCCGCCGCTTACCTGCGCCACCTGGCGGCAGAGGAGGAAGCGCGAATGGCGGTCGATTCCTCCGCGGCAGCGGGGGAAGAACCGCAGACGGCGGCGGAGGAAGAAGCGGCGGGGGGCGAGCCGGAGGCCGTCGAGGTCAAGCACCGCTGGGGCACGGGCGAACTGGAGGTCATCGACGTGGCCTGTATCGACGGCAAGGGCCAGGAACGGCACATCTTTGGCGTCGGCGAGCCGTGGACGGTGCGCCTGCGCTACCGGGCCCACCGCCGGATCGCCGAGCCGGTCTTTGGTCTGGCCGTTCACCGCGACGACGACCTGCACGTCTGCGGGCCCAACACCCACTTTGCCGGCCTCGACCTGCCCTTTGTCGAAGGGGAAGGGGAGGTGCGCTACCACGTCCCTCAACTCCCGTTGATGGAAGGGACCTACCTGCTGTCGGTCTCGGCCCACAACCAGGCGGACACGGCAATGTTCGACTTTCACGACCGGCTCTACACCTTCAAGGTGCGGCAGGTGGGCAAGGGAGAGCGGTACGGGCTGGTCAGCCTGCGAGGAGAATGGGAGTGGAAAGAGCAGGACGGCCAATAAGCCCGGAGCGGGCTGTCCTCGTCGTCAGCCACGACCGGGTCGGCGCGCAGATGGCGGGCCCGGGCATCCGCTACTGGGAACTGGCGCGGGTCCTGGCCCGGCACCTACCGGTCGTCCTGGCTGCCCCGGGCGAGATCGACCTCGCCGCCGACGGCCTCCACCTGTGGCCCTACACTCCCCGCCAGTGGGAGACGCTGGCCCCGGCCGTCGAGGGGGCGCAGGCCATCCTCCTCTGCGGCGACGTCCTCGATTGGTTCCCCGCCCTGCGCGAGAGCGCGACCCCGCTCGTCGTCGACGGCTACGACCCTCATCCCCTGGAGACGCTGGCGCTGTTCGCCGGGACGGACGAGCAGGCGGAGCGGCACTGGGAGCGGGAGCGGATCCTGCAGCTGCAGGCGCGGGCGGGCGATTTTTTCGTCTGCGCCAGCGAGCGGCAGCGGGACTGGTGGCTGGGACTGCTGGAGGCGGCGGGGCGGGTCAACGTCCACACCCACGGTGAGGACCCCTCGCTGCGCCGCCTGGTCGACGTGGTCCCCTTTGGCCTCCCGGCGTCCCCGCCGCGCTACGGGCAGCAGGCGATCAAGGGGGTTTGGCCCGGCGTCGGCGCGGAGGACCGGCTGCTGCTGTGGGGCGGCGGGCTGTGGCAGTGGTTGGACCCCCTCACGGCGATCCGGGCGGTGGCCCGGGTGCGGGTGCAGCGGCCCGACGTCCGCCTGGTCTTTCCCGGCACGCGCCATCCCAACCGCGCGGCCATCCCCGACATGCCGATGCGCCGCGCGGCGCTGACGCTGGCGGAGGAATTGGAACTGTTGGACCGGCACGTATTTTTCGGCGAGTGGGTCCCCCGCGCAGCGTGGCCCAGCGTGCTGCTGGAGGCGGACGTGGGCCTCTCGCTCCATTTCGACACCGTCGAGACGCGCCTGGCCTTTCGCAGCCGGCTGCTCGACTATGTCTGGGCCGGGCTGCCGATGGTCGTCAGCGGCGGCGACGCCTCCAGCGAGATCGTCGCCCGCTTTGGACTGGGGGAGGTCGTGGGCTGCGAGGCGGACGAGGCCGTGGCCGCGGCGCTGCTGCACCTGTTGGAGCGGCCGCGGCAGTCGTTCAGCCGCCGCTTCGAGCGGGCGCGGGCCGGCCTGACCTGGGAGCGGGCGGCGGAACCGCTGCTCGCCTTCTGCCGCCAGCCCCGCCGTGCGCCGGACAAGGTGCGCGGCCTGCCGCTCCCCCCCGCGGCCCGGGCGTCGAGCCCGCAGCGGGGGCCGGAGCGCGACGCCCCGGCGGCGGTCGAGATCGCTCGCTTGCAGGCGCTGGTGGCGGATTACGAACGGGGCCGCTTCATGCGCCTGATGCGGTGGCTGCACGACCTGCGCCAGAGGAGGAGATGAGATGGATGCCTCGGTGATCGTGCTGGCCTGGAACGGCATGGACTATTTGCCGGGCTGCCTGGATTCGCTGTTGGCCCAAGAGGGGGTCGACTTTGAGGTGATCGTCGTCGACAACGGCTCCAGCGACGGCTCGCCCGATCTCATCGCCCGGCAGTACTCCCAGGTGCGGCTGATCCGCAACGAGCGCAACCTGGGCTTTGCCGCCGGCAACAACGTCGGGCTGCGCGCGGCGACGGGCGACGTGCTGGTGCTGCTGAACCAGGACACGGTCGTTCACGGCGGCTGGCTGGCCGCGCTGGCGAGCACGGCCAACGACCCGGCGGTGGGGATCGTCGGCTGCAAGCTGCTCTACCCCGATGGCACCATCCAGCACGCCGGGGGATACCTGGACGGTCCGCGCGGCGCGGCGCACCACGTCGGCCGGCACGAGCCGGACGAGGGACAGTACGACCAGCCCGGCCCGGCGGATTTCGTCACCGGGGCGGCGATTGCCCTGAGCCGTGACGCCCTGGTGCGCATTGGCCCGCTCGACGAGGGATTCGCCCCCGCCTACTTTGAGGACGCCGACTGGTGCTACCGCGCGCGGGCGCAGGGGCTGCGGGTGCTCTTTCAGCCGCGCGCCGTCGCCACCCACTATGAATCCACTTCCGTCGACGTGACCAGCGAGGCCCACAAGGCGGCCTACCACTATGGGCGGCTGCGGTTCCTGTTCAAGCACCAGCCCCTGCCCTGGCTGCAGGACGTGTTCGCCCCGGCCGAGGTGGCCGGCATCCGCGACATGCAGCGCATCGACGAAATGATGGCCATACGCGAGGCCTGCCTGCGCCTCCTGTTCTCCCTGGCCGAGATCGCCGCCTTTCGCCAACAGCCCGGTCGAGATGCGCTGGCGGAATGGGCGGCGCTGCAGGCGCTGGTGGCGCAGCTGCGCGCGGCTTGCCTTCCCGACCGCCCCCCGGAAAGCCTGTACGCGCAGTTGGGCCATACCGCGCAACATGCCGCCGGCAGGCAGATATTGGAACAGGCGGCGTCTGCGGATCAAGCCCCTCCTCCCGCCGCCCCGCCAGCGGCGGAACCGCCCCCCGACGCGCCGGGAAACGACCTCTTGGAGCGCCTGCAGGCGCAGTGGAAGATCGAGGAGCGGCCCTTCCGCTCCGCCGTTCCGCTGGTCGGCCCCGGCATCGCCGCCTTTCGCGACGCCTGGAACAAGATCGCGACCCGTTGGTACGTGCTGCCGCTGCTGCAGCAGCAGAACGAGCTGAACTATGCCGTGGCGCTCCTCCTGGCCGAGCTTTTCCAGCGCCATCACAGCCTGGCCGAGCTTTTCCAGCGCCAGCACAGCCTGATAAGCGACGTCTTTGGCCGCCAGGATGCGCTGGCCGCGCAGCAGACCGAGATGCACGTCCGGCAGGAGCGGATCGCCGTGTCGCAGGTCGAAATTTTGCACATTCTGCGCCAGTTGCTGGATCAGGTCGAAGGGCAGCGGCGCGATGTCGCCCAGGGTATGCGCGAAATCGACCGCCTGGCAGCGGCGCTCGTCCACCTCCAGGCCAGGGTCGATGGCATGGAGGGCGAACCAGGGGAAGGGAGTTAGATAGGCCGGATGATCCACACACCCGTCATCTGCACCATTGTCGCCAAGAACTATTTGGCCCACGCGCGCGCGTTGACCGAGTCCTTCCTGGCCTGCCACCCGGCCGGGCGCGTCTTTGTCCTGCTGGTCGATCGGCCCGAGGGCTTGCACGACTTGGCGCAAGAGGACTTTACTACGGTCTTGGTCGAGGATATCGGCATCCCGGAATTTGGCGTCATGACCTTTCGCTACACGCTGCTCGAGCTGAGCACCGCGGTCAAGCCCTTTTTCCTGGAATACCTGTTCCAGCATTACGAATACGACGCCATCTGCTACGTCGATCCCGACATCTATTTTTACCGCCCGATCGACGAAATCTGGCGCCAGCTCGAATCTTACGGCATCGTTCTGACCCCGCACCTGTTGGGGCCGCTCGACGAGGCGCCCAATCCGAACGAGATCACGATCCTGCAGGCCGGGGTGTACAACCTGGGCTTTATCGGCCTCTCCCGGCACCCGGAGCTGGAGGAATTTCTCCACTGGTGGCAGAGCAAGCTGGCCCGGTACTGCGTCGTCGCCCACGAAAAGGCGCTGTTCGTCGACCAGCGCTGGATCGACCTGGTGCCCGGCCGCTTTCGCAGCGTCCACATCCACCAGGATCCCGGCTGCAACGTGGCCTATTGGAACCTCTACCACCGCCCGGTGGAGCAGCGCGACGGCGAGTACACCTTTGGCGGTTCGCCGCTCAAGTTCTACCACTTTAGCGGCTACTCTCCCGACCGCCCCGACGAGCTGTCGCGATTCCAAAACCGCTACAGCTTTGCAGACCTGCCGCAGCTGCGCCCGTTGTTCGACGGCTATCGCCAGCGCCTCTATGCCAACGAGTTCGAGACAGTGCGCCAGTGGCCCTATGCCTTTGGCGTCCTGACCAGCGCCGGGGTCCGCATCCCCGACGCGGCGCGCCACCTGTGGCGGGACCTGGAGGTGAGCGACCCGTCCTGGAACCCCTTTGGCAGTGCAGCAGACGAAGAGTTTCTCGCCCGGCTGGTGGAGTGGCTGAACGAGCCGGTGGGGAAAAGCGCGCCGCCCCTGATCACGCGCCTGGCCCTGGCGATCCACCAGCAGCAGCCCAGCCTGCGGCGGAACTTTCCCGACGTATTAGGGCGCGACCGGGTGGCCTACGCGAGGTGGTTCGTCACCTCCGTGGAGCAGACGTACCAGATCGATCCCTTTTTCGTGCGGCCGATGGCCGCCTCGCTGGAGGCGCACCTCGGCGGCAAGGCGGGGCTGTACCAGGCGCTGATCCGCGGGCTTGCCGCTCTCGGCATCAAGGAGCGGCTGGAGCGGCTGCTGGGGCCGCGTTTTGTCGGTCGGGTGCGCGGCCTGTTTATTCCCTCCAGCCCCGCCCGGCCCATCACGCCGGTTCCGACGCCGGAGGCAGCGGCGCCGCCGGCGCCGCCCCGCCAGCTGGGGGTCAACGTCGTCGGTTACCTGCGCGACGAGACGGGGGTGGGCGAAAGCGCCCGGGCCACCATCCGCGCCCTGCACGAGCAGCAGTTCCCGCTGGCGTGGACGATTGTCCACAGCGACCACGCGCGCCAAAACGACCGCTCTGTCCTCCACCTCGCCC
Organism: Anaerolineae bacterium; assembly: GCA_016931695.1. GTDB lineage: Bacteria > Chloroflexota > Anaerolineae > B4-G1 > DUEL01 > JAFGEI01. Next base: position 28,170 of record JAFGEI010000102.1, on the reverse strand, counting down.
AGGGACACCCCTACGACATCAACCTCTTTTACGTCAATGCCGATCAAATCGTCACCGTCCACCAGGAGCTGGGGGCGGATTTTTTCGCCGGCAAGTACAACATCGGCTATTGGGCCTGGGAACTGGACCGTTTCCCCAAAGAGTGGCGGGAGCGCTTCCAGTATCTCGACGAGGTCTGGGTCGGCAGCCGCTTTGTCCAGAACACGCTGGCCCACGTCGCGCCCATTCCCGTCCTCATCATGGGCGTCGGCATGGACCGGCGCCCCGGTTCCGGCGTCACCCCGGACGTGCTCGGCCTGCCCCGCGACCGCTTTGTGTTTCTCTTTGCCTTCGACATGCTGAGCTACATCGAGCGCAAGAACCCCTACGCGGTGGTCGAGGCCTACCGCCGCGCCTTTGGCCCGGATTTCTCGGCGACGACCCTGGCGATCAAGGTGACCCGGCTGGCCCAGTTCCCCGAGCACGCGGAACGGCTCCGCAGCGCCGTGGACTCGGTTTCGGGGCTGCTGATCGACCGTTATCTGGACCGGGCGGAGCTGGACGGCCTGTTCGAGTGCTGCCACGCCTACGTCTCCCTGCACCGCTCGGAAGGATTTGGCATGACCATCGCCGAGGCCATGTGCCTGGGCAAACCGGTCATTGCCACCGACTATTCCGGCAACACCGACTATATGAACGTGGCCAACAGCTACCCGGTAGCCTACCGCCTGGTCGAGTTGGAGCAAGATTGCGGCCCCTATCAGCAGGGGGAGCGGTGGGCGGATCCCGACCTCGACCACGCCGCGGCGCAGATGCGCCACGTCTTTGAGCACTATGACCAGGCGCTGCAAAAAGGCCGCCGTGCGGCCGCCGACATCGCGCAGTGGTATGGGCGCGAGGCAATGGCCCGCAAGATGATCGACCGCTTCCGGATGATCCCCGCCCCGTAACCCCGGCAGCGCAGCGGCGCAGGAGAGTGGAAAATGTCCCCAGATCACGCCAGCGAGACGATCGAGATTCGCGATCCCGAGATCGACGCCCAGGCCATCATGCGCCAGATTCGGGCCAAAATCCGCCAGCGGCGCGCCGAGGCCGAGTCCCAGGGGCTCGACTATGACGCCTTTCTGCACGGGCTGTCCGCCGCGCAGGGCGCGACCCGCTTCGACGAATCCTTTTACCACACCCTGCAGCAGCTCGGCTCCAGCCACGACAAGATCGGCGTCGGCCTGGCCCTGACGCCTTCCGCCATCCCCCTCGTCGGCCCGCTGCTGCAGCGCGTCCGCGTTGCCCTGCATCAGCTGGTCATTTTCTACGTCAACATGCTGGCCGGCCAACAGCGTGGCTTTAACGGGCACGTTGCCCAGGCGGTCAGGCTGCTGGTCAAACAGCTCGAGGCCGACCCGCTTCCCGGCCAGGTCGAGTCGCTGCAGCGGGAGCTCGACCGGCTGCACGAGCGGGTCGAGCAGCTCGAGTCGCGAGCGGAGCGCGCGGAGCGGTGAGGCTGGCGATCGTCGTGCCGCGCTACGGCCCCGAGATCGTCGGCGGGGCCGAGACCTTTGCCCGCCAGATGGCCGAGCACCTGCTCCCGGCCGGGTTTGCCGTCGAGGTGCTGACGACCTGCACGGACAACGTGGGGCTGGGCAAAAACGTCTTTCCGGCCGGATCGACCGCGATCAACGGGGTCAGGGTGCACCGTTTTCCGATCGACCCCCGCTTTCGGGACGAACGCCGCTTCCACGAGCTGACGGCCAAGTTCATCCATCACCTGCCGATGACGGTCGACGAGGAATACGAGTGGATCGACATGAACGCCCACAGTCCCGCGCTCTACCACCACCTCATTCGCCACGGCGAGGGATTCGACTTTTTGCTCTTTGTGCCCTACCTGTACGGCATCACGTTCTACGGCACGACGCTGTGGCCCGGGCGGAGCATCCTCTGGCCCTGCATGCACGACGAGCCTTTCGCCTACCTCCTGGCCACCCGGCTGATGATCAACGCCTGCCGCGGCATCATGTTCAACAGCGAGCCCGAGAGGCGGTTGGTTCACGAGAAGCTGGGCATCCAGCACCCGCGCTCCTGCGTGGTGGGCGGGGGAATCGAAGCTGGCCCGGCCGACCCGCAGCGCTTCCGCAGCCGGTGGTCCCTCGCCGAGCCCTTTCTGCTCTATGCCGGGCGCATCGAACTGACCAAAAACGTGCTGGAACTGGTGACTTTTTTTATCGAATACAAACAGCACCGCCCTGGCCCGCTCAAGCTGGTGCTCATGGGCGAAGGGCTGCTCGACATTCCCACCCATCCCGACGTCATATCCATCGGCTTTCAGAACGAGCACGACAAGCACGACGTGTACGCTGCGGCGACGCTGCTGGTGCAGCCCTCGCTGTTGGAGAGCTTTTCCATCGTCATCATGGAGTCGTGGCTGGCCGGGGTGCCGGTGCTGGTCCACGACCAGTGCGAAGTGACCCGCTACCACGTGCTGCGCAGCAACGGCGGCCTCTGCTACGCCGGATTCGCCGAGTTCGCCGCCACGTTGGATTGGATGCTGGAGCGCCCGGCCGCGCGGGCGCGGATGGGCGCGTTGGGCCGCGCTTACGTGCGGCAAGAGCACAACTGGGACGCCGTCCTGGACCGTTTCCGCGCCGCGCTGGCGATCTGGCAGCGGGCAGGCTGAGCATCCCCCGGGAATGAACAATGGGCCTGAACCGAGCCATCCACCAGATTGCTCCTGCTTTTCCGTACGGCGATGCCATCGGTAACCAGATGTTCCGCATCCGCCAGCTCCTGCGCCAGTGGGGCATCGAGTCGCAGGTCTATATCCAGTATCCCCCCGACCCGCGGATGGCGGACCCGGGCCAGCATTATACCGACTATCCCAGCAGCGCCGACAACATTTTGATCTATCACTATTCGACGCTCTCGCCCCTGACCGAATTTGTGCTGCAGTTGCCGGATACGGTCATTGTCTATTACCACAACGTCACACCCGCCTGGTTCTTTGCCCCGTATGACCCCGCTTTTGCCGCCATGCTGGAGCAGGGGCGGCGGGACGTGGCCTTGTTCAAGGACCATCCGCTTGCCTGGGCGGCATCGGAGTACAACCGCCAGGAGATGCTGGCGCTTGGGTTTACGGACGTGGACGTCGTCGCGCTGTTTCTCTACCACGACGAGTTGCTGGCGGCGGCCGATGCCCCGGCCGGGCAAGAGATCGCCGCTCGCTACCGCGACGGGTGGGTCAACCTGCTCTTTGTCGGCCGGCTGGCGCCGAACAAGTGCCAGGACGATCTCGTCCGCTCCTTTGCCTACTACCACCAGCGGGTGAATCCAAACTCTCGCCTCTTTCTCGTCGGCTCGGACGGCGGCCTGCCGGCTTATCGCCTAAAGCTCGAGGTCATGATCGACAGTTTTGACCTTTCGCACGTCTATCTGCCCGGGTCGGTCAGCCTGGAGCAGCTGGGCGGGTACTATGGCGCGGCGACGTTGTTTCTCTGCCTCAGCGAACACGAAGGGTTCGGCATCCCGCTGGTAGAAGCAATGGCCTTTGACCTGCCGGTGCTCGCTTTCAAGGCCGCCGCCATCCCGCACACGTTGGGAGATGCCGGGGTCCTGATCCGCCACAAGCGCTACGATGTGATCGGCGAGCTGGTCGATCTCGTGGCACACGACGAGGTCTTGCGACAGCAGATCGTTCGAAAGCAGCGAGAGCGCCTGGCCGAACTGGGGCCGCAGCAGGCCGGGGTCAGCCTGCGCCAGGCGCTGCGCCGGCTGGGCGTCCCGCTGCGGGTGTGACCGCCGCCGCGCGCGGCAGCGGTCGGGCAATCAACCGGCGAGTCCCTGCAGGTGGTCGTACCGTTCCGGGATGCGCCAGGGGGAGCTGAGCGGTTCCAGGCGGCGCAGGATTTCCCTTCCCTTTACGCGCCGGCGGCGCTGGATCATGCGCCGCTTGCGCAGCATGGCCGGGATACCGCGCAGGCTGGCCAGCCGCCCCTGCAGGGGGCTGGCGTCGCGGTTGCGCAGCAGCGTATAGGCGACCGCCGCAACGTCGTAGGAGACGATGACGGGCAGATACCACGGCAGCAGGGGATAGTTCTTGGCGATCATCCAGATCTTGTTCCGCCCCAGCAGGTGGTTCTTGAACGGCGACCCCTCCCGCGCGGTTCCCGAGTGATGGTGGTACACCCGCGCCTGGGGGACGTATCGCGCCTGCCAGCCGGCCCACTGCGCCCGCCAGGCGAGGTCGGCATCCTCCAGGTAGGCGAAAAAGTCCTCGTCGAACAGCCCGATCTCGTCCAGCATGGCGCGGCGGTACAGGGCTGCGCCGGCGCAGGCGCCAAAAACCGGCTCCCATTCGCGCTCCTGCGGATTGTCGATCTGTCCCCCCTGCCGGTCCCAGGCAATCCCCGCCCGGTCGACCAGGATCCCGGCCGAGTTGATCACGTTGCGCCGGTGTGCAAAGAGCATCTTGGAGGCGCAGATGCCGACCCTTTCGTCGTCTGTGGCGGCGCGGACGAGCGCCGCCAGCCAGCCCGGCTCGACCTCGGTATCGTTGTTGAGCAAGACGACGAATTCGGATCGGCTGGCGCGAATGGCCTGGTTGTTGCCGGCGGCAAAGCCCAGGTTGCGCTCGTTGGCGATCAACTGTAGCTGGGGATAGCGGTCGCGCATGAACTCGATCGATCCATCGGTGGAGCCATTGTCCACCACGATCAGTGCAAAATCGCGAAACGTCTGTGCCAGCACGGCATCCAGGCATGGCGCCAAGAAATGCTGACCGTTCCAGTTCAGGATAATGACAGTGACCTGGGGTGGCATGGCCCAAGCTTATCATTATTTACCCGCTTGTCAACCAGGCTGCCCGAGCTCCAGTCGCGCGTTTTGCTTCGAAATCCCGGGGGCGCGCGGCGTTGACTTCTCCAGGGGAGATGGTAGAATGCCCGGCGAGGTAACCGCCCGCTTTTCCCCTTGCCAGCCGGGCGGCGTTCGCGAGGGGGACGGGCAGGCTGACGACAATCGGCACTGCCCCGGCGGCCCGCCGGGGCGAATCATTGCCGGAAAGGAATTGCTCTTGATGACCGAACGCGATGTCGACCCAGTGATCAAAGAACTGCAGCGCCGCGCGCAGAACGTGCCCGCTTTACAGCCGCTGCTGCCGGTGTATGAAAAGCTCCTGCGAATGGAGGAAGAGGTCGAGGTTCCGTCCCTTGAATTGGCCCGCCCCCCGTCGACGGCTGCCGCAGACCTGGAAACAGGCATCTTCTTGCTGCACGATGTGGAGCCGCCGATCCTGGCAGAGGCGATGGGCGCCGTCTGGCGGCAGGTGTCCGACCTGGCAACCGCCCACCTGGTTGAACACGCGGCGACGCTGAAAGAGATGCGCGAATGGCCCGAGGTAGGGCGGGAAGAATGGCTGGAGCGAATGCGCGACTATTTTCATACCGGCCAGGTTGCAGCGGATGACGAGACGAGGGACCTGTGGGTCTTTTTGCTGGTTCACACCTGGCGTCCTTTTCTGCGCCGCTGGGCCGCAGAGCTGGCCCCGCTGATCGATGACGCGGCATGGAAAAAGAATCATTGTCCGTTCTGCGGCGGTCAGCCCGACCTGGCCTGCCTGGGCATGGAAGGGGAGCGCTATCTCGTTTGCTCCCGCTGCGATACCGAATGGCGCTACAAGCGGTTGGGCTGCGTTTTCTGTGATAACAATGACAGCTCCACCTATGGCTACTATCCTTACCAGGAGGGCCGCTACCGGCTCTATGGCTGCAAGAACTGCAGCCGCTATCTAAAAGTGTTGGATCGACGCCAGGCGGGAGGGGAGTGGGTCTCTGCGGTGGAGCGAATTGCCACCATCGAGATGGATATGTCAGCCCTTCAGGCGGGGTACAAGGGTTCGTAGCGAAAAGCAGCGCAGCGAGATCGAGGCCAGGCCGGAGTTTCATACTCCGGCCTGGGTGTTTGTGATCTTGGCCCGCACGTTCGCCTTTGCGTTTACCCCTGCGTTTACCCCTATCCGGTACAGTATCCGAAAGGAGCACACGGAGGGGATCAATGGAGGGGATTCAAACCCGGATCAAGATTGGCCTGATGAAACTGGCCGACCCGCGGCTGGCGCGGTGGCTGCTGTTCGGGCTGATCGCCATCTTGGGCTGGCTGTCTCATTCTGGCCTGACCCACGTCGATCCGTGTATGGGAGAAGGGAGTTGCAATGGGGGGTAGGTTGCACGGCGCGAGCCACCGGTGGGCTGGCTGCCGATATCGACTGTTGGGAACGACGGGACGTTGGGGCCCGACCGCAACGGTAGATATCGGCAGCGGGTCGACCCCGCGACCGGCGCTCAACGCCGCATCATCGCTGACCCGCGCCGGGGGCTTGCCCGCTGCAGGCACCCTTCAGGCCAGGGAGGGGGCTGGTCCTCCTCGCCGCTACCAACGATGCTACGGACCACTCCCTCCCTGGCCCATCACTCGATCGACCACTCGCTCCCCTGCCGCTGCAGCGAGAGCTCGACCAGGACGGGCCAAGCGGCAACCGCGGTCACGTGGGCCGTGTTGCCCTCCAGCCTGATCCGCTGCACCTCGTAGCCCGCCGCCGCCGCGGTCTGCACGATTGCCAAATAGTCTGCGGCCGGGGCGTGGGCAAACCCGCCGCCGGAGAGGACCTGGTTCACCGCGTCGAGCAGTTCTTCTGTCCGCTCGAACGAGCCGGCAAGCAGCGCCTCCTGGGCGGCGATCAGCATTGTTTCCAGGGCAATGTTGTCCGGCGCGCGGGGACGGCGCATGAAATCGGCCACGATACCCCGCTGCCCCCCTTCCGCCGGGTCCGGCAGCCAGCCGACCAGGAAATAGGCGCTGGGGTCGTAGAGACTCTGGTAGCGGCGGATCGTGTCAAAGAGATCGATCGTGTCCTCGAGGTCCCGCACCTGCTCCGGGCTGGGGGGATGCGCCTCCAGCCATGCTAAAAAGCCGGTCTGGGCCTGGGCAAAATCGACGCTCAAATTCTCGCGCAGCGACGCATCAAGGATCTCGGTCGGGGTGTCGTAGGACGAATCGAAGGACTGGTAGAAGCGGAGGAACCCCTCCCAGCCGTAGGTTTCGACCAGGTAGTTGACAAAGGCCGCCCCCTGCAGGTAGCCGATTTCGTGCTGCTGGCGGTAGAAATCGTCGGCGAGGGCGTCGAGCGGGATGTACCCGTCGAACTCGAGCAGCGCGGCCGCCCGCTCGGGGATCGGCTCGGGCTTGAAATGGCCCCCGGCGACCCACGTCGCCAGTCCCTCCCGCACCAGCGCCGGCGACCACTGGGTCAGCATTTCAAAGTCGAGCACGTGGGTCGCCTCGTGGCGGGTCACCGTCAGCAGGTCTTGCCCGGCATAGTTGCGGTCCAGGTAGGAGAGGGCCAGGCCATCGCGGGCATAGCCGCCGTGCCCGATCACCCGGTCGAGTAGGTAGATGTCGAAGGGCTCCTCCATGACCGCGCCCAGGCGGGACTGGGCGTAGGCGACGCCGGCCTCGGCCTGCTCGATGATTGCGGCCAGGTCGCGCTCGGCGGCGGTGCCGGTGATATAGTGGTAGACGCAGCAGTCCGAGGTTGCCGTGGCCCAACTGGCGGCCTCGACGGCGGGCCGTTCGGCCGCTGGCAGGAGCTGCAGCGTCAGTTCGACGACATTGTTCTCCTGCTCCTCGTCCCCGTCCTGGATCTGGTCGTCAGGGTCGAGGGTGATGGTCAGCAGCTGCTCGCCTGCCAGGCCGGTGGTGTCCCAGGCCCAGATCATGCGCGCGCGGGGGACGCTGTCGAAGGTGGGGTAGCCGACCCGGCCCGAGACGATCGACGTCGCGCCGCCCGCTGCCTGGTGGTCGACGCGGACGACGACAGAATAGGGATTGATCTGGCCCAGGTTGCGCGGGGTGACGTCAAAGGTGACGACGTCGCCGCTGTAGAGCTGAGGCACGGGGTAGATGGTGACGTCCTCCGGCGCCAGGTAGAGGTCGGCAGGGGTGGGCGTCGGTGAAGGGGTGGGGGACGGCGTCGGCGTCGCCGTGGGCAGCGGGGTGGCCGTTGCCGTCCAGGTGGGGGATGGCAGCAGCGGCGTGGACGAGGGGGTCGCCGACGGCAGGGGCAGCCCGCAGGCGACAGCTAACAACAGGGCCACTCCCAGGGCAACAGTGAACTGTACCCTGGCTGCCCGTCCGTTACGAATCGCTATCTTGTCCATAAACTTACCGTCTCGACGTGATAGGTCTGGGGAAACATGTCCACTGGCTGGATTTCGAGCAGGTGGTAGCCGCCCTCGACCAGCCAGCGCCCGTCCCGCGCCAGGGTGGCCGGGTCGCAGGAGACGTAGACGATGCGCCGCGGCCGCTCGGCGATCAGCCCGTCCCGCACCTCCCGCTCCAGCCCGCTGCGCGGCGGATCGACCAGGGCCAGGTCCAGCGGGTGATCGATGGCGGGCAGCGCTGCTTCCATCGTCCCCTCGACCACCTCGACGTTCTCCAGCCCGGCGCTGTTCTCCAGCAAGTCGGCGACTGCCGCCGGATGTTCCTCCACGGCGACCACCAGCCCGGCCCGTTCCGCCAGCGGCAGGGTAAAGAGCCCGACGCCGCAGTAGCCGTCGAGCACCACGTCGCCTTCGCCCGGGTCGAGATACTCCAGGGCCAGGCGAACCAGCTGGGCCGCCTGGGCGGTGTTGGACTGGAAGAAGGAGGGGGCGGAGATGCGGTAGGCATGGTTGCCGACGACCTCGGTAAAGTGATTGCTGCCGATCAGGTTGACGTGGACGCCGTCGGAGAGCAGCAGCACGCAGGAAAGCGGCAGGTCGATCTCGAGCGTTGGCGCCTGGTCATCCTCCGTCTCCAAGACCATCATCCGCTCGCCAGTGCCCACCCCGGCCCGCAGCGTCAAAGCGGCCAGCCCCGGCAGGTCCAGGTCGAGCAGGTCGTAGAGCTCGGACAAGAGAGGATGGAGGATGAGGCAGGACTCGACGGGGGTGACCTGGTGGCTGGCAGTGGTGCGGAAGCCGAGCCCCTCGCCAGGCGCGGGGTGGAAGCGGGCCTGGTTGCGGTAGGCCCAACCGGTGGCGTCGGGGAGCGCCGGGCGGACCGGCGGATCGGCGATGCGGCCGATGCGGCTCAGCTGGTCCCGCACCACGGCCGTTTTGAAGCGGAGCTGGGCGGCGTAGGCGGCGTGCTGCCACTGGCAGCCGCCGCAGGCCTCCAGCCCGAAATAGGGGCAGGGCGCGGCGACGCGCTCCGGGGAGGGGTCCAGCACCTCGATCAGCCGGGCGTGGGCATACCGCTGGTGATCCTCCACGATCTCGACGCGCACCGTTTCGCCGGGCAGGGCATAGGGAACGAAAATGACCTGGCCCTCGCACCGCCCGAGGGCGGCGCCGCCGTGGGCCATTGCGTCCAGTTGCAAGGTGAAATGGGTGTCCATAGCATGACCTCGCCGTCCAGTATAACATGGTTTCGGCAATTCGCACCAGTACGGCCGGACCGCTGGCATCCCCCTTCCGCCTTCCTCCTTGCCCCCCTGGCCTGCCGCTGTTATAATCGGCCTCATGAGCGAGAGACTTTCCCGCTGGCCGCTGGCGGCGCTGTTGCTTACCCTCCTCGTCGCCGCGGGGCTGCGCCTGGTTCGCCTGCCCACCCTCCCCGTCGGCCTGCACTATGACGAGGCGGCCAACGGCATCCTGGCTGCCGAAATCGCCCGCGGACTCGAGCACCCTGTTTTCATCTCAGCCTACACCGGCAAAGAAGTACTCTTTTTCTATTGGGCGGCGGCCTGGATGCGGGTGCTGGGTGAAAACGTGCTGGCGCTGCGCCTGACTTCTGCCGTGATCGGCATCTGCACGGTGGGGGCCGCTGCCTGGTCAGCCTATGAGCTCGTGCACGAGGAGCGCAACGCGGCCTGGGTTGGGGTGTTGGCGGCGGCTTTTGTGGCTACTTCTTTCTGGCACCTGGTCCTCAGCCGCTATGGTTTTCGCGCCGTCACCCAGCCGCTGCTGCAGGCGCTGACGGTAGGGGCGCTGTGGCGGGGGCTGCGGCTGGAGCGGCGCGGCTGGCTGGTCCTGGCCGGGCTCCTGGGCGGGGCGACGATGTACACCTACCTGGCGGCCCGCGCCTTTCCGCTGCCGGTCGGCGCGGCGCTGCTGGCGCTGCTGCTCGCCGATCGCGGCCGCCGCCGCGCCCGCGCGGGACAGGTCGCTCTCTTTGCCGCCGCCGCCGGGGTCGCCGCCCTGCCGCTGCTGGGGTATTTCGCCGCCCATCCCGCTGCCCTCACCACCCGCGTGGGACAAATCGCCGCCGGGTCGTGGGCCGAGGCATGGGCAGGATTCCGAACTTGTTTGGGGATGTTTTTTCTCCGCGGCGACCCCTACATCCGCTTCAACCTGCCCCATCGACCGCTGTTCGCGCCGCCCACTGCCGTGCTGTTTGGGTTGGGACTGCTCCGAATCCTTTGGCCTTTACGACAGAAAATCCGCCCTGCCGCCCGGCTGTTCTTGCTCGCCGTGCTGCCGGCGATGCTGCTCCCGACGGCGTTGGCAACGGGCGAGATCATTCCCAGCAACCTGCGGGCGGTCGGGCTGCTGCCCTTTGTCTACGTCCTGCCGGCGCTGGCCGTCGAAAGCATCGCGCACGTTGTGACGCGCAGATGGCGGCTGGCTCCCCATTACCCGTTGCTCGCCGCGTCGATGCTCCTCCTCGCGCTGCTGGCACCGTTCACTGCCCGGGCCTACTTTTTCGACTGGGCTTTTTCCAACCAACTGTACGAAGAAACGGACGGGGACCTGGTGGCCGTCGCTGCCTATCTCGACCAGGCCGGTGCGGCCGGAACGACTCCCTACGTGGCCAGCATTCACTACCGCCACCCGACGCTGGCCTTCCTGTCCGACGATTACCCGGCGATCAGATGGTTGACCGGCGGCGAGACGCTCGTCTTTCCTGCCCAGGGTGCGGGCCTGTTGATCCTGCCCCGCTCCGCCGACAGCGGCCAGGATTGGATCGAGGGGCGGCTGGCGGGCGCCGGGCAGCTGGCGGCCCCGCTGGGCCCCGACGGCCAACCCGCTTTTGCCGCCTATCGGGTCGCGGCCGGGGAGGCCCCGTCGCCCGGCTATCCCCTCCGCGCCGACTTTGGCGGCGTGGCGACGCTGCTGGGCTATGACCTGCTGGGAACGCCCCGCTCAGGGGAGGCGGTCGATCTGTTGGCCTACTGGCGCGTCGAGGCCCCGGCGGAGCCGGGCGACATGCTGCCGGTGGCCCGCCTGAGCGATCCCTGGGGCGGGGTCTGGGGCGAGGCGCGCCCGTTTCACTACCCCGCCGAGCAGTGGCAGCCCGGTGAGGTGGTCCTCGACCACCTGGCGGTGCCCATTGCGCCGGGCGCGCCGCCCGGAACGTACCGGCTGTGGTTCGCTTTTTACGCCGCCTCGACCCAGGACAACCTGCCGCTCCGCGACGCCTCCGGCGCCTATGCCGGCCTCGGCGTCGAACTGCCGCTGCAGGTGGCGCGCGCCGCCGCGCCGCCCGACCTGGCCGGGCTGCCCATTCGCCAGCGCCTGGACCTGCCCGGCGTCGCCGGCCTGACCCTGCTGGGGGTCAACCTGGACAGCAGCGCGGTCCAACCCGGCCAGCCGCTCCAACTGACCCTGTTCTGGTGGGCGGACTCGCCCCCCCAGGTCGACCTGACCATGCGCCTGCAGCTGGGCGAGACGGCCCTGTATCAAGGTGCGCCGGTCCACGACACCTATCCGACCAGCCAGTGGAGCGGCGGCGAAGTGGTCGTCGACCGCTACAGCCCGCGGCTGACGCGCACCGCCGCGGCGGGCTGTTTTCCCCTGCAGATGGCGCTCCTGGATACTGCCGGAAACGTCGTCTGGGGCCCCCTGGCCCTGGGCGAGATCGCCGTCGGGGAAACAGCGCGCATCTTTGAACCGCCGGCGATGGAGCGGAACGTCGGCCTGCCGCTGGGCGGGCAGGTGGAACTGTTGGGCTACGACCAGTCGCCGGCGAATCCAGCCCCCGGCGACGCGCTCACCCTGACCCTCTACTGGCGCGCGCTGACCGAAATCGAAACCTCGTACACGGTGTTCGTCCACCTGCTGGCACCGCAGGGCGGAACGGCGGCGCAGCACGACGGGATTCCGGCCGGCGGGACGTATCCCACTCCCCTCTGGCTGCCCGGCGAGGTCGTCGCCGACACCCACGTCCTGGACCTGCCGCCGGGCCTGCCGCCAGGGACGTATCCGCTCGAGGTGGGGCTGTACGTCGTCGAGACCGGCGTGCGCCTGCCCGTGCCCGGCTCCACCGACGGCGCCGTCATTTTGCAACCAATCGACCTGGAGGAATAGGGTGAAAACAGGCCCCGTGCGGCGAAACAGAGGATGCCGGGGCGACCGGCCGGTTGCCGCTGCCTCTTTCCCATCAACGACGTCCCACGTCGCCTGGTCCATCCTGCTGGTCGCGGCACTTTTCGCCGTCGACAAGCTGCTGGGCGTGGTGCGCGAGGCGGCGGTGGGGCACGCTTTTGGCGCCTCGGCGGTGCTGGATGCCTACATCGCCGCCTTCGAGGTGCCGGAGGGGCTGAACGTCATCGTCACCGGCGCGGCCCTGACCACCTCCCTCATTCCCATCCTCAGCCGCGTCATCGCTCGCAACGACGCAGCCGACCTGTGGCGATTCGTCTCGGCTGTCGTCAACTGGGTGCTGATCGTCACCGGCGCCGCCAGCGTCGTCGCCGCGGCGTTCGCCCGGCCCATCATCCTGACCCTCGCGCCCGGCTTTGCCGACGACCCGGCCCAGGTCGAGCTGGCGGCGCAGTTGATGCGCATGGTGCTGGTCCAGACGCTCATCTTTAGCCTCAGCACCCTCGTCACCGGCACCTTGCAGGCGCACCAGCACTTTTTCCTCCCCGCCCTGTCGCCGCTCTTTTACACGCTCGGCCGCATCCTGGGCGCGGTGGTATTGGCGCCCTACCTGGGCATCTATGGGCTGGCCTGGGGGGGGCTGGCGGGGGCGGTCGGCCACCTGTTGGTCAAGCTGCCGTGGCTCGTGCGGCACCAGGCCCGTTGGAACTTGGCGCTGCGCCATCCCGAACTGCCGCACCTGCTGCGGCTGATGGGGCCGCGGATACTGGGGATGGTCGCCACCTACATCAACTTTGTGCTCCCTACCACCTTTGGTTCCCACCTCGAACCCGGCGCCATCGCGGCCTACGAATATGGCTGGAAGTTGATGCAGTTGCCCGAGACCGTGATTGGCACCACGATGGGCATCGTCATCCTTCCCACCCTGGCTGCCATCGCCGAGCAGGGTGACCGGGCCGGGCTGCGCCGCACATTTGGCTGGGCGCTGCGGCTGGTGCTGGCACTGGCCATCCCGGCCGGGGCGGGGCTGCTGCTGCTCGGTCGCCCGCTGATCACCCTGCTGCTCCAGCGCGGCGCCTTTGACGCTGAGGCCACCGCGCGGGTCTATTGGGCGCTGCAGTTCTTTGCCCTGGGATTGGTGGGACACGCCGCGCTGGAGGTCGTCGCGCGGTTGTTCTACGCCCAAAAAGACATGTGGACGCCATTTTGGGCCGCCGTGGGCGGACTGGCGCTGAACGCCGGGTTGGGATGGTTGCTGCTCGCGTCAATGGCCCAGGGCGGTCTCGCGCTATCCAACAGCCTGGGCGTCTGGCTGCAGGTGCTGCTCCTGCTGGCAGTTGCGCGGTCACACGTGGGCGGAATCGAGGGGCGCGCGCTGGTGCTCTCGCTGCTGCGCACCCTGGCGGCAACAGCGGCGATGGTGGGGGCACTGTTGGGAGTCCGTTCGGCCCTGCCGGGCTGGGGGACAGCGCCCGGCGTGCTGCTGGCGGCGGGGATCGGCGGCGCCGTCTACGTGCTGGCGGCGCTGCTGCTGGGCAGCGCCGAGCTCCGCTCCCTGCCCCGTCTCCTCTTGCGGCGAGACAATCCGGGCTCCGGTCCGCCGGAGGGATGACGACGAGCCAGGTAGGGCAAAGCAGCCATCGTGACCCCAGGGCCGCTGCCGGGGGCGCCCGGCTGAGCAGTTGCAGAAAAGGAATTGACATGAGCGAATCAACCCCCTTTCTTACCGACCCGATAGGGCGTCAGCACCTGTTGGCGGGAGAATCGACCACCATTGGCCGGGCGGTCGAAAACGAGATTGTGATCGCCAGCAAACGCGTCTCCCGCGTCCACGCCCGGATACGGCGCGCCGGGCAGCAACTGCTTGTGGAGGATTTGGGAAGCACCAACGGCACCTTTCTCAACGGCGAGCGCGTGCTGGCTCCGGTCGACCTGCGAGACGGTGACCAGATCACGGTTGGCGACGTGCTCTTTATTCTCCACGACCCCGAGGCGACCTTTTGCGACACGCCGTTTCCCGAACTCGAGATCGACGAGGCGGCCGGCGTCGTGCGCGTCGATCGCCAGCTCGTCTCCCTGTCGCCCAAAGAGTTCTTGCTCCTCGCCCATCTCAACAACCGCCGCGGGGAGGTCTGCTCCAAAGACGAGATCGGCGCTGCCGTATGGCCTGAATACGAAGAGGGGGTCTATGATTACCAGGTCGAGAACCTGGTCCGCCGGTTGCGCACCCGCATTGAGGTAGACCCTGCCGAACCGCAGTTGTTGGTCACGGTGAGGGGGTTGGGGTATAAATTGGTCGGCTAGGGTGCAAAATATCGGCAGAATACGGCTGTTTGTTAGCTGTCGGATAGGCAGCGCCGCTGGGAACGTGGTAGGATAGGGGAAAAGCAAGCAACCGCCTTGACATGTCGCATTAGAAGCGCAGAGGTGCCAGACACCTCAATTTGCCGTTGAACAGCCGACAAGGAAAAAACCCAATGAATATTTTAATGATCTATCCCGAGTTCCCAGATACATTTTGGAGCTTTAAGCACGCACTCCCGTTCGTCCGCAAGAAAGCATCTGCGCCGCCGCTGGGGCTGTTGACCGTTGCGGCAATGCTGCCTCCCGGCTGGACCCCGCGGCTGGTCGACCTCAACGTGCGCAAACTCGCCGAGCGGGACCTGGCCTGGGCCGACCAGGTCTGGATCAGCGCCATGACCGTGCAGCGCGCGTCGACCCAGCAGGTCGTCGCCCGTTGTAAGGAACACGGGGTCACGGTGGTTGCCGGCGGGCCGCTCTTTACCATCGAGCCGGAGCAGTTCCCGGACATTGACCACCTGGTGCTCAACGAAGCGGAACTGACCCTGCCGCTTTTCCTGGCCGACCTGGAGCGGGGTTGCCCGCAGCGCGTCTATGCCACAGCCGAGTTCGCCGACATCCAGCAAACGCTGGCCCCGCGCTGGGATCTGGCCGAGCTCGACCGTTATGCCTCGATGAGCATCCAGTTCTCCCGCGGCTGTCCCTTCAACTGCGAGTTCTGCAACGTCACCTCGCTGCTGGGCCACCGGCCGCGCACCAAGACGGCGGCGCAAATCGTTGCCGAACTGGACGGCCTCTACGCGCTGGGCTGGCGAAGCGCGGTCTTTTTTGTCGACGATAATTTGATCGGCAACAAGCGCTACCTGAAAACAGAGCTGCTGCCCGCGCTCATCGAATGGCGCAGGGACAAGCGCGGCCTGCCGTTCAACACCGAGGTCTCGATCAACCTGGTCGACGACGAGGAACTGATGGCGCTCATGGTCGAGGCGGGATTCGACACCGTTTTTGTCGGCATCGAGACGCCGGAGGAAGAGAGTCTGGCCGAGTGCAACAAGAAACAGAACTTGAACCGCGACCTGGTGGAAGATGTCAAACGGCTGCAGCGAGCCGGGCTGCAGGTCCAGGGCGGGTTCATCGTCGGTTTTGACAACGACAAGCCCTCGATCTTTCGGCGGCAGATCGAATTCATCCAGAACAGCGGCATCGTGACGGCGATGGTTGGTCTGCTGCAGGCGCCGCCCGGCACCCAGCTCTACCAGCGATTGCAGCAGGCCGGGCGCCTGCAGGGGCTGGCGTCGGGGGACAATGTCAACGGGATGACCAACATCATCCCCAAGATGAACATGGACGTGTTGCGCGACGGGTACCGGCAAATCATGGACCACATCTACTCGCCGGCCGCTTATTATCAGCGCGTCAAGACATTTTTGCAAGAATACAGGCTGCCCAAGATTCGGCCCCCGTGGAGCGCAAGATATATCCACGAACAGGGGATGGCATTCATCCGCTCCATTGTCCAACTGGGGATCCTGGGCAAAGAACGCCTGCATTACTGGAAGCTGGTGTTGTGGACGACCTTTTCTCGCCCTCGGCTGCTGCCCCTGGCCATCACCCTGGCGATCTATGGCTACCATTTCCGCCGCGTCTGCGAGCTGCACATCAGCTGATCGATCCCCGCGCCAGCAGGGGCTGGATATGACAATTGGTAACTGTTCGGGTCACCCGCATGGATGCTTTTCCCACGACGGTGTGGGGAGAGAAGGGGGTGTTGACCCCCCTTTTTCTCCCTTCTCCGGCGCGGGGGAGCATCTGGGCAGGCAGCCTGAGCAGTTCCGGCGATTGAACGATGAGACAGGTCGATGCCCTGGCGGTGAGCCGGTCTGTGGGGGAGCAGTTGGGCAACGGCCCCCTCGACGGCCGCGTGCTGGCTTCATTCGAGCAAGCCTGCAACGTGCACCTCTCCAATGGAGAGGTGCTCTCTTTGGTGCTTTCCGCGGTCGGCAACGGCCCGCTCAACATCGTCGTCGAACCGGATGCGGGGCCCCTTGATCTCCTGGCGCGGGACGCGCCGGTGGTGACCAGCGCAGAGACGGTCACGGTGGGTACGTTCACGGTATCGCTGGCCCGGGCCACGGTGTGGGAACCCCGTCCGAATTGGGAGCGCCTGCGCGCCAACCAGGCGGCAATTGCGGCGCACTTGCTGGAGTTTGGCGCCCGTTGTTGGAGGCGAGCCGTTACGAACGGCACGTTGCTACCCATAGAGCAATCCACGGCTCATGGCACGTGGCAGGCGGCGTCGCGTGCCCGCGCCGAACGGGGGCTGTTGACCCTGCAAAGGGGCTGGGCCGGGAGCATGGAGCTCGTGCGCGAGGGCGCTGTCCACCTGGCCGGGCTGGGCAGCGGCCTGACCCCCGCTGGCGACGATTTCCTCGCCGGGATGATGCTGCGCGCCTGGTTGACTCATCCTGCTCCTGTTCCCTTTTGCCAGGCCGTTGTCGCCGGCATCGAGGGCCGCACCACGATCTTCTCGGCCGCCCTTTTGCGTGCCGCCGCCCGCGGCGCGTGCAGCGCGGCCTGGCACAACCTGTTCGCCGCGTTGACCCGCGGGGAGGCCCTGGAAGCCGCCGGGACAGGAATTTTGCGCTGTGGTGCGAGCTCCGGCGCCGATGCACTGACCGGGTTCTTGTGGCTGGATGCCCCCCTGTGAAACGGGGGGCGCGGGTTGGGCCTTTTCCGCAACTCGGCGCGGTGGAGAACCTGACCAGCGGGGAAACGATGGCCCTGCACGGCGAAACCGGGCGTCCCTTGTGGGCCGGTCGCGGCCGCTGGTAGTCCCGAAAAACCGGAATTCCCACTTGAAAAAGGCCAAATTTTGTGATATAATACCATTGGGACGGGGATTTTCCCGTCTCCAAATATCACTTATAGGAGGTAAAGCAATATGTTGTATCTACCACGTGAGGAAGGCCAGGGCCTTGTTGAGTACGCCCTCATTCTTGTTCTGGTCGCCATCGTCGTAATTGTCATTTTGGCGCTGTTGGGCCCCGCCATCGGGAATATTTTCTCGAACATCGTCGCCAACATCTAGCCAGAACGCGCGATCGTACTTCAAAAAAGCAGAGCCCCCATCTGGGGGCTCTGTGCCTTTTCGCTGATTGCGCGACCAAGCGCCCGTTGCGCGGCAAAAATTCAAGTGCTCAACTCGGAACGCGGAGAATGGGGCAGAACATGGAAGCGAAGCGCGGTCCGCTCCTGCCCGTCAATCTCAATTTCTGAAAAGGATGGGATAAAGGTCAGTTCGATATCATCCTGTTCCAGGTAGCCGCGGGCGATTGTGATCGCCTTGACTGCCTGATTGACCGCGCTGGCGCCTACTGCCTGCAGAACCACTTGTTTTTCCTCGCGCACCATTCCAGCAATTGCTCCCGCTACGGCGGTGGTGCGGGAACCAGCAGCAACCTTGAGAATCTCTGGCTCTGTCACTTTGAACTCCTTGTTGGTTTTGGCCGGCCTTTGGCGGCCCTTGCCCTGAATTGTACCTGCAAATGGACAGGGTGGCAAGCGTGAGCAAAGGGGTAAGAAGTGGGAGTCGAGGGGCATCCAGACAACTCGCCAGAGTCGTTACTTTGACAGTGGCACATTTCAGTAGATGGCTCTGCCAAGCACGGGGAAGGGGGAAAAGGGGGGGTTCGCAGGCGGCGAAGCCGCCTGCGAACCCCCCCTTTTCCCTTCTCCCACTGCGGTAGAGCATCCAATGTTGAAATGTGCCATTGTCGAGTTACGTTATGTGTATGAAAGCACAATGCCCCGCGCTTGGCGGGGCATTGTGACGTGGTAGACAATCAGGGGCTAGATGTTGGCGACGATGTTGGAGAAAATGTTGCCGATGGCCGGGCCGAGCAGCGCCAAAATCACAATAACAACAATGGCAACCAGAACGAGAATTAGAGCATACTCAACGAGGCCCTGGCCCTCTTCGCGCGGTAGATACAGCATCTTGTTCACCTCCTTTCGGGTAAATGTTAAGGGAAGAAGATAGGCCTTCCCTCCTACTGAACACATGATGCCACAGTAAGTACTTTCTGTCAATAGGAAGTCGGTACTATTCAAGGCAACGGCGTCTTGAACGAGATGCGTGTCCCTCGCCCGGGACTGCTCTCCACCTCGAATTGGCCGTTCAACATCTCGACCCGCTCCCGCATCGTTGCCAGGCCCATCTCCTCGCCGACGGGCCCGCCGGTCAGCTCGGGTATGTCGAAACCGCTGCCGTCGTCCTCTACCGACACCTGCACCCGGTCCTCTCCCACGTCCAGATTGACCTGCACGTTGGCTGCATGGGATATGTCGCGGGCATTGTTGAGCAGGGATTGGACGAGGCGAAAGATTGTCACCTCTTTGTACGAGGCAAACCGTTGTTCGCGCCCGGTAATGACCAGGTTTACCTGGATGTCGTGCTTGTTATCAAAATCCTCGATGAATCGCTTCAGGGTCGGTAAAAGCCCAAGGTCGTCCAGCATCATGGGGCGAAGGTCGCTGATGAAACCCCGCACGCGCTCGAATGTACCGGCGACGGCGGTTTTGAGGTTTGTCAGCTCGACCCGCGCTCTTTCAGGGTCGGCGGAGAACAATCGCTCACAGATCTCGGCCTGGAGAACGAGGTTGGTCAGTGCTTGGGCAGGCCCGTCGTGCATCTGCCGCGCCATGTGCTGCCGCTCTCGCTCCTGGGCCTCGATGATGCGCACGATGGTGGGCACCGATTCGCTGGCCGATTCATCCTTGCCCTCGTCGTCTCCCCCGCCGGCGCTGCCCAGGCCGATAATCCGCCACAGCATGCGGCTGTGCCGGTCCAGGTTTCGCTGATCCGATTGGAGTTTTTCCAACTGCCCCCGCATGGTGAAAAGACGCTGCTGGGTGTCCAGTACGGTGGAGTAGCAATCCTGGATGTCGTCGGACGATATAGAGTTCAGGTTTGCCTCTACCTGGCGGAGGCGGTTGGTAGCCTGCGCATTTCGCTGCGCAAGCCGGTCAACTTCTGTCGCCGTCTGCTGAATCAGCAAGTCGATCTCTTTGAGGTCCTTTTGGATTTGTTCGTAATCTTTGCGGCTATCTTCGACCAGCAACTGGAAAGAATCGGTTGGATTCGCGACCATGTTAGCCTCCTACTGGCGGGGATTCATCCTCAGACCCCGAATGGAGAGGGACCCATCCGCGCCGCAGGGCGTATACTGCGGCCTGGGTCCGGTCCGCCACTCCCAGCTTGCTGAGGATGGCCGTGATGTGATTCTTGACCGTCTGGTGACTGATGCCCAGGTGATAGGCAATCTCCTTGTTGCTCATCCCTGCTACCACCAGGCGCAGGATTTCCATTTCCCGGCCCGATAGCGGGGAGAGAAACTTGGGCAGCACTTCGCCCCCGAACTGGCGAAACTTTTCCAGCAGCCACTGGCCGAGCTCCTGCTCGGACAACACTGTTCCTCCCAGCACGTACCCGCCGGAATTTACCTCGCGGATGGTTTTCACGAGCTCGCGTGGATCAACGTCCTTGGGATGGTAGGCCGAAGCGCCCGCCCGTACAGCGTGATAGACCTGTTCCTCGTCATCGTAGGCGGTCAGGATGACAATGTTGATTTCCGGCCAGCTATCCTTGATCACCCGGGTTGCCTGCAGGCCATTCATGACCGGCAGGTTGACGTCCATCAACATGACGTCGGGCTGCAGTTCTTCGGCCCGCAGCGCAGCCTCCTCCCCGTCCGCTGCCTCGCCAATCACGACCAGGTCCCCTTCCGAGGTCAGCACCCGCTGCAACCCCTCGCGGAAAAAAGGATGATCGTCTACAATCACAACGCGTATCTTTTCCATGGCTCACCCTCACGTCTAGTATACCACATTCCTCCCCAACCATACAACTGCGGTCGCTGTTCCCCCTTTGCCTCTCCCCGGCCGCCGGAGAAGCGTCCAGGAGGGTGACCCGAGCTGTGGCGAGGCGCGGCAAATCGTGACGGGCGCCTGATCAATTGTCGCCGGAAGAGCGGAAAATTCCAAATACAGTGCGGATGACGATTTTGATATCCAAAAGAAGAGACCAGTTCTCAATGTACCATAGATCGTACTTGGTCCGCTCGGCGATGGAGGTATCACCCCGCAGGCCGTTGATCTGGGCCCAGCCGGTCATGCCGGCCTTTTCTCGGTGCCGGTCCATGTAGCGGGGGATGGAGCGGCGGAACTGGTCGACGTATACCGGCCGCTCGGGGCGCGGGCCGACCAGGCTCATCTCGCCGAGCAACACGTTGATCAACTGGGGCAACTCGTCCACGTTCAGGCGGCGCAGGATGTTGCCCAACGGGGTCACCCGCGGGTCGTTGTCCTTGGTCCAACCCGGCCCGTTGGCCTCTGCGTCCTGGCGCATCGAGCGGAACTTGATCATCGGAAAAGGGCGGGCGTCCAACCCCATGCGTTTCTGGACGTAAAAGACAGGGCCCGGCGAATCGAGTTTGATCAGAAACGCGGTCAGTACCAGCAGCGGGGAGCCGAGGCACAGCCCGGCTGCCGCTCCGACAATGTCCAAGACCCGTTTGGCCGTTCGCCGCCAACCTTTGAGGGCGACGTCACGCACGGTCAGCAGCGGCAGCCCGCCCAGGTCGCCGATCCCCACCTGCCCGGCCATAATCTGGAACAGGTCGGGGAAAACCTTGATCGTCGCCTTGCCCCGTTCACAATCGGAAATCAGGGCCAAGATCTCTTGGTGTGTCGCTTCGGGCAGGGCGATAATGACCTCGTTGATGTGGTGGCTGGCAATCACTGCCGCCAGATCTTGCGCGTGGCCGAGGATAGGAGCCGGAGGGGCGACCTTGGGCACACCGTCGGCCTGTATCACGCCGACGACTTCATAGCCCAGGCTGGGATTGCCCAATATCTTGTGCAGGATCATGCGGGCGACGTCGCCCGTTCCGACGACCAGGACGCGATCCCGCCCCCAACCCCGCGCCTGGAGGCTCACCCGCAGATAGCCGTGGGCCAGGCGCCCGGCCATGACCAGGGTGATGGTCAACAACCAGTTATAGATCACCATCGCCCGCGGGTAGTCGACGTCGAGATGCGTGTTCTTGAAAAGCAGGTAGTGAAAAGCGACGCTGGCCAGCGTCGCCGCCGTGCCGGAGCCGACGACGCGGTAGAACTCGTCGATTCGCGACGGGCTGCGCGCCAGCTCGTACAGGCGGCCGTAGAAAAAGACGAGCAGCAGGGACAGCACGTGAACGGCCATGATGGGGGCGTACTGGTGCGGGACGAGCATACTGGTTGCCGGCGTTGGCAAGGGGATCCAGAGCCGCAGCCAGTAGGCGCTGTAAAAAGCTGCCCCGGCCATCATGGCGTCGGTCAGCATCAAGGTAGCGACAAAGAAGGTCAGGGTTTTCTGTTTTCTCATCTTGTGCCGTCAGACCTCACGGCAGTCCGCTGCCGCCAACGCTCGATTCCGGTCCGGGCTTTGAGCACGGTCAGGATCAGCGCGTGAAGGGGCCACGCTGTTTGGTCGCCATAGTGTTTCTGGTAGAAAAGCGTCATCGCGCGCCAGAACTCGACCTGGGCCCGTGCGCTGTGTCGACTGGCAGCCCGCTTGACGTGCATCACCGTCACCTCCGGGTAGTAATAGACCCTCCATCCCGCTTGCTTGATGCGGTAGCACCAGTCCAGGTCTTCGCCGTACATGAAAAAAGTGTCGTCCATCAGGCCGACGGCCTGGATCGCCTCTCGCCGCACGAGCATGAATGCCCCCACCACCGAGTCGACCTCTGCCGTTTCTGCCGGGTCCAGGTAAGTGAGATTGTAGCGCCCAAAGCGCCGGCTGCGAGGAAAGAGACGGGAGAGGCCGGCGAGGCGGTAGAAAGAGACCGCCGGGGAGGGAAAAGAGCGCCGACAGGCCAGGTCGAGCGTGCCGTCCGGCAGTTGCAGCCGGGGGCCGGCGACGCCGGCGTCGGGATGGGCGGCCATAAAGGCCAGCATCCTGGCCAGCCCGTCGACGGGCAGTTCGGTGTCTGGGTTCAAGAGCAGTGCAAAGCGAGGCGCATCGCGGCCATCGGGGTAGCCCAATGCCTCCAACCCCTGGTTGTTGGCAGCCGGGTATCCACGGTTGTCGGGGTTGTGAATGAGCAGGGCCTGAGGAAATTCTGCCGCGACCATCGCGGCGCTTCCATCCGGCGAGGCATTATCTACCACGCAGACGCGGTAGGAGAAATCGCCCTGGCTGGCGCACACCGTTTGCAGGCAAGTGCGCAGCAGGTCGCAGGTGTTGTAGCTGACAATCACAATCCCCAAATCGAGCACCGGCTCTTTCCCTCCGCGGCGCTGGCCGGACCCGCCGCCGCGTGTTCCGAGCACAAGATTGTAGCACGAAAGGAGGGATGGGGCAAGGTAACTGCTCAACGATGCTTGCAACGCACCTTCCCGAAAGCTTCTACCTGGTCGTCTAGCCGGTCCCAAGTCGCCGTAGCAGGCAACCGGCAGCGAAATCAAGGTCACCGGAGCTTTCGGGAAGGTGGCCTGAGCAGATACGGGGCAAGAATCTATTTGCCCTGCTGCCCGTGGTGGGGTACAATCGCGGCCTGAGAAGAGGCGCTATGAACATTTTGTTCCTGACCCCACAGCTTCCTTATCCTCCCCGGCAGGGCACCGCCCTGCGCAACTGGGGCTTGATCTCTGGGCTGGCCCGGCAGCACCGGGTCAGCCTGCTCAGTTTTTCGGGGACAGAGCCGGTGCTCCCTCCGCACCCGCGGCTGCAGGAGACGTGCACCCGGGTGGAGGTGGTGCCGCAACGAGACCGTCCCCTCGCGCGCCGCCTGCGCGACCTGGTTTTCACCCCGCTGCCCGACATGGCCCTGCGGCTGGAGAGCGCCTCCTTCCGGCAGCGCCTGGCTGCGCTGTTCGAGCAGGAGCACTTTGACGTCGTCCATGTCGAGGGCATCGAGCTGGCCCCTTATCTCGACCTGCTGGAGGCCGCACGGCCGCGGCCCTTGATCCTCTTTGACGACCACAACTGCGAGTACCTGCTGCAGAAGCGGGCCTTTCTCACCGACCTGTTTCTACCCCACCGCTGGCACGGCGCGGCCTACTCCTTCGTCCAGTGGCTACGTCTGCGGCGGTACGAGGCTCGGGTGTGCCGCCGCGCCGACCGCGTCCTCGCTGTCTCTGAGGCGGATGCGGCCGCCTTGCGGGCGCTGGTTCCCGGCCTGGAAGCGACGGTCGTTCCCAACGGGATCGACGTCGCCACTTATCGCCCTGACCAGCCCCCCGCGCCCGGCATGGGGGCGGCCGCCCTGGTCTTTACGGGCAAGATGGACTATCGTCCCAACGTCGATGCGGTGCTGTGGTTCGCCCGGCGCGTCCTGCCGGCAGTGCGGCGGGTGGTCCCCCAGGCTCACCTGTGGGTGGTTGGCCAGCGTCCCCACCGCAGGCTGGAGCCGCTGCGCGGCGACCCGGGCGTCACGCTGAGCGGGCGGGTCGACGTGATACAACCGTACATCGCCGGGGCGGCGGTCTATGTCGCGCCGCTGCGCATGGGCGGGGGCACGCGGCTCAAGCTGCTGGAGGCGCTGGCGATGGAGCGGGCGGTGGTTGCTACCCGGCTGGGGGCGGAAGGATTCCCGCTGACAGACGGCCGCGAGCTGGTTCTGGCCGACGATCCGCAAACCTTTGCCGCTGCCGTCATCGGACTGCTGCAGGAGCCGGAGCGGCGAGCGATGCTGGGGCGGGCGGGCCGCGCCTTTGTCGCCGGGCGCTACGACTGGCGCGCGCTCATCCCGCGGTTGGAGCAAGCCTATGTCCGTTCATAGCGCGGCGCCGGGGTTCTCTTGACAGCGCCCGGGGCGCGTGTTATGATGATGCTACCCCCAGGTCGGCCAGGCGGTCGCGCCCTGCAAAGCAGGGCGAGGAAAGTCCGGGCTCCACAGGGCATGGTGCTGGGTAACGCCCAGGCGGGGTAACCCGACGGATCGGGCCACAGAAACAGACCGCCCGGCGAGAGCCGGGTAAGGGTGAAAAGGTGGTGTAAGAGACCACCGGCGCCCGTGGCGACACGGGCGGCCAGGCAACCCCCACCAGGAGCAAGGCCAAGCAGCGGCGAGGTGCGGCCCGCACCGTTCGAGCCGCGGGTAGGCCGCTCGAGGCGGCGGGCAACCGCCGTCCCAGATAGATGACCGTCCGCGACAGAACCCGGCTTATCGGCCGGCCTGGGGGAGGGGAAAGGGTGTCCGGTAAGGGACAGAAGCCGGTTAAGATGGTACTTTAACATCGGAATTGTATCCTGGAACGAGTCGCTCGACGGCGTCCCGCATTGACCTTGCAGCAGGATGAATGTAGCGAAACGTTTCTTCAAGCCGCGAGTGTCCCATCAGTTCCTTGATAGTTGCCGCTTCGGCCTTTCGCTCGTTCAAAAGAGTGCCGAAGGAATGGCGCAATGTGTGCGGTGTAACGTCCTTGTAGGTAATCCCTGCTCGTTCAGCCAGCACACTGACGATGCCGTTGATTCGCTTCTCGGCGAGGGGGCCGCCGTCCTCATCGATCAGAACCGTCTGCCCGGGTTGTCGAGCACGAACGACGGGATCGAGGAGTGAGAGCACGTGACCGTTGAGGGGCACATCGCGACGCTTTTTTCCTTTGCCAAGGACATGAGCCTTCTTCTGGAAAAGGTCAATGTCCTCTGCCTTGAGGGTTCTCATCTCCTCACGGCGCAGACCGCAGTATAAGCCGAGGGCGATGACAAGCTGGGCCTGTTCGATCGAGCGATCATAGGGCTCTACGGGGGTGGCAACAAATCGCTCCCGCTCCGTTTTCGGCCAATGGCGCATATGAGTGTGCTGGTCATTGGCCAGTCTGGGCAGGCCGGCGGTTTGGCGGTGGCGCTGTACAGCCTTGCGGATGGATTGACTAGACCAGGTCGCGCCTGTGTAAGCAACAAAGAGCGGTGTCCCCATATTCACAACTCCTGGATACGGCGTGCTTGAAGATAACGATCTAGCGTTTCGCAGAGATGATCACTGAGCAAGACGGTCATGGTGCCAACAATGAGAGTGCGGGTAACGGGATTGTAAGCATCGATGGTGAGACCAGCCAAAGCCCGGAGAGGTATCTCGGTTTCGTGAAGGAGGGTGAAGGCGGCTTGATCCCTCAGGTGGAGAAAGCCGCGCGAGCTTGTGCCGCCCAGAGCGGCATGCTCGATCCGGGCTGCTTCTTCGGAGGTGAGGTAAACAACTGGAGGCTTGTCTGCCTTTTTTACGCGTATTTCGAGTTTTTGTTTGGTGAGCCCTTGTTGGTAGGCCCAGGCCCAGAAGGCAGAAAGGGCCTGCTTCTTGGCCTCGATTGTTGTGGGCTTGTAGCCGCGCTGCTCGAGCCAGTAGAAATAATGCACAGCATTGTCACTGACAAGGGCTGTGGCAACGTCGATTTCCGGATTGCCCAGGAAGACTATGAAGGTTTGGAGACGGTTACGGTAGCTTGCGGTTGTTTTCGGGCTGTGGCTACGCAAGGCGCCGTTTTTGACAAGAAACATTTCGACAGCTTCTGCGAGGCACATGGTTCTATATCCAGACACCGAATCTTTTGTCTATCTTACTGGCGAACACATCGTCATTCTACCATGGTTCTCGCGGGTTGTCAAGACTACATCGTCGTTATAACGATTAGAGAATCGACCTGCGATCACGTGTTTTGAAGAGGAGAAAGAAATGCCGGGCAAAAAGACTCTAGATTACGATCCTATACCGTTTCAAGAGCTATTGCAGCGATTGTTGGAGGAATCCGGTGAAAGCTATCGTACCGCCGCAAGTGCGGCAGGGTTGCATCCTACTACGCTTTCAAAATACATGGGTGGCACGCGCCCTATGCGGGATGCTTGCATTGCTCTTGCTGATCACTTTGGCATCAACCCGAACGAGATGCTCCAGGCAGCCGGCTATGACCCCTTACACTTCTTTGACCGGCGCTTGGTGGACAAAGATGCTCTGCCTCCCGAAGTCGAACTTCTTGTAGGGGAGATCCTCGCCGTCGAAGATGAAACGCTGCGTGAGGACATGGTAGAGGCACTGCGACAGGTTTTGCACGTGCAAAGGCAAATTCATGCAAAGAAAGAACCTGCACACGCTCCCCGGCAACGCTCCAGACAAGAGTCTGTACCGTGAGAGAGTCAACGCCATGAAAATGAGCGATGTTCCCAGTGACCTTGTGTCTTTAGTTGAGGAGCTTTGCTCCATCTACTATTGCAACCCGGCAGAATTCCAGGTCACCGCGTTTCATGCCCGGGTGACCAACTTGCTCTTGGCGAGATGTCGAAAACCAAGCCGATACCAGGTTATCTGGCAATGTCTGTTGGGTTTTTGTGGAACCACATTGTTTCATCGCATTGTATACTTCTTGACTGTGCCATATTTCTCACTGAGATGTTGGTGGCTAGATTCTTTTGGCCCTCGGTTGTCCAAGGTTGACCCAGATTGGCTACTCGGGCACATCCCTATGCTCAAATCGTTTCAAGTCAGCGTGGTTATTCTTCTAGGTGCCTCGGTATATGTTTTTGCGTTAGCGCCTCTTTTCCGTTTAGGGCTTGCGGTAGGTCTGACCGCACATCAGACAGCAGCCATGCTTGCAAACGGCATGCGCGCCATCGCAGCCTTAAGTTGGGTATGTGGCATCTGGACTACTTTCTGCAGCATTCTCGTCCTTCTTTGCAGTGTGCTACGTGTTATCGGGTCGGCGTGCGCCAGGTTATTGAATTGGGTGTGACTAAAATCAGTTGATCGGCTCATTGTGTAGACCCTGTGAAAACACGATCATATCACGCAATGGAGTATAGATTGCTCTTTCCACACAAAAATAGAACTGTAATGGGGCGATTCACCCTTGGAAGAATCGATTTCAAGGTACTGGTGGGAGGGGAAAAGCATGGCCTTTTCGCTACCAAGCCACCAGGTCAAGCTGAAAGACTCAGAGTCAACCGATTTTAGTCACACCCAATCCATTTAGCATGCCCTTGTGCTGCTCTTACGAGGTCAGGCCGTGCACTTCCAAGCTCAATGCCAACGTGAAATTGCAGAGACGGCTGAACACAGCGGAGGTCAACTTGTCACGCCTGATGGGTTGACCTCCTTGCTTTCTCGCTCCCCAGGAGAGAACAATGGCTGAAGAAACCCTGATGGACATCCGCCAGGTCGCTGCCTATCTACAAATCAACGAAGCGACCGCCTACAATTGGGCGCAGAGGGGCAAGCTGCCCGGTATCAAGCTGGGACGGGTATGGCGCTTTCGCCGCGAGGATATCGAGGCGTGGCTGGACGAGAATTTGCGGCGAGAGGGATCTCGAAGCAAGCATGTTTCAACTGACACCAGTACCTGACCGCTTTCTGGCAGTTCGGAAGCGCGTACCAGATGACACGCTGAAGATGGATTCAAGATGCAGAACAAGCTCGACTGGTATCTTCTCAAAAAGTCGGGGGAACAGCCCCGCTTGAGGCCTTTGTCATTTTGACAAAAGCGTGTAAACTATCACCGCAATGTT
>JAFGEI010000101.1 GCA_016931695.1 Anaerolineae bacterium | reverse complement strand
CCAAGCACGGAGAAGGGGGAAAAGGGGGGTTTCGCAGGCGGCTTCGCCGCCTGCGAAACCCCCCTTTTCCCCCTTCTCCCACTGCGGCAGAACATCCAATGTTGAAATGTGCCATTGTCGAGTTAGTATGACTCGGGCCACAAATAAGAACAAACAAAAAAACAAGACCTCAGCCCTGCGGGCTATTCTTGAGCCCCCGGAGAGGGCTTTGCTGCCTGAGCGCAGGTTAAGACCCCGCACGGGTCAGCGGACGACCCCAGGCGAATAGCCTGAGCAGTTACCTTTGGACTAGCAAAGCATGAGCGAGTTGGATCTTTCCGTCAACCTGTGCGGCGTGCGGCTGCCCAACCCCACCGTCCTCGCCTCGGGAATCCTGGGCCTGACCCACAAAGTGATGGTCCGCGTGGCCAAGTCGGGCGCGGGCGCCGTGACGACCAAGTCGATCAGCCGCGCCCCCCGCGATGGCTACCACAGCCCGGTGGTGCTGCAGTGGAACGGCGGCCTGATCAACGCCGTCGGCCTCTCCAACCCCGGCGTCGAGGTGATGATCGAAGAGATCCGGGCGGCAAAAGAAAAGCTGGCCCCGCTGGGTGTGCCGATCATCGCCAGCATCTTTGCCGACACCATCTATGACTTTGGCGCCATCGCCCGTTACGTCTCTGACGCCCGGCCCGACCTGATCGAGGTCAACATCTCCTGCCCCAACATCGACGACGAATACTCGCGGATGTTTGCCGGCGATCCCTACGTCTCGGCCCAGGTCACCCACCGCGTCAAGCGCAGCACCGACCTCCCGGTGCTGGTCAAGCTCTCCCCCAACGTGACCGACATCGTCAAGATCGCCCTGGCAGTAGAGGAAGCGGGGGCGGACGGCATCACCGCCGTCAACAGCCTGGGGCCGGGGTTGATCCTCGACGTCGAGAGCTGCCGGCCCGTGCTGGCTCACGGCACCGGCGGCATCAGCGGCCCGGCGCTGCGGCCCATCGCCGTCCGCTGCGTGCGGGACATCTGCCGCGCGGTCAAGATACCGGTGCTGGCAGTGGGTGGCGTGACCACCGGGCGGGACGTGGTCGAAATGCTGCTGGTCGGCGCCACCGCCGTAGGAATCGGCTCGGCCGTCGCCCTCCGCGGCAGCGAGGTCTTTGCAACGGTCTGTCGCGAACTGGAGACCTACATGACAAACCACGGCTACGAGAACCTGGACGCCTTCCGAGGCCGGGCAACGGCCATCGCATTTTGAACGAGGCCCATATGACGATCAACTTTCCGCGCCCCGCCCGCATCCGCCAGATCACGCAAGAAAGCCGCCTCGTCCGTACCTTTGTGCTGGACACTGCAATGCCCGGGGCCGAACCCGGACAGTTCGTGATGTTGTGGCTGCCGGGGGTCGACGAAAAGCCAATGTCCGTCGCCGTCCCTGCGCCGCTCACCCTCACCGTGACCCGCATCGGCCCGTTCAGCACCGCGCTGCACCAGGCGCGGGAGGGCACCCAGGTCGGCGTGCGGGGCCCCTACGGGCACGGTTTCACGCTGGAGCCGGACCGGCCGGCCCTGCTCGTCGCCGGGGGGTGCGGGGTGCCGCCGATCTATTTTCTCGCCTGCCGCGCCGTCGAACGGGGAGTGTCGGTCACCGTGGCCCTGGGCGCGCAACGGGCCGGCGACATGGTCTATGACGACCGCTTCCGCGACCTCGGCGTCGAGCTCCTCCTTGCCACCGACGACGGCTCCCTCGGCCACCAGGGCTATGTCACCGACCTGGCGGCCCAACGAGCGCGGCAATTCCCCCAGCCCCCCACCATCTATGCCTGCGGCCCCGAGCCCATGCTCGCCGCCCTGCTCCGCCTCTGCCAGCAGCAGGGATGGGCCGGGCAGTTCAGCGTCGAGCGGTACATCAAGTGCGGCTTTGGCATCTGCGGGCAGTGCGCGCTGGACGGGCTATTGGTCTGCCAGGACGGGCCGGTGCTCACCGTCGAGCAGCTGGCCCGTGCGCAAGACTTTGGCCGGTTCAGCCGCAGCGCGACCGGGCGGCGAATGCCCATCCGCTAACCATGGACAAGACTGCCCTGCGCCGTCATTTCCGCTCCTACCGGGAAAGCCTCAGCGCGCTGGAGGTCGCAGCTGCGTCCAGCGCCATCTGCCAGCGGCTCGCCGCCTGGCCGGTCCTGCGGGAGAGCCACACTGTTCTCACCTACCTCGCCTTTCGCAACGAACTGGACCTGGGACAGCTGTTCAAGCTGCTCCCAAGAATTCGCTGGATCGTCCCGCGCATCGAAAAAGACCAGCTCGTCCTCCATCCCTACGACCCCACCCACCTGGTCCGGCACGCCCTGGGCATGCTGGAGCCGACCGCGGAGCAGCCAATCGTGCCCGGCGCCGAGCTGGACGCGGTGCTGGTGCCCGGCGTCGCCTTCGACCGCCAGGGCGGGCGGTTGGGGTTTGGCGGCGGCTACTACGACCGGCTGCTTCCCAACACGCCGGCCCTGCGCGTGGGAATCA
This sequence comes from Anaerolineae bacterium, assembly GCA_016931695.1. Classification (GTDB taxonomy): domain Bacteria; phylum Chloroflexota; class Anaerolineae; order B4-G1; family DUEL01; genus JAFGEI01. The sequence goes on along the minus strand of JAFGEI010000101.1, from coordinate 10,336 downwards.
CCTACGACTGCTGCCTGGCCGGCCAACTGCCCCGCCACACACACGACCAGCCAATGGACTGGGTGATTACCCCAACCCAGACGATTCACTGCACGCCGTTTTGGAGTGGGAAATGAGCGCGCTGCTGGTCCGCGGCGGGACGCTGGTGACGCCCGGCGGAACAATGCGCGGCGACGTTCTGCTCGAAGGGGAGCGCATCGCTGCGGTGGGGGCGGGCCTGCCGCGCCCTGCTGCTGCACAGGCGCTCGACGCCGACGGCCTGTTGGTCCTGCCCGGTCTGATCGATCCCCACGTCCACCTGCGCGAGCCGGGAGGCACCCACAAGGAGGATTTCACCAGCGGCACCGCCGCCGCCCTGGCGGGAGGGTTCACCGCCGTACTGGCGATGCCCAACACCGACCCGCCCATCACCGACCGGGCAACGCTGCAGGAGGCGATCCGCCTGGTGCAGGCCAGGGCGCTGTGCGACGTGGGGCTGTTCCTCGGCGCCACGGCCGAGAACGCCGCCGAGGCGGCGGCGCTGGCGGAACCGGTGGGGCTCAAGCTCTACATGGGCGCCTCCACCGGCGACCTGCTGGTCGCCGACGTCGCGGGGCTCGTCGCCCACTTTGGCGCTTACCCGCCGCCGCGGCCCCTGGCAGTCCACGCCGAGGATGACGAAGCGGTGGCCTGGTTCACCGCCCGCGGGCAGGGCCGCCCGCCCCTCTGCGCCCACCTGGCCCTGGCGCGGGCGCTGACCCTGGCGGGCCATTTTCGGCGGAGGCTGCACGTCTGCCACCTCTCCACCGGCGAGGAACTGGCCATGGTCCGCGCCGCCCGCCAGCACGGCCTGCCCGTCACCTGCGAAGTGACCCCCCACCACCTCTTTCTCCACAGCGGAAACGCACAGCAGCTGGGGCCGCTGGGGCGCGTCAACCCGCCGCTGCGCCAGCCGGCAGATGTCGCGGCGCTGTGGGCAGGGCTGGAAGCGGTCGATTGTATCGCCAGCGATCACGCCCCGCACACACTGGAGGAAAAACAATGCCAGCACCCAGCGGCTGGCCTGCCCGGCCTGGAGACTGCCCTACCGCTGCTGCTGACTGCTGCTGCAGCGGGTCGCATCACCCTGCCGACAATCAGCCGCCTGATGGGAGAAGGGCCGGCCCGCGCCTTTGGCCTGCAACACAAGGGCCGTCTCGCGCCCGGCTGTGACGCCGACCTGACGCTGGTCGATCCCACGGCGGAATGGACGGTCGGCGAGCCGCCCTTCCACACCCGCTGCGGCTGGTCGCCCTTTGCCGGTTGGAAGATAAAAGGCCGCGTGGAACGGGTGTTCCTGCGCGGCCAACTTGCCTACGCGGCTGGGCACCTGCTCCTGGAGCCCGGCAGCGGCCGGTTATTATTGCCTACGTCCTAAACGGACTCCCCAGGTCATCCTCCCGCGCCATGGCGATCATGGGATCCTCCTGGTAGCGCTCAAACCACCCCAGCACGTCGTCGATCACCTCCGCCAGATAATGGGCGCGCTGGGGATCAGCGCGGACAAACTCGAAAATCTGCTGGTACGTCTGGCGGCAAGCCTCGGATTCCTGGTGCTCGGGCAGCTCTGTCTTGCGGGCCAGATCGACCACCGCCGTCGTCGCGGAACGCTTGGACAGGTCCCGCACCCGGGGCACGTCAGGCATACCCGGCGTGCGAATGCGCGGCGGCTGGACCACCTCGAAGCCAAAGTCCATCTCGTCGGCGATGACGCGGTCAATCACCTGCCGCACCGTCATCCCCATCCCGCCATGTTGCACCAACCTTCCCTCCAAGCTGATCACCTGACCATCCCAGCGCTGCCCCTCATCCCAATATATCTCCCCTTCGTCGGGAGGTGGTCGCAGGCCGCAGTATCCACCCTGGACCAAATAGGCAATCGCCGCAAAGAGTAGCACCGCCGTCTCCCGGCGGGGATTTGGCGGAGCGCCAAAGAGATCGACCAACACGGTGCGCCGCTGCCCATCGTCATAGAAAAAGCCGGGAACGTAGCGGGCGATCACCCCGCTGGGCACCAGCTTGGCGCGCTCCCGGTCCGAGACCAACTGTGCCAGCTCGGGGTCCAACCCCGACACGGCACGCACTTCGTTCAACGTGTCCGGCACCAACGGCTGGCCGCAGTGCTGGCAAATGGCCTGTTCGTCGTCGGTGTACTGCTTGCAGGCGGAACAGATCACCATGATCGTTTTGTTGCACCATGGGCAGGTTGAACCGGGGACGGCAATCGGCCGGCCACAGTGGCGACACGTCAAGCGACTCTCCATCAATACACTCCTACTCCTTACGACAGCTCAACCTCTTCGCGGGGGGTCTCGTCCGGGCCCGGCAAGTGGGAGGAGGCGCCGGGCGGCGGTTCGCACGGCAAGACAAAGACAAAACGACTGCCCTGGTCGGGAGCGCTATCGACCCAAACACGGCCGCCATGCAATTCCACCAGCCCCTTGACGATCGCCAGCCCCAACCCCATCCCACCGTGCCGGCGGGTCATGTGATCCTCAACCTGCTCAAACCGTTCAAAGACCCGCCGCAGCGAATCCTTGGGGATGCCCACGCCGTCGTCGACCACTGCCACCTCGACCTGGTGGCGGCGTTTGACGGCGCTGACCCACACGTGGCCCCCCTCAGGGGTGAAACGGACAGCATTCGAGATCAGGTTGTCGAGCACCACGCGAATCTTTTGCTCGTCGCCCCAGACGAGGAGCGGCGCGTCGGGTACATCCACCTCCAGGTTCAGGCAGTGGGCCTCGACCAGGGCGCGGTAGGAATCGCAGGCCTGCTGAACCTCGTGCCGTAGATCGAACCGAGAGCAGCAAAGCTCCAGCTCGCCCGTCTCCAGGTAACGCAAGTTGAGCATGGTTTCAATCAAGTGCTTGAGACGCAAGGCGGAACGAAGGACGACGTCGAGCTGAGAACCCGCTTTCTCCCCCACGTGGTCCCGCAGCAGGCTCGCATAGCCGAGAATCAGCCCCAGCGGGGTGCGCAGTTCGTGGGAAGCGATGGCGATAAAATCGGACTTGAGATGGTCCAATTCGCCCAAGCGCTTGTAGGCATCCTGCAGTTCAGCTACCAGGCGGGCATTGTCAATCGCCACTGCCGCGTGGGCGCCGAGGGTCATCAACGTCTCGACATCCTCGTCGGTGAAACCCTGGCTGCCCATTTTGTTGACCGCCTCCAGCACGCCGATGCAGCGATCTTTGATCTGCATCGGGACGGCGACCAGCGAATTGATCTCTCGCCCGATCTGCTGCCCCACCTCGTCATAGTGACGCGGATCTCGCCGGGCGTCCGTGACAATGATCGGCTGGCCCGAAGTCAGCACCGTGCCGGCGATCGAACCTTCGACCGGCACGGGTATGGCCGCCAGCTTTCCCTCTTCATCCCCCGCCGTGGCCTGGAAGCGCAACTCTCCGGTACGGACATCCCAGAGAAGAATGGAGGCATCCAGGCTCTCGGTCAGCTCTGCCGCCGTGGCGACGATTTTGCGCAAGAGTGGGGCCAGTCTCACGGTAGAAGTCAGGTCGCGGCTGACGGCCAACATCCGCTCTAACCGTTGGACGCGTTTTTCTGCACTCGTCATTGGGCGCCCTCCTCTATGCAAGCCTTGACGGCCCATTCGGCATCAATTGGAACCCCGCCCTGAATCCAGTAGCCCAGGAACTCGCAGTTGCCGGCCGGCCCGCGCAGGGGGGAAAGCAGCACTCCCTGCAGTTCCAATCCCAGGCCGGCCGCGCTCTCGATCACCTGCTCCAATACCTGGCGATGGACCGCGGGGTCGCGCACGACGCCGCCCTTACCCACCTCGCGGCGGCCAGCCTCGAACTGTGGCTTGATCAGCGCCACGACGTATCCCCCTGCCCGCAGCCATCCAACCGCCCGCTGGAGAATGAGCGCCAGCGAGATAAAAGAGACATCCGCCACCACCAGGTCTACCGGCTCGGCCAGCCGCTCCAAGTAACGGGCGTTTGTCCGTTCCAGCACCACGACCCGCGGGTCGTTGCGCAGCTGCCAGGCAAGCTGCCCATATCCGACGTCGATGGCATAGACTCGCGCCGCTCCCCGCTGCAGCAGGCAGTCGGTAAACCCCCCCGTCGAGGCGCCGACGTCCGCAGCGACCCATCCCGCGACGTCGATGGCAAAACGCTCCAGGGCTGCATCCAGCTTTTCTCCGCCGCGACTGACAAAGCGGGGGCGTTGATCGACTGTAATGACCGAATCCGTCGCAATTTGGAGCCCTGGCTTGTCCACAACCTGCCCGTCGACCCGCACCTCTCCCGCCCGAATTAACCGCTGAGCCCAGGAGCGGCTGTCCGCCTGCCCCCGTTCGACCAAGAGTGTATCGAGGCGCTGCTTTGACATCACATATAGCATACCCCAGGCGGCCTTTTTGTCAAGCAGGGGCGGTTTGCTTCATTATGAGGAACTGATATAATTAGACAATGGTGGCCCTACTAAATCTATTGCCCCCCTGGCTCAGGGAGTGGGGACGGATCTATTTGGCCCCTTTGCTAAAAGTTGAGCTGAAAAAACTTGCTTTCGCATTACTCAAGGGGGGCCTGGACGCCATCTTGCTCTTTACCATTCCAATAGCAACTCTTGTGGGCAGCCACCACATCTGGGATAACCGCTACACCCTTTCCGTATCCCACCAGGAGCAGGTCGCCCGCTGGGCAGAGATATCGTTCGCCGTTGCCCGGCTGGAGGACGTGCCGCCGGTGACGCCGCTGGTTTTGTGGTACAAGGAGGGTGGCCTCCACGCCGTCAACCCCGACAACTGCGAGGGGATCATGGGCCTCCACTCGGCGGTGGTCTCGGGGCGCCTCCCTTGCTTTACCCCCGGCCCCATCGACGCCTGGGAGGTGGCCCGCCAGCTGCGATTAGGCGCGGCAGCGTTCAAAGAACACTGCCCAGAGGTCCACTTTACCACTACCGACCCCAAACTTTTGCAACGCTGCTACCTGTACTATAACGCCGGTCGCAACACCCACCTCACCCCCGATCGCTCCGGTTACGTCATGAACGACTATGACCGCGCCCACGGCAACATGCTGCACCACACCGAGACCGGCGAGGTCATCCGCCTGCAGGCCCTGGGCGCGTGGCCGGTCCACCTGGCCATGCAGACCCAACTGGCGGCCGACCTGCCCGTCCAATCCCCCTCCATCCTCCTGGCCCCCTCGATGACCGTCCAAGAGATCGCCGATCGGATATGGGCCGGTTGGACACGGATCATGCGGACGAGCCCGGATTCATCGTCGTCCTACTGCCGCGAGCCGGTCGTCGACGACTGTTTTGCCCGGCCCCACGAGAGTCTCGATCTCACCCTTCGCCCCTCCATCAACCCGTTGTTGACGACGGCGGAGCAGGAAAGCGAACTGGTGTGCGATCTGCTGCCCGGCGTCGACCTGCAGTCTTCTCAGGCCGCGGTGGTGCTGGCCCCCATGCCCGGCGAATTGATGCGCTACACCGATCATTGGGGAAACCTGTCGGTGCAGATCGAGAACGACGAGTGGGCGGTCTGGATCACCGGCCTGCGCTCCTATGTTGCAGCGCCCGGGGACGTCGAAAGAGGCAGGCCAATCGGAACCGCCGGCGGCGCCGAAAGCGACCACCCGACGATCCGTTTTGCGGTGTTGGATAAAGTCAACGCCAGTTTTGTCGACCCGCTGGCATTGGTGCCGGAAGGAAACTGTCCCGCTTCGCACGGTCCAATTACAAACCGAGAGAACGATGAGGAGGAAACAACCATGAACCTTTTAGCACTCTTACCCTTCTTGCCGCTGATCCTGGGGCTTGTCTGGGCAATCTGGCTTTTTTTCAAAAAAGACATACTGTCCAAGGGGGTACTGCAGGTCGTCACCTACTTTGTCGGCGTGGTGATTGCCCTGTGGGTGATTGGCTGGCTGGTCGATGCCTTTCTGCCGCAATGGGTTGCCCAACGGCTGATCAATGCGCAAGTGTCAAGCGACATCAACACCATCGAGCAAGTCAGCCGGCAGATCCTGAGCGAGACGATGGGCACGCCGGTCGCGCCGCCGACGGCGAGCGCACCGCAGCCGACGCCGATCCCCCTGCCGCCCGAGTCGCCGACCACCGTGCCGCCGCCCACGTCCGAATCGCCGTCGATGGGCGTCGAAACCCAGACGACCTACACCGTCGTCGCCGGGGATACCCTCTACAGCATCGCGCGGCGGTTTAACGTGAGCGTGGCCGCAATTCAGGAGGCCAATGGGCTGGCTAACCCCAACAGCATTCAGGCCGGGCAGGTATTGATCATCCCACTGCCGTGAGCAAGACACACTCTGAGCAGCACCCCCTACTGCGAACCATCAAGAGGCTGAGAGAGATCAAGCTCATCAGCCCTCTGCTGGAATCCATTCTGCCTCGCCTGCGCCTGCTCAAAGAAGAGACCGTCGAACTCGAGATCCAAATGGCTCCTTATCGTTTGATGGCAGCTGAATGGGGCAGCATAGCCAGCGCCGCCATGGCGGTGATTGCCGCCCCGGTGGCGATCCTGGCCTGGCTGCTGCAGTGGCCCCCCGGCGTGCGCATCGGCGCGGTCCTGTTCGCCGGGGCCAGCTTGTTCCTCCTATTCGAGTCCTTGCGCCAAGTCATACTGCACGAGCAGTGGCGGTTCATCGTCACCAACAAGCGCATCATCCTCATCACGCCGGATCCCCAGCGGCACGGCCTGGCCGACGCCATCTATTTGAAGCGGGGCAAAATCCAGGTCGTCGATACCAACTGGTCCAGCAGCCCCGTCTGGGGCCTCTTCCAATCGATCACCGGCTCCCGCGACGTGCTGCTGAGCCTAGCCGGATACGAATTCCAAACAAAGGGCGCGGTGGTCAAAGGCGGCCTCCGCTTTCCCGACGTGGCGCCATCCGACATTGCAAAATTGGAGGAACTGATTTTCGGATAGCAGCGGCAACAGGACCCGGGCCGTCATTGCCCCCCCCTCTCCATTGTGGTATACTTGAAAAATAGCACACACGACAACCCAGGAGGTGTCAGCGGATGAAACACTACCTCAGCATTGCAGACCTTGCCCCACAGGAGCTGCAGCGCCTGCTGAATCTGGCAGTCGAATTGAAAGAGGAATGGAAAAGAGGCGGAAATCCTCCCCTGCTCAAAGGCAAGACCCTGGCCATGGTCTTTCAAAAGCCCTCCCTGCGCACCCGCGTATCGTTCGACATGGCCATGATCCACCTGGGCGGGCAGGCCCTCTACCTCTCGCCCTTTGAGATCCAGTTGGGAAAGCGGGAGAGCGTACCCGACGTGGCGCGGGTCATCTCTCGCTACACCGACGCAATCATGGCCCGCGTCTTTGCCCATTCCGACATCCTGGCCCTGGCCAAGTATTCCCGCGTGCCGGTCATCAACGGCCTCTCGGATTACAACCATCCCTGCCAGGGCCTGGCGGACCTGTTGACGATCGTCGAGAACAAAGGCGCCGCGCTGCAGGGAAAGAAATTGACCTTTATCGGCGACGGGAACAATGTCGCCACTTCTCTCTTGTTTGGCGCCTGCAAATTAGGGATGGATTTTGCCATCGTCGGGCCGCCCGGCTACAATCTCCCATCCGACGTGTGGGAGTTGGGGCAGCGGTTCGCCGCCGAGAGCGGCAGCCAGCTGCTGGCAACCGACGACCTGGCGCCAGCCGTCGCCGGCAGCGACGTCATCTACACTGACGTCTGGGCTTCGATGGGACAGGAAGAAGAAGCCCAAGAACGAGCGCGCATCTTTGCGCCCTACCAAGTCAATCGCGAACTGCTCGCCCAAGCACACGATGACGTCATCGTGATGCACTGCCTGCCGGCCCACCGCGGCTATGAAATCACCGACGAGGTCGCCGACGGCCCTCACTCTGTACTGTGGGACCAGGCCGAGAACCGCATGCACGCCCAGAAGGCAATCCTGGTGGACCTGCTGGTCGAAGAACAGTCCTGAAGAATAGCGAGGCGCAATAGCTGTGGCAGGAAATCGTGAGGTTTACGAGCAAGCCCTCCAAGAGGGATCGACCCACGCCTGGGAACAAGAATGGGATCAAGCAATCACCTGTTACCAGCGCGCATTGGCCGAATTCCCCGACGACGTCCAGGCCCTGATGGCGCTGGGAATGGCCTACACCGAGGTGGGCGACCTGGAAGCGGCGCTGAGAACCTTCCAAAACACCACCCTGATCGACAGTGAAAACCCCACCCTGCCGGAACAGATCGGGCAAATCCTGGAACGGCAAGGGCGCAAAAAGGAAGCCGCCGAGGCCTATCTGCAGGCGGCGACCTGTCACATGAACCGCCAGGCCCACAACCTGGTGACAAAAAGCTGGCAAGCGGCGGTCCGGGCCGATCCCAACTGTGTTCCTGCCCACGTAAACCTCTTAAAGTCCTGCCTGGCCCAACACAAGACGCGCGAGGCCCTGGCGGAATACCTGGCCCTGGCGATGATCTATCAAGCCCAAGGACAAACCAAGCAAGCACTCCAGATCTGCGAACACGCGCTCAAGCTGGACCCCAACCACCTGGAAATCCGCGCTCTGGCAAACCGCCTGCAGGGCAAAAAGGTCGACACTTCCGAGCTGGAAGATGAGCTGTCGCTGTCATCGGCGGAAGAAGAGATGGAAGAGGAACAACCGAGCGACAAAGGGGGCAGCCCGGCCGAGTCGGCCCGCCTCAAAGCCCTGGCGGTCCTGGCGGAGACCATCTTTGACGATGCCCCGCCCCAGACCGGCCCCCTGGTCCTCAAGCCCCTTTCCAAGTGGGAGGTCGACGGCCTGATCAGCAAGGCACTCGATGCCCAAACCCGCGGCAACATTGACGAGGCAATCGCCAATTACGAACAGACCCTCCGCGCCGGAGTGATCCAGCCGGCGGTCAACTTTAACCTGGGCACGCTCTACCAGGGGCAGATGCGCTTTGAGGACGCCGCGTCCCAATTTCAACAGTCGCTCAACGCCCCCCAGTACCGCATCGGCAGCCATTTTGCCCTCGGTGAATGCTACCGCGCCCTGGGCCAGACAAACGATGCCCTGTCTCACTTTATCCAAGTGCTCAAGATCGTCGACCTGGAGTCTGTCGGAAGTGAACGGGCCGACGAACTGCACAAGCTGTACCAGGAGCTGGCCCACACCTGTGCCGCAAAAGACAAAGAACTATCCAATGATTTTATCGACTCGCTCGTCAATTTTCTGAGTGGAAAAGGATGGGAAGACAAGATCGTCCATGCCCGAGAGCAGCTGGACGCCCTGGCCCAAGAGGGGCCTGTGCTCAGCCTGGCCGAGATCCTCGCCGCACCCAATTCGAACCGCATCCTGGAGGCAATTGGCCTGGCCCAGGAATACCAGCGGAACGGATGGGGATACGCGGCAATGGATGAACTCAACCGGGCCATCAGCATCGCCCCGACCTTCCTCCCCGTCCACTGGCAGATGGGTGAGTCACTGATCACGATGGGCAGGGTCGAAGAAGCCGTGACCAAGTTCCTGACCATCGCCGACGTCTACCGGGTTCGGTCGGACGTTTCCCAGGCGGCAGCAATGTACGAGCGGGCGCTGCGGCTGGCGCCGATGAACATTGCCGTGCGCACCCGGTTGATCGATCTGCTCGTCAGCCACGGCGAGATCGACCGGGCACTGGAACACTACATGGCGCTCAGCGACACTTATTACCAGATGGCTCAACTGGACCGGGCGCGGGACAAGTACCAGGAAGCGCTTCAGCTCGCTCCAAAGGGGACGCACGAGCGCAACTGGGCCTTGCGCATCCTCCATCGCATCGGCGACATCGATCTGCAGCGCGTCGACTGGCGGCGGGCGGTGGGAATCTATGAGCAGATCCGCAAGCAGGCACCGGAAGACGAAAAGGCGCGGCTGACGCTGATGGACCTCTATCAACGCTTGAACCAGCCGGTGAAGGCGATCAAGGAACTGGACGAATTGATCCAATTCTACAAGCAGAGCGGTAAAACAGCGCGGTCGATCGCCGTCCTGAAGGAAGAACTGGAGAAACAGCCGGACAGCATCCCCCTGCACGCCCGGCTTGCCCAGGCGTACCTGGACGAGCGAGACGTCTCCGAGGCGCTCAAAGAGCTGGACATGCTGGGCGATCTCCAGCTCCAGTCCGGGCGGCAGCAAGACGCCATCGTCACCATTCGCACCATTCTGCGCCTGAACCCGCCCAATTCCGACGCCTATCGCCAGCTCCTCAACCAGTTGATGGCCGGCCAGATTCCTGGATAATTTGACAATGGCACATTTCAGTAGATTGCTCTGCCAAGCACGGGGAAGGGGGAAAAGGGGGTTTCGCAGGCGGCTTCGCCGCCT
>JAFGEI010000100.1 GCA_016931695.1 Anaerolineae bacterium | reverse complement strand
TACGTATTACGTATTGCGTATTGCGTGTCACGTTTTGTACTCAAAAATCACGGAGGAAAAAATATGGACGTAGCAATCGAAGCCATTGTCGCTCGCGAGGTTCTCGACTCTCGCGGCAACCCCACCGTCGAGGTGGAGGCGCTGTTGATGGATGGGTCTTGGGGCCGGGCGGTGGTCCCTTCCGGGGCGTCGACGGGTGTCCACGAGGCGCTCGAGTTGCGTGATGGGGACGAGGCCCGCTATGCTGGCAAGGGCGTCGCCCAGGCAGTGCAGAACGTCAACGAGATTGTCGACCCCGAATTTTTCGGCCTGGATGCCACTGACCAGGCCGGCGTCGACGCCATGCTGTGCGAGCTGGACGGCACGCCCGATAAGGGCAAGCTGGGGGCCAACGCCATTCTGGGTGTCTCGCTGGCGGTCGCGCACGCCGCCGCCAACGCGCTTCACCTGCCTCTCTACCGCTACGTGGGCGGAGTGTACGCCCACGTCCTGCCGGTGCCGATGATGAACATTCTCAACGGCGGCAAGCACGCCATGGATGGCCCAGACCTGCAAGAGTTCATGGTGATGCCGGTGGGGGCACCGACTTTTGCCGAGGGCCTGCGCTGGGGCAGCGAGATTTACCACGTGCTCAAAAAAGTGCTCCGCGAGAAGGGGTACAGCACCGGCGTCGGCGACGAGGGCGGCTTTGCTCCCAGCCTCAAAGCCAACGAGGAGGCGGTGGAATTGATCCTGGAAGCGGTGCAGCGGGCGGGCTATACCCCGGGCGAGCAGGTCCTGATCGCCCTCGACCCCGCCGCCAGCGAGTTTTACCACGATGGCAGGTATGTGCTCAAGAAAGAGGGGCGCACCCTCGACGGCGCCGAAATGGTCGACTTTTATGCCGATTGGGTGGCCCGTTTCCCCATCGTCGGCATCGAAGACGGGCTGGCGGAGGACGATTGGGAGAGTTGGGCGCTGATGACCGATCGCCTGGGTGACCGCATCCAGATCGTGGGAGACGATCTCTTGGTGACGAACGTGGAACGGGTGCAGCGAGCCATTCGCGAGCACTCTTGCAACGCGCTGCTGTGCAAGGTCAACCAGATCGGCACGCTGACCGAGACCATTGCCGCTGTGCGGCTTGCCCAGCGCGCCGGATGGGGGGTCGTCGTCTCGCACCGTTCCGGCGAGACGGAGGACGCGACCATCGCCGACCTGGCGGTGGCGCTGAACACCGGCCAGATCAAGACCGGAGCGCCCTGCCGCTCTGACCGCGTCGCCAAGTACAACCAGCTCTTGCGCATCGAGGAGGAGCTGGGCAGTCTCGGCCGCTATGCCGGGATGGGGGCCTTTGCCCACGTCGCCCGCTGGCGGGAGTGAGCAATCGCTCCGCCCGGCCGAGTCGTCGCGCAAGGAGGATCGACGATGAGTTGGATTGGGAAAGCGTCTATTGCCCTGGCCGCGTTGGCCGTTGTGATCGCCGCCGGTGTCTGCTGTTGCTGTCCCTCTTCCGGGAACGGGCCCCAGCCTCAAGTCACCGCGGCGCCACCCATGCCGTCGCCAACTCCGCCCTGGCCCACCCCTACCCCTTTCACGTCCCCCGCGGGGCCGTTCGATCGCGGCGAGATCGCCGTCGGCGACACCCGCTTGGCGCAACTGCCCAGCGCGGTGTCTGCTGACTTTTGGACCCTGGACATTGTCGCGGGCATGGCGGTGACGATCGACGTGGTCGCCGAGGACAGGGGCTGGGACCCCATGCTGACGGTCAGAGACGCCGCCGGTGAGGAAATCGCCTTCGACGACGACGGCGGCGAGGGACTGAATCCCCGTTTGACGGGATTGTTCCTGGGGGCCGGAAGCTACGAGCTGTGGATCGAAGCATACGATGGGTACGGCGAATATACCCTGTCCGTTGTCGAAGTGACGGAAACATCCGGGGGCGGGTGGATCAGCTATGGCGAAACGGTGTTCGGCGAGATCACCGACTGGCAGCCGGAGCAGTGGTGGGAGTTTGAGGGCCGGGCCGAGGAGGTAATCAGCATCTCGATGATCGGCAGGGGAGACCTGATCGATACCTACCTGGAACTGTACGGCCCCGACGGATCGTTCCTCACCTCCGATGACGATGGCGGCGATGGGCTCTTTTCCTTGATCGACGGCTATATGCTGCCCGAGACGGGACACTATCGCATCGTGACCCGCGCTTATGGCAGCGACGTCGGGGAGTACGAACTGACCCTGGAGCAAGTCGAGATCGAGCTGCAAACGATCGCTTACGACCAGACGGTACGCGACGAACTGGAACGGGCGGGTGCGCGCGATTACTGGGTCTTTGCCGGGGAGGAAGGGGACATTGTCCGTATCTCGATGGTTGGGCTGGGCGATTTTCTCGATACCTACCTGGAACTGTACGGCCCGGATGGCAGCTTGTTGATCGCCGACGACGACGGCGGTGGCGACCTTTCGGCGCTCATCCTTGACTTTTCCCTGCCCCAGTCCGGCGATTACCGCATCGTCGCCCGCGCGTATGGCAGCTATAGCGGGGAGTACGAGTTGACCCTGCGGCGTACCAAGGAGCGGACCATCGCCTACGGCCAGACTACAACCGGCGAGATCGTCGGCATAGGCCGGGGGGAGGGTTGGCTGTTCGAAGGAGCGGCCGGGGACCTGGTCAGTATCTCGATGGTCGGCCTGGGCGATTTCCAAAATACGTACCTGGAGTTGTACGACCCGGATGGCTCCCTCTTGGCCGCCGACGACGACAGCGGCAAAGATCGCTTTGCCTACATCGGCGGATACCGGCTGCCCTACAGCGGCACGTACCACATCCTCGCCGACATCTCGCTGAGCGGGTACGAAGTGCCCTACGGCGAGTTCCCGATGGGGGAAGGTGGCGTTTTGCCCGCTGCCTACCGCCTCACGCTGCGGCAGATCGAGCCGCAGACCATCGCCTACGGCCAGACTCTTGCCGGGCAACTGACCGAGGAGGAGCAGTGGGGACACTGGTTCTTCCAGGGGGTGATGGGCGAGATCGTCCGCATCTCGGCGGTGGGGACAGGGGGGCTGAGCGACACTTACCTGGAGCTGCGCGCCCCCGGCGGCGCGTTGTTGGTGGAGGATGACGACGCCGGCGAGGGATACGCCGCGCTCGTCGATGGCTACACGCTGCCCGAGGCCGGGACCTATCACGTCGTCGTCCGGGCGTACGGCGGGGGTGCGGGCGCGTACCAGCTGGCCCTGCAGCGGGTCACGGTCCAGGAGCAGCCGCTGGCCTACGGTGAGGTCGCCGCTGGCGAGTTGGCCGTGGCGGGAGAACGGGACTATTGGCGTTTCGAGGGCGCGGCGGGAGACGAGGTCACGATCTCGCTGGTTGGCGCGGGCGACCTGACCGACACCTACCTGGAGCTGTACGGCCCTGACGGCGCGCTGCTGGCTGAGGACGACGATGGGGGAGAGAACGCCTTTGCCCGGATCGCGGCGTTCGAGCTGCCGGCCAACGGTGCCTATCGCATCGTCGTGCGGGCGTTTGGCGCCGAGGTGGGGGAGTACGAATTGACGCTGGAAGGCCCGTAGACAGGAGGGGCGGCGTCACGCGCTGCCCGGTCGTGAATCGTATGCCGCGAACCAAAATGATCTGTACCCTCGGCCCGGTGTCGCGGGACGTGCGGGTCGTGCGGGAGCTGGTGCGGGCCGGTATGAACGTCGCCCGGATCAATTTTTCCCACGGCGACCAGGCGACCCACGCCCAGGCGATCGCCGCCGTCCGCCAGGCGGCGCGGGAGGAGGAGCGGCTGGTCTCGATCGTGGCCGACCTCCAGGGGCCCAAGCTGCGGGTCGGCGACCTGCCGGCTGGCGGGGTGAAGTTGGCGGCTGGAGACCGCCTACTGCTGGCCGACGCGCCGTTTTCGCCGGGACGCATCCCGCTGCCCCATCCAGAGGTGCTGCGCGACTTGCAGCCGGGCCAGCCGCTGCGGCTGGACGACGGGCGGATGGAGTTGACCGTCGAGGAGGTGGCCGATGGGGCGGCGTGGTGCCGCGTCGTCGCCGGCGGGCTGCTGACGTCGAGAAAGGGGGTCAACCTGCCCGGCGCCTCCTTGGGCATCTCTTCTGTCACGCCCAAGGACCGCGAGGATGCCCGTTTCGCCGCCGAACAGGGGGTCGATTTTGTCGCCCTCTCCTTCGTCCGCTCGCCGCAGGACGTGCAGGCGCTGCGGGACGAGCTGGCAGCAGGGATCGCCGTCGTCGCCAAGATCGAAAAGCCGGAGGCGCTGGCGGTGCTGGACGAGATCCTGGCGGTCTCGGATGCGATCATGATCGCCCGCGGCGACCTGGGGGTCGAGACGCCGCCGGAGGAGGTCCCCTTTCATCAAAAGCGGATCATTGCCGCCTGCAACCGGGCCGGGAAACCGGTCATTACCGCCACCCAGATGCTGCAGTCGATGATGACGTGTCCAACCCCGACCCGCGCCGAGGCCTCGGACGTGGCCAACGCCATCCTGGACGGCACCGACGCGGTGATGCTCTCCGGCGAGACGGCGGTGGGAGAGCACCCGGTCGGTGCGGCCCGCACTATGGCCCGCATCTGCGCCAACGCCGAGGCGCACCTGTCGCCGGAGCGGTTCCTGCGCAGCGGGGAGGGACTGGGGTCCTGCACGGTGACCGAGTCGATCAGCCAGGCGACGGTCGAGATCGCCGCCGAGGTCGGGGCGCGGGCGATTCTGACCGCGACCATGTCGGGCGCCACGGCGCGCATGGTCGCCCGGCACCGGCCAGCCGTCCCCATTGTCGCCCTGACGCCCAATCCGGCGACGCTGGCTCAACTGGCGGTGGTCTGGGGCGTGACGCCGCTCCTGATCGACCATTTTGCCACCACCGACGAAATGATCGACCTCATGGCCCAGGCCGCGTACCGCGCGGGAAAGGTGCGGGCGGGCGACCTGATCGTTCTGACTGCTGGCATCCCGTTCGGCGGCGAGGGGCTGACCAATACCGTGCAGGTGCACGTCGTGAAGGAGGGGGGGAAAATATGAGCCTGGCGCTTACATCACTCCCCGCTATGTGCGGTGGGGCGCCAGGAATCATTGTCAGGACCCGGTGGTTACAGCGCTTCTCGTTCCTCTTTGAGCGGTTGGGAAGGCTCTACGACCTGGGGCGTCGCGCCGTGGCCGCAGTAGGGACAGACCGCCCAGTTGAGGTGCAGGGGGCGCCCGCAGGCGATGCAGGGCTGCTTGAGCCGGGTGTGGCAGGTGGGGCAGAGAAGATAGTCCGCCTTGACCCGCTGGCTGCAGCCCGGGCAGAGCTCGGGTTCTTCGATGGCCTGTAAGAGCGCTTCTTGTTCCAGCGAGCGCTCGTAGGCTTCGGCCAGGGTATCGCGGGGGCGCAGCATCAGGTAGACGATAAAGCCAAAAATGGGGATGAGGGCGACCAGCAGTACGGCGACGATGAGCGCCAAAAAGTCCCGCGACCGGGCGCGCATGTCGCGAAAGGTCCAGATAATCGCCCCGCCGTGCAGGGCGGTAAAGATCACCCCCGCAGCGAGAGTGAGCCAGAAAATCACTTGAGAGATAATTTGTAGGATGCCCTCCATCGGGCGTCGCTCCTTATTTTTGAGATCAGCGGACTCGGCCACTGCAGACGGGCGATATTATACCACGGCTGGGCGCAGCGGCAACCGGGGGGGGAAAGAGGAGGGGGTGAGATTCCGTGAGTACTCGATCCTTTCAGTGTCCAAATTGCGGCGCATCGCTTGACGTTCAGGAAGGACAGGGGCTGGTTGTCGCCTGTCCCTACTGCAGTACGTCGGTGATTGCGCCGCAGGAAGCGCGTGATGAGGCTCCTGCCGCGCTGTCGGAGCGCTCGGCCCGCATTGGGGAACTTGGGCGCTTGATCCGCGCCGGGCAAAAGTTCCAGGCCGTGCTTCTGCTGCGCGAGATCTTTGCGGGGACGACGCTGCAGGAGGCCAAGCAGGCGGTCGAGCATCTGTCCGACGGCAGTGCGGTGCGGATCGGCGGGATGACGCTCCAGATTGCCGCCCCGCCTCCCGATGCTGAATCGTCAAAGCCGCCGCGGTCGGGGAGTGGGCTGGCCTGCGTAGGGCTGGTTATCTTTGCCCTGATCGTGACCGCGGCGATTGTCGCGGGGGTGCTGGGTACCCTTCGTTCTTCGGGCGTGATACTGAGTGATAGAGATTCGAGCTCCGGGCCGGGCGTTCTGTTTCCCACCCCCACCCCCACGCCGATTTCCTTTGCCGGTATCGCCTTGGTATTTGGGGGAGAAGGTGTTGGGCCGGGACTGTTTACCGACGCCCGGCACATTGGGGTCGATGGCGCGGGTAACATCTATGTCGCCGAGCACAGCGAAGGACGTATCCAGGTCTTTGATCCGGAGGGCGAATTCGTCACCCTGTGGACGGTCGACAATGAAACGCCTATCGTGTCCCTGGCGGTGGACCGCCAGGGAACTGTCTATCTCATCCACCACTCACAGCTCTTTCGCCACGATGGCGCGACGGGGCAGCTCTTGGGGCAGGTGATGTACGAAGACGGGCACGGATTTGACGATGTCGCGGTGGCTGCCGATGGCGGGTTGGTGACCTCGTGGCAGCGCTTTGAGGATGACATTGTGCGCTTTGATGCCCGGGGGAATGCCATCCTGGTCATTCCTGCGGCGATCAGTGGCCAAACCGGCAGCGCCGAGTTGGATACCCAGGTCGCCGTCGATGGTTTGGGAAATATCTATGCCCTGGGCACTTTTACCGAGGCCGTGTTCAGGTTTGCCCCGGGCGGGCAGTTCGTCAACCGCTTTGGCGGCCCGGGTAATGAGCCGGGCCAGTTCCGCGCGGCGCGGGCGATCGCCGTGGACGGCCAGGGGCGGGTCTATGTGGGCGACTCGAAGGGCGTTCAGGTCTTTGACGCCGACGGCCGCTATATCGACCTGATCGAGGTCGACGGACCTGTTTTTGGCTTGGCGTTCAGCGATCAGAACGAGCTCTTTGTGGTTGCCCGGCACCAGGTTATCAAATACGTGATCCATGAACCGTAGTGAAGGAGTGAGAAGATGAGGGCCAACTTTCGCGTCACGACCCATCCGATTTTGCCGGTGGAGGAGCGCGAATCGTTCGCGTTTACCTGGCAGGGAGAGACGATGAAGGCTTATGCGGGCGAGACCATCGCCTCGGCCTTGTTTGCCAACGGCGTGCGCATCTTTGGACACCACTACAAGGACGGCGCGCCGCAGGGCATCTTTTGTGCCAACGGGCAGTGCGCCCAGTGCACGGTCGTCGCCGACGGTCTGCCGGTCAAGTCCTGCATGGAGGTGGTGCAGCCGGGGATGCGGGTGGAGCCGCTGGAGGGGAAACCGCTGCTGCCTCCCGTCGAGGGGGTGCCCGCGATGCGGCCCCTCGATATGGTCGAGGTCGAATGCCTGATCATTGGCGGCGGCCCGGCGGGCCTCTCCGCTGCTGTCGAGATGGGCAAGGCGGGCGTGCGCACGCTCATCGTCGACGACAAGCACCGCCTGGGCGGCAAGTTGGTCCTGCAGACGCACAAGTTTTTCGGCTCTGTCGACGCCTGCTACGCCGGGACGCGGGGCACCGACATCGCCACCACGCTGGAGCAGGAGGTGCGCAAGTACGAAAACGTCCAGGTCTGGCTCAACACCACCGCCCTGGCAGTCTTTTCGGACCGTAAAGTGGGCGTCTTGCAGGAAGGGCATTACGTCGTCGTGCGGCCGCACATCCTGCTGGTCGCTACTGGGGCGCGCGAAAAGTCCCTCGTCTTTAAGGGCAACACTCTGCCGGGGGTCTATGGGGCGGGGGCTTTTCAGACCCTGGTCAACCGCGACCTGGTGCGGCCGACGGAACGGCTCTTTGTCATCGGCGGCGGGAACGTCGGCCTGATCGCCGGCTACCACGCCCTCCAGGCCGGGATCGAGGTGGTGGGCCTGTGCGAGGCGCTGCCCGAATGCAGCGGTTACAAGGTACACAAGGACAAGCTGGCTCGCCTCGGTGTTCCGATCTATACCTCGCACACTGTGCTCAGCGCCAACGGTACCCACGAGGTCGAGTCGGTCACCATCGCCCGCATCGACGGCAACTGGCAGCCAGTCCCCGGCTCGGAAAAGAGCTTTGCCTGCGACACGGTGCTGGTCGCCGTGGGGCTCGACCCGGTGGACGAGTTTGTGCACAAGGCGCGCGAGTTTGGCCTGCCGGTCTATGCCGCCGGGGATGCGGAAGAGATTGCCGAGGCGTCGGCGGCAATGTTCACCGGCCGCATCCGCGGCCTCGAGATCGCCCAGGCGCTGGGGCGGGACGTCGGTGCCGTGCCGCCCGAGTGGCACCGCACGGCCGAGATTCTCAAGTCGCGTCCCGGCGCGGTGGTGACCGAGGACCTTCCCGAGCGGCAGGAGGGAGTTTTACCGGTCTTTCACTGCGCGCAAGAGATTCCTTGCAACCCCTGCACCTCGGTCTGCCCCCAGGGATGCATCGTCATCGAGGGGGAGGACATGCGCGGCCTGCCCGAGTACGTCGGCGACGAGTGCCTGGGCTGCGAGCGCTGCGTCGCCGTCTGCCCGGGGCTGGCGATCACCCTGGTCGATTACCGCGCGGGCGACGAGTATGCCATCGTCACCGTGCCCTACGAGTTCCCGCCCGAGACGCTCGGCGAGGGCGACGTGGTGACGGTGTTGGACACCGAGGGGGCGATCCTGGGCAACGTCGAGGTGGTCAAGGTCCGCTCCCCCAAGTTCGCCGACCGCGGGCTGCTGGTGCGGGTGCGGGCGCCGCGCGAGATCGCGCGCCAGGTTGCCGGCATTCGCGTGGCGGAAGCGCCCGCCGCTGCGCCGCTCGAACAGTACGTCGCGCGTATGGCAGACGACGAGATCGTCTGCCGCTGCGAGCGGGTGACGGCGGGCGAGATCCGGGCCTTGATCCGCTCTGGCGTCCGCGACATCAACCACGTCAAGGCGGTGACCCGGGCCTGCATGGGGGCCTGTGGGGCCAAGACCTGTCACAACCTGATCAAGCGCATCTTTCGCGAGGAGGGAATTCCCTTGCGGGACGTCGCTGATAACGTCCAGCGGCCGCTCTTTGTCGAGGTGCCGTTGGGTGTCTTTGCTGGCGCGGTCGCGGGAGAGGTCCCGGCGCGCGAGGTTCCTGCTTCCCACGCCACCGACGCTCACGAGGGAGGGATGTAGTCACCGGGCGTATGCAAATAGGGCTCCCCCAACTAATAAATGCGCCTGTAGTCACCTTGTCTCCAACATGACGTGGAGACAAGGTGGGATCATTCTGCCAAACCGAATTGCGAGAGGGTGGTATATTCGGCGCCGGTCGGTTTGAGCACGCTGCGGATGAGGTCAAAGTGGCGCGCGTCGACCTGGCCCAGCGCGCCGATGCTCGTTGTGGTGACCACCTCGCCGATGCGCGCCGCGTCCTCGCGGGAGGCGCGCTGCTGAACCCGGCCCAGTGTCAGGTGGGGCGAAAAGCCCCGTTGCTCTCTTGGGTAGCCAAAGGGCGCCATGACCTCCTCGACGGCATCCTGTAGGATGGCGAGCCGTCCGGCCGGCTCTTGAACCCCTATCCAGACCACTCGCGGGCGACGGGGGTTGGGAAAGCAGCCCAGTTCTCCCACCGTAAAGCTGCAGCTTGGGGTATTGCGCGCCACGGCCGCCAACGCCGCCTCCATCTCTGGCAGATTGCCCGTGGGTGTGTCGCCCAGGAACTTGAGCGTCAGGTGGATGCCGTGCGGATTCACCCAGCGCACGCTGCGCGGCGGGAGCGCCCGTTCCAGGCGGTTCTGAAGCCGGTCCAGTTGATCCAGCAGGGGCGGGGGCAAGGGGATGGCGATGAATGCGCGTATGGTCTCGGACATGTTACACCTCTGTTGCTCGCAAAAAACCAGGTTGTGAAATACAGCGCCAAGTTATTGCGCAGTGCGGACCTCTCGCCCTAGAGCGGCTGCTACTTGATCCACTGTCATCTCGTCCAGCGACTGCCCCTCCGGCCCGCCGAACATGGCCGCCGGCAGGACGATTCGCTGCCCGAGGGGGCGCCCCCCCAGTTGTTCGATCACGTCCTGGGTGGTCAGCAGGCCGGCCACCGTCACCGTCTCGCCAAAAAAGTGGTTGGCGATAGGGACGACCTCCACGCCGGGGAGATGGGCTGTTGCCTGGCACAGGGTGGGGGCAAAGAGTTGGCCCGTCACCAGAGTGGTTTCAAGTCGCAAGGTTTCAGATTTCAGGTTTAGAGTAGCCCGAAAACCTGAAACTTGAAACCTGGAACCTAAGAACTGCCTGACTAATCCTACACCATTCTCCGTCAAATCCAGCCCGTCATACGCCTCCGTCGGCGGGACATGCTCTCCCAACCGCAGGTACCACTCGTCGGAGAGGTAGGCAAAGTGGACGCCCCACCGGGCCAGGAACTGCTCCTGCCGGCGCTTGACCTGCTCGAACGTGGCCCGCATCTCGGCCAGCGTGTGCACCCGGCAGCCGCCGCGGTGGAAGCGGGTCAGCCCGACCGGCACGGCGCTGACGGAGCGGAGCGCCGGGTAGAGCGTCGCCAGGTCGTCGAGGGAGCGCTCCAGGTGCGGCCCGTCGTTCAGGCCGGGCAGCAGTACGAGTTGGGCGTGGGCCTCGATTCCCAGCGCCGCCAGGCGGCGCAGTTGCCCCATCACCTCGGGGGCGGCCGCGTTGTGCAGGAGCTGCCGGCGCAGCTCGGGCTCGGTGGCGTGGACCGAGACGTGGAGCGGGCTGAGGTGCTGCTCGGCGATGCGCTGCCAGTCCGCCTCATCCAGGTTGGTCAGCGTGACGTAATTGCCAAAGAGAAAAGAATGGCGGTAATCGTCGTCTTTGACGTAGAGGGAGCGGCGCAGCCCGGGCGGCATCTGGGCCACGAAGCAGAACTCGCAGTGGTTGTTGCAGCGGCGGATGTCGGTGTCAAAGGTCGGCCGGTCGAATTCGATCCCCAGCGGTTCGCCGTAGCGCCGCCGCGCCGCCAGCGTCTGCTCCTGTTCCCCGCGGCGGACGTGCAGGGAGAGCTGATCTTTGGCGGCGTAATACTGCACGTCGATCACGTCCCGCAGGGGGGCGTCGTCGATGGCGACGAGCTCGTCTCCCGGCTGCAGGCCGATCCGCGCCGCCAGGCTGCCGCGGGCGACCCGGGTCACTCGTCCGCCGGGCATCCTTGCCTCTCGATCAGCGCCAGCAACTGGGCCAGCACCTCCTCGGCGCTCAGCTCGGTCGTGTCGAACACGACGGCGCCGGCGGGGATGCAGAGGGGTGAAATGTCGCGCTGGCTGTCGATCTGGTCGCGGGAGCGCATCATCGCCAGCACGTCGTCGTACGCCATCGGCTTGCTGCGCTCCTGCAGTTCGAGCCAGCGGCGCCGGGCGCGCTCTTCCACGGCGGCGTCCATATAGATCTTGAGATCGGCGTCGGGCAGGACCACCGAGCCGATGTCACGGCCGACCATCACGATTCGCCCGCCCTGCGCCACCCGCCGCTGTTGGCGGACCATCTCGGCGCGCACGCCGCGGTAGGTCGAGACGAGGGAGACGTTGGCGTCGACCGCCGGGCGGCGAATGTCCCACGTCACGTCCACGCCGTCGGTCAGCACGGTGTACTGGCGGCCGTCATCTACCGAGGGGGAAACGACGTCGATGTGCAGGGCCCGGGCCAGATCGGTGACGGCGGCCTCGTCTTCCAGCGGCACGTTGCGCTGGATGGCCGCCCAGGTGACGGCGCGGTACATCACGCCGGTATCCAAGTAGAGGTAGCCCAACTGGTGGGCGACCCGTTCGGCGACGGTGCTTTTGCCAGAGGCCGCCGGCCCGTCGATGGCGATGGTTGACGGTTTCATGCCCTTTCTTTTCTGGCGTCCGCCTGCAGGGCGGCGACCTCGGCGGGGGTCAGCCGGCGCCATTGGCGGGGTTCCAACTCGCCCAGGCGGATCGGCCCGATGCGGACGCGGATCAGCCGCTGCACGGGATGGCCCAGCATCGCCGCCACGCGGCGGATCTGGCGCTTGCGTCCCTCGCGCAGGACGACGCACAGCCACGAGTGCTCCTTTTCCTCGCTCAGCACCTTGACCTGGGCTGGAGCGGTCCGCTTGCCGTCCAAAAAGACTCCCCGCCGCCAGCGGTTGAGGGTTTTCTGGCCGGGGCGCCCCTCGACATAGACGCGGTATTCTTTTTCGTGCTCGTAGCGGGGGTGGGTGAGCCGGTGGGCCAGTTCGCCGTCGTTGGTGAGCAGGATCAACCCCTCGCTGTGCAGGTCGAGCCGGCCGACTGAGAAGAGGCGCGTCGGCAGGGGGACCAGGTCGTGCACGGTGCCGGACTGTTGGCTGTCGTCTCCCTTATCGGAGAGGATGCCGCGGGGCTTGTGCAGGGCGACATAGACTTTTTGCAGGTCGCTCTCGACCGGCCGCCCGTCGAGGGTGATGCGGTCGCGCTCTGGGTCGGCTTTTTGGCCCAGCTTGGCCTGGCGCCCGTTCACCGCTACCCGCCCCTGGCGGATCAGTTCTTCGCAGGCGCGGCGGGAGCCGCAGCCAGCCCGGGCCAAGATTTTTTGCAAGCGGTCTTTCATCGAGTTTCCCGAGTGTCGTTGTCGAGAGATGGGCCAGAGTTACGGGGGCGGGCCGGATTTTAACTCTGCCCCTACCGCGTCTTGTCTCCTGCCACCACTGCAATTCCCACCAATCCAGCGCCGGCGTGGACGGAGAGACCGGGGGTCAGTTCGGCGGTGATGATTGTTTCGGGGCAGGGAAGGATATTGTGTACCTGGGCCGTGAATTCCTGTGCCGCTTGTAGTGCGTTGACGTGGAGGATGGCCATGCGCTCGGCTGGGCGGTCCCCCAACGCTTCCGCCGTCAGCTCGATGGTCCGCGCCCAGGCTTTCTTGCGCGTCCGCACCCGTTCCAGCAGGTCGAGTTTGCCGTCGCGCAGGCTGAGGATCGGCTTGACGTCGAGCAGGCCAGCCATCCCGGCCGCCAGATGGCTCACGCGCCCGCTCATGGCGACGTAGTTGAGGGTGGAGAGGGCGGCGTAGAGGTGGACGCGCTCGCCGACGGCGGCGGCGCGGGCGACGATCTCCTCTTTGGCAGCGCCCGCCTCGGCGGCCTCGGCGGCTGCCAGCACCATGAACCCCTGGCCCATCGAGAGGTTGCGCGTGTCGACGACCGTGATGTCGTGTTCGGGCAGCATGTCGCGGGCGGCGACGGCCGCGCCGTAGGTGGCGCTGACCTCGCCGCTGACGCAGAGACAGACGACCGCCTCGGCCCCGCGGTCAAAGGCGGCCTGGTAAGCGGCGACAAAGGCGCCGGGGGCGGGGGCGGAGGTCGTCGGCAGCTTGCCCTCCCGGTCGACCCGGGCAAAGAGCTGGGCGTCGTCAATGTCAACTCCGGTGTGGAAGGTTTCGTCGCCAAAATGGACACAGATGGGCACCTGCTGGATCTGGTGGCGGGCGGCAATTTCGGCCGGCAGGCTGGCGTCGCTGTCGGTGACAATGGCTGTCTTGGACATGTGAATTCCTCGCTGTGATGGGTGGAAAGATAGGGTATTATAGCCCAGGTGAGGGTAGGAGGCAATCGGCCCTGTGGCTGCTCCAGGGTCGGCGCCGGGTCGACCTGCACGTCGTCGACAAAGAGCATATAGTTGAGCGCGGCAGCCGGGTCGATGGTGCCGACCGGGTCGCCCCGTTCGACCACGTCCCCGTCGGCCACGGCGGCGGTCAGGAGGAAAGAGTAGACGGCAGTGGTGCGGGCGGGCCGGTTGGCGATCTGCACCCGCAGGCCCAGGGCGGTGGCGCGCATCACGTTGACCTCGCCGCCCAGGGTGGCATAGACGGCGAGCGGGGTGTCATAGTTGGCTGCCGGGGCGATGTCGATCGATCCCATGTCGGGATTTTCCGCCTGGCGGTCGGTGAAACCGCGCTGGATCTCGGCCGGGACGGCCAGGGGCCACCCGGCGGGTTGGTCGGCCGGGTAGCTGGCGACCTCTAGGTCCTGCCAGGCGAGGCCAAACTGGGCCAGGAACCACTCGGCGGCGTTGATATCCGGCGCCCAGCGCCAGTCGCCGGCGGCGGCGCTGGCGATGGAAAAGTGGAGGTGCGGTTCGATGTACCGGGCCCAGCGGCCGGTGTTGCCGACGCGGCCGATCCGGTCGCCGGCCTGCACAGCCTGGCCGTCCTCTACCCACTGCTCGCTCAGGTGACCATAGTAGTAGCGGGTGCCGTCGCTGGCGTGGAGAAGCAGGGCCAGCCCGCCGGCGGGGTTGTCGGCGGTGGTGACGGTGCCGCTGACCACGGCGACGACAGGCAGTTGGGTAAAGGCGGCAAAGGCGTCGCTGTCGCCTGCCAGGTGGCGGGCAGCCTCGATGTCTACGGCGTTGGAACCGTCCCAGTGGTGGTGGGTCCAGGTGAATAGCGCCACGTCGCCGGCGAGCGGGAGCGCGTATCGACCGTCGGCGCTAAAGATGACGGCGGGCGGCGTGCTGGTGGGGGATTGAGTCGGCAAGAGCGGGGTGGGAGAGGGCTGGGAGGAGGAAGCAGATGTGCTTACAGGACGGGCTGGGGGTAGGGTGGGGGGAAGCGGTGGCGGGGTGGAAGGGAGGCAGGCAACCAGGAGGATGAGAAACAGCAGCGCGCTGGGGGCACGGGCGATGCCGCGAAGCGGTTGGTGAACGGGCATATGGAGCTGTCCTGTTTCGTGTGCTCTTGGCGGCTCAGAGCATCTCTAATACGGTCGTCGCGAGCCGCTCGAGGGGCTCGACGCGGTCGACAACACCGGCCTCGATTGCTTCTTTGGACATGCCGAACACGATGCAGCTCCTCTCGTCCTGGGCCACCACTCGCCCGCCGGCTGCTTTCAACTGTTTCAGTCCTTCTGCGCCATCCCGGCCCATGCCGGTCATGATGACGGCGAGGGCCTTGCGGCCCAGGACGTGCGCTGCCGATGCAAAGAGCAGGTCGGCGGAGGGGCAGATGCGATCGCTTGCTGCAGGGGGCTGGAGGCGGACGTTGCCGTCTGCGCCAATTGTGAGGTGCTGGTCGTCCGGCGCCACCAGCACCCGGCCGGCGCTCAGCTCCTGCCCGTCTGCGGCGATTTCCACCACAAGCTGGGTTGTCCCATCCAACCATTTGACCATCCCGCGGCCAAACCCGCGCGTGATGTGCTGCACGATGAGAATGGGCACGGGAAAGTCGCCGGGCAGCTCTTTGAGCAGCTGGTAAAATGCTGCTGGCCCGCCGGTAGAAGCCGCCATGCAGACGACAGCCGTTTGGACCTCGCGGGGCCGGGGATGGAGGATGGGCTCCCGGCGTTCCAGGAAGCCGGTCGTCCAGCGGCGAACCACTTTGACGTCGGCCATCAGCTTGACCGTGGTGATCAGGTGGTCGCGGATCGTGGCATAGTCGGGCCCGGCCGGGCCGCCGGGCTTTTCGATGACCGTCAATGCCCCGGCGCGGGTGGCGTTGAAAGCGACTTCCAGGTCAGAGTGTACGGCGGCGCTGACGACAATGATCGGGGTGGGAACTTGCTGCATGATGCGCTTGGTCGCCTGCAGTCCATCCAGGCGCGGCATTTGGATGTCCATCGTGATCACGTCGGGGTGGAGGCGGTGGGCCATCTCTACCGCCTCGAGCCCATCCCGCGCTGCGCCAATGACCCGGATTTCGGGGTCGTCCTGCAGCATTCGCACCAGGAGCTGGCGCACGGTGTCTGAATCTTCGACGACGAGGGCGCGTATCATTGCCGGGTATCCATCATATGGGGCGGGCTAGGGCGCCGCCTGGCCGCCAATCGGCAGGGAGAAGCCAAATGCGCTGCCCTTGCCTGGCTCGCTTTCGACCCAAACCTGGCCTCCGTGCTGTTCGACAATCGCCTTGGTGATGGCCAGTCCCAGCCCCGTGCCGGGGATATCTTCTGTCTCTGGCGCGGGAACCCGGTAGAACTTTTCGAACAGGCGCGGCATCTCTTCGCGCGGGATGCCGATCCCGGTATCTTTGACCTCGACCATGACGCTGTTGCTCTCTGCCCAGGCCTGGACGTGAACGGCGCCGCCAGTGGGGGTGTACTTGATTGCGTTCCCGACCAGGTTGTCGATCGCCCGGCGCAGTTGTCGGGGATCTCCGACGACCGCCGGGAGGTCGTCGGGAACAGTGGCGTCGAGCGCCACTTTTTTGACCTGGCTTTTGATGCGCGCTTCCTCCACCACCTCGGCGACAATGGTCGTGATTTGGCAGCTGGTTTGGGCCATTTCGACGCCCGCTTCGATCTTGCCCAGGTCGAGCAGGTCCTCGACCAGTTCGGCCATCTGCCTGGCACGAACCTTGATCCGCTGCACAAAGTCCTCGCCCTGGCTCTTGATCTGTTTGACCAGTTCTTGTTCTTCTTGCTGCTCGATGATCTTGGACAGCAGGTCAGCGTAGCCATAGATGGAGCCAAGCGGCGAGCGCAGGTCGTGCGAGACCGTGGCGACGAACTCGTTTTTCAACTGTTCCAGCTCTTTGAGGTACGTGATGTCCTGCATGACTGCAACGTGACCGACGCCTTCGACGCGGGCGATGCTGGCGTAGAGGATTCGCTCGTCATCCAGGGGGACCTCGGCTACGTGGGGCGGCCTGTCCTCGGCGCCGCGGCGGAAAAGGTCGACGAGCGGCGGGCTGGGAATCACCTCCTCCAGCGGCTTTCCCACGGCCTGCTCTGCTGGCAAGCCAAAAGCCCGCTCGGCGGCAGTGTTCAGGAGTACGATCCGGCCGGCGTTGTCGGTGACCAAGACGGCGTCGGTAGTGCCGCCCAAGACGGCGGCCATCTTGCCCCGCTCTGCCTCTGTCTCGGCGTAGAGGCGAGCGTTTTCAATCGCCAATGCGGCATGGTCGGCTACCGCCAGGCAGAAAGCGATCTCTTGCTCGGAATAGTCCCGCCCTTCTTGCGCTTCGTACAGTTCTACCAGCCCGATCACCCGGTCGCGAGCGCGCAGGGGAAGCATCAGCAGGCTGGCGACGTCGTATTTCTCCATCAGCGCCTGTTCGCGAGCGGTGGCGTTCTCGTGCTCCAATCGCACCACAAGCGGTTTGCGGCTGCTGAGCACCTTGGCCGTGGCTGGATAGTCCTGCACGGGATAGGGTTTGTCGATTGCATCTTTTTGTCCCGTCGTCCGCTTGGGTTGGTCGGAGCTGTACTCGGCCAGGAGGGCGACGGTGTTATCCTCCTGGTTCCAAAAAGAGATTGCGCAGGCGGCGACGTTCAGCGCCTTGGTCATTGCCTGGGCGACCCGCTGGAGCACCTCTTCCAGCTGGATCGTCGAAGAGA
Source organism: Anaerolineae bacterium (assembly GCA_016931695.1). Lineage (GTDB taxonomy): Bacteria > Chloroflexota > Anaerolineae > B4-G1 > DUEL01 > JAFGEI01. The sequence goes on along the minus strand of JAFGEI010000100.1, from coordinate 4,677 downwards.
CGGACGTGCTGGTTTCCAGCAGCGCTTCTTGCTCCCGCAGCCGCCGCTGGGCTTCTGTAAAGAGCTGGGCATTGCGCAGGGCGATGGCAATTTGGGAGGCGAGGGTCTCGAGGAGGGGGATATCTTCTTCCCGCAGCTGGTTGAAGCGGTCGCTCTGCACGTCGAGGACGCCCAGCGCCTGGCCGCCGATCTGCATCGGCACTGCCAGCTCGGCGACTGTGTCCGGCAGTTCCTCGACTTGGCGGTAGCGCCGGTCCTCGGCCACGTCGGGCACCAGGAGCGGGCGGCGGTTCTCGACGACCCATGGGACAATGCCCTGGCTTTGGAGGGACAGGCGTTCCGGCAGCCCCTGGACCTCCTGGTCCCTGCGGTATCCCCAGTCCCCAAAGACCAGCTCGTTATCTTCGAGCAGGCCGACCGAGACGTGGTAATAGTCAAAGCTCTGGCAGATCAGGCGGCTTATTTCGCGCAGCAATTGGTTGGGGTGGAGGATTGAAGTGGCCTGGCGGCCCACGTTGTTGATCAGTTGCAGCTGGCGGGCGCGAATTTGCTCTTTTTGGTAGGCGCGGGCTTTTTCGATGACGATGGCGCTTTGGGATGCCACCGAGTTGAGCAGCTCAAAATGCTCGCGGGTGAAATAGTGCGCCTGATCGTGCGTCAGGACGACAGTGCCCGCCGTCCGCCCCCCGTGGAGCATCGGCACCGCCAATACCGAGAGCATGTTGGTGTGGCTCTCTTCGACGACGATCCAGCGCGGGTCGTCCCGCGTGTCGCCGACGAGCGCGCCCTCCTGGTTGCGAATGACCCACCCGGTCAGCCCTTCCTGGACGATCTTTTCCCACACCTCGCCCGAGATCATGGCGATTCCGTCGCGGCGGCGGGATATCTGCCGGATGGGCTTTCCCTGTTCGTCGAGCAAGATGACGCTGCTGGTCAGCGCGTCGAGGGCGTCCATCGTAAAGTTGAGGATGCGCGAGAGCAGGGCGTCGACGTCGAGCTCGGCGCTCAGCTCGCGGCTGATGCGGTACAGCAGCTCGGTTTTCGACTTTTCGGCCAGCAGCGCTTTGTGGCTGTAGGTCAGGCGCAGCAGCGTCCTCACGCGCGCCAGCAGCTCGGACTCTTCCGGCGGCTTGGTCAAAAAGTCGTTTGCCCCGGCCTCCAGTCCTTTAACCTTGCTGCTGACGTCGCCCAGGGTGGTGAGCAGGATGATGGGAATCGGGGCGAACCGCGGGTCTTCCCGCAGGCGGCGCGTGACGACGTACCCGTCGAGGCCCGGCAAGATCACGTCGAGCAGGATCAGGTCGGGGGGCTGGGATTCGATCATGACCAGTGCCTCGCCGCCGTCCTCCGCCACGCGCACGTGATAGCCGCTGCGCTCCAGCACGACCTTGGCCCACGTGCGGCTGGTTGCGCTGTCATCCACGACGAGAATGTTGCCGCCGCGGGGATCGATATCAGGTAACATGCTGCGCCTCCTTGCTAAACACCGGCCTCCAGCCGTTAAACAAGCTGCTCGATGGTTTCCAGCAAATCGTCTTGGTCGAATGTGCTCTTGGCAATATATGCGTCTGCGCCGGCAGCGATCCCTTTTGCCTTGTCCTCGTCGTTGCCCAGCGAGGTGACCAGGATGAGCGGGATATCCTGGTACCGCTCGTCTCCTTTCACCATCCGGGTGAATTCGAACCCGTCTATGCGCGGCATGTCGATGTCCGACACGATCAGGTCACAAGGGTTTTCGGCCAGTACGGCGAGCGCTTCTTCTCCGTTAGTAGCCAGCCGGACCTCGTAGCCGGCGGTGGTGAGAATGTTCTTTTCCAGGGTGCGGGTGGTGATTGAATCGTCGATCACCAGGATCACTTTGCGCCGTTCGGTTTCCTCTTTCCGTTCTCTGGCCGGGAGCCGCTGGCTGGCCTTGGAGCGGGCGCTCTTGACCAAGTCGGCGACGTTGAGGACGTGGACGACCTCCCCGGTGCCCAGCACCGCCGCGCCGGCGATGTTGGGCACGCGGGCGAGCTGCTTCCCCAGGCTCTTGACGACCAGCTCTTGGTGCCCGACCAGTTTTTCGACCAGGAAAGCGATCCGTTGTCCGCCCGCTTCGAGGATGGCGGCCGGCAGTTCTTCTTCTTCACTGGCAAAGAGCGGCTCGCGCGGCGGCAGGTTGAGGACGTCGGTCAGGTGAACCAGGGAGAGGGGCTCTCCCTCGTAATGAATTGCCTGCCCACCTTCGACAGATACGATGGCGTCCTGCGTCACCGGCACCAGTTGCCCCACCGCCGCCAACGGAACGGCAAAGGTCTGCCCCGCCACGCGCATCAGCAGGCAGTGGGTGCTGACCAGGGTGAGCGGCAGGGTGAGGATAAAGGCGCTGCCCTTTCCGACCTCGGATTTGATTTCGATGCTGCCCTGGAGTGACTCGACGTTTTTGCGCACGACGTCCAGGCCGATGCCGCGGCCGGAAACCTCGGTGATGACGCGCAGGGTCGTGAGACCGGGGAGAAAGATGAGGGACATGATCGCGTCGTCGCTCATCTCGGCTGCTTCGTCGGCCTGCAATATACCGCGGCGCACGGCGGCTTCTCTCACCACCTGGGCATCGATGCCAGCGCCGTCGTCGGCGACCTGGATCAGGATGAGATTGCCGTGTCGCTCGGCACTGAGGTTGATGGTGCCCTGGCGCGGCTTGCCGGCCCGCTCCCGCGCTGCCGGCTGTTCGATGCCATGATCGATGCAGTTGCGCAGCAGGTGCATCAGTGGGTCCTTTACCTGCTCCAGCACATGTTTGTCCATCTCGGTATCGGCGCCATATGTCTCAAGAGCGACTTCTTTGCCTTGTTCCCGCGCCAGGTCGCGGACCATGCGGCGAAAGGTCCCGATGAGGCTGGCCAGCGGGAGCATGCGCGCCTGTTTGACCCCTTCTTGCAGTTCGTCGACGACCAGGGCCAGCCGGGCCAGGTTGTCGGCTGTGCGCTCAGTATATTCCTCGAACCACGTCATCAGGTTGCGCAGTTGGTCCTCGTTTTGTTCCAGGAATTCACGCAGCTGAGACGAGGCGCCGTCCGCCGACCATTGGAGGGCGCGAAAGATATTGTTGCGCACCTGCTGCCACTCTCGCTGCCAGCCGGCGATGGTGGCGTACTGCTGCTCGATCTCGCGGGCTTGCTGGGCGATCTGCATCTGTGAAACCAGCAGCTCGCCGGTCTGGGCCATCAGCCCGTCCAGGCGGGCCGTCGCGACCCGGATCGTGTCCCCGCTCCAGGAGGAAGGCGCGGCGCCGGGAGCAACCGGGTGCTCTTGGGGAGGGGCCTCGTATGGTGGAATAGAATCTGCCTCCTGTGCCCTTACGCCTTGTTCCTGCACCCAGATGCTCGGCGCTTGTTCTGTGGCAGGCAGATCGGGCTGGGGGGGGGGTGGGGATTTCTGCCAGGATGCCCCCAGTTTCCCCAGGTATTCTGCAATGTCGAGGTCCTTGTCGACTTTTTCTCCGGCGCTGACGTTTGCCATTGCCGCACTGATGAGGTCAAACCCGCGATAGAACAGGTCGAACAATTCGGCTGTCAGCTCGGCCTCGCCGCGCCGGGTGGCTCCAAAGGCCTCTTCGATGCCGTGCGCCAGTTCCTCGATCGGGTGGAGGGCAACCGCCCGCGCAGCCCCCTTCAGACTGTGTACGTGGCGAAAGAGCTCCTGGATTGTCTGCTCCCTTTCTTCCCCTTTGGGTTGTTGCTCCAGGGCCAGCAGATCGGCGTTGATTGCAGCCAGACGCTCTGCCAGCTCCTCGCGGAAACTGGCCATCAGCTGTTCCATCAGTTCTTCATCGGCATGCATGCTGCGCTCCTTCTGCGCGGATCCCATTCCCGGCCTCGGTGGGAATCCCTCGTCAGGCCTGTTCCTGGACGATCAATCTTTCGTCCCCCAGCAGGTTCTCCAGGTCTAGCAGCACGATGAGGCGGGAGGTGATGCCGCGCGTATATTCGGCAGCGATCCGGGTTGCTGTTGGGAGCACCGGCCTGAGTTCGCTGGCTGGCAGTGGGATCATCTCGCGGACTCGGGCCAACAGACCTACCTCCAGCCCGCGAGCGCTGACGACGACAACCTGCGAGTAATCGTCGATTTCTGTCCGTTGGAATCCCAGGAACCGTTGGATGTCGATGACCGAAATGATCCGGCCCCGCAGGTTGACCACGCCGGCTACGAAATCGGGGGTACAGGGCACCGGCGACAGGTTTTCCAGGGCGAAAATGCCGCGGACATACGTGGCCTCGACGGCATAGTTCTCTTCTCCCAGGGCCAGGACGACGATGTGAATGATCTGTTCTTTTTCCATTTCCTGGGCCACTTGGGCCAGGTTGGCAGTCCGTTCCTGCAGAATCTCGGCCACTTCTTCGGCCGAGAACCAGCGGGAAGCCTGGATCGGGATTTTGCTGCCAGGGGAGAAGGTGGTTTCAGCGTCGAGTTTTCCGAGGCGTTTCCGTTTCGTCATCCTGCAGCCTCCCTAGTCGATCCGCTCAATCTGCCGGCCCGGCTGCTTCCCCTGTACCCGGTGAAGCAGGAGCCGTTGGCCGGGTTGTCACGTATTGTGCGACGACTTGTTCGAGTTGCTGGGCCAGGTCGTTCAGGTCCTGGGCGGCCTGCTCGACCTGGCGGGCGCCGCTGACGCTCTGGGCGGTGACGGCGTCAATG